>NZ_CAJPHM010000031.1:0-80506 GCF_905339955.1 Burkholderia sp. BCC1996
TGGCGACGACGCGGGCTTCCTGAACGCATCGCGGATCAAGGGCAGCCACGCGGCGATCAAGACCGGCATGCTGGCCGCCGATGCCGCGTTCGACGCGCTGCAGGCCGGTCGTCAGAGCGACGAGCTCAACGCGTATCCGGATGCGTTCAAGCAATCGTGGCTGTACACGGAGCTGTACCGCGCGCGCAACTTCAAGCAGTGGATGGCGAAGGGCCTGTACCTCGGCACGCTGATGGTCGGGCTCGAGCAGAAGGTGATGGGCGGCAACGTGCCGTGGACGCTGCACCACAAGCATGCGGACCACGAGATGCTGAAGCCGGCGTCGCAATGCACGCCGATCGAGTACCCGAAGCCGGACGGCAAGCTGACGTTCGACCGGTTGTCGTCGGTGTTCATCTCGAACACGAACCACGAGGAGAACCAGCCGGCGCACCTGACCTTGAAGGACGCGAACGTGCCGGTGAACGTGAACCTGCGCACCTACGCGGGACCGGAGGCGCGCTTCTGCCCGGCGGCGGTGTACGAGTTCGTGAAGAACGACGACGGCAGCGACCGCCTCGTGATCAACGCGCAGAACTGCGTGCACTGCAAGACCTGCGACATCAAGGACCCGACGCAGAACATCGTGTGGGTCACGCCGGAAGGCGGCGGCGGGCCGAATTATCCGAACATGTAACTGCCGAAGAACGCCGCCTCGCGCGGCGTTTTTTTCGTCGGTTCGACGTTCGACATTCGACGCCGCCCGGCTCTCCATCGGGCGCGCGACTCATGCACCGCGCCCGCATCGGCTGCGCTAACGCGCCGCGATCCGCCGACGGAAATGCTCGGTACCTGACACGATCTTGTCGAGCACCGCGTCGAGCGCCCAGAAGCGCTCGCGCACGTCGTAGTCGATCGCGCGGCAACGAATCGATCCGAACGTGCCGATCCGTTGATGATAGATCTTCGCAAGCGCCGGGTAGCCCAGCGCTTCCGACACCGCCGAGAGCACCAGGAACGTCGACAACTCGTCGGCCAGCGCCGGATCCGAGCCGCCCTGCGTGCGCAACCATCGGTACAGGTCGGGATGGAAGTTGGTGAACACGCCGTTGAAACCGGCCGACCCCGCCTTCATCGCATCCCATGCGATCGCGGCGTTTGCATTGAGGATCTTCAGCGGCGACCCCGCGGCGAGTGCGACGCGTCGCTTCACCGTCTCCAGATCGCAGCTCACGTCCTTCAACATCACGAAGCGGCCGGTGTCGATGCACGCACGCAGTTCGTCATCGGACAGCAGTCGCCGATAAGGCGCCGGACATTCGTACAAACCGAGCGGCAGATCCGACGGCAACCGGGCGAGCAGCTTGTGAAGATGGTCGAGAAGCGCGGCGCTGCCCTTGCGCTGCGGATCGAGGCGGTTGGTCACGAGCACGACGCCCTGCGCACCCGATTCTGCCGCGGCACGCAGCTCGGCGACCTGCGCATCCAGATCGTCGCTGATGTGCCCGGACGCGACGACGGGCACGCGCCCGGCCACCCGCTCGACCACGAAACGCGCGAGTTCCGCACGCTCGGCAAGACTCAGGAATTGCATCTCGCTCGATTGCGCGACCGCGAACAGCGCATCCGCGCCGTGCGCCAGATACCATTCGACGAGTCGCTCGAGGCCCGCGTAGTCGATCGCGCCGGCGTCGTCGAACGGCGTCAGCATCACCGGTACGATCCCCTCGATGGTTGCGCTCGATTGCCGATGTGGTTGCATCTGTTTCTCCTTCCTTCAGTGAATACGGGGGTGTAGCCGACGGACTCAGGCCGGCAGCGGTCCGGGCGCGGCGCTCGCGGACTGCTCGGGAATCGGTTTGCGCACCAGCAGCAGGTAAGCCATCGCGCCGGCGAATGCGATTGCCGCCGCCGTCAGCAGCGCCGGCACGAACGACCACCTCTGCGCGATGACCCCCGTCAGGATCGGCGCGAGCGCACCGCCGATGAAACCGCCGAAATTCTGGATCGCGCCGAGCGATGCGACACGGCTCGGCGGGGCGGCCGCCGTCGCGAGCGCCCACGAGCATGCCGACGCCGCATTGGCGAGAAAGATCACGACCGAAATGCATGCGAGCGCGACCGTGTTGCTCTGCACGAGCGCGGCCGGAATCGTGAACGCGACCATCCCGAGCATCGCGACGACCACCGCGTTGCGCCGGCTCACGACCGGCGAGCGGCTGCGGCGCGTCACCAGATCCGAGAGCCAGCCGGCAACGAGCGAACCGACGAACCCGCACAGGAACGGCACGGATGCCGCAAACCCGGTGCGCACGAGGCTCATGTGACGCTCCATCGTCAGGTAGCCCGGCAGCCAGGTCAGGTAGACCCAGTTCAGATACACGGAACCGAAGAATCCGAGCAGCATGCCCCAGGTCGTGCCGTGCGAAAACAGGCTGCGCCAGTCGGCGAAGGTCAGTTTCGGCATCGCGACGGCCGTCTGCGCATCGGTATCGAGATACGCGCGTTCCGCCGCGGTCAATTGCGCGCGCGCCGGATCGCGGTACAACGCAAACCAGACGACGGCGACGACGAGGCCGAGCGCGCCCGTCACGACGAATGCCCAGCGCCAGTTGAACGATGCGACGAGCACCGCGAGCAGCAATGGCGCGAGTGCGGTGCCGAGCGGCGACGCCGCGTTGAAGATGCCGGTCGGCGTACCGCGCGCACGCAACGGAAACCAGTTGCTCACCACCCGCGCCGCCGACGGGAACTGCGGCGCCTCGCCGATGCCCAGCACGATGCGCGCGACGATGAACCAGCCGAAGGTGGACACGATGCCGCCCGATGCCTGCGCGAGCGACCAGACGATCAGCCCGATGCCGAGCAGCCGGCGCGGCCCGATGCGATCGACGAGTCCGCCGACCGGGAACTGGCACAGCGCGTAGCTCCACGAGAACGCCGACAGCAGCAAGCCCATCTGCGAGAGCGACAGCCCGAGATCGCCCCGGATTGCCGAACTCGCGACGGCCAGCGTGCCGCGGTCGAGATAGTTGACGATCCCGCTCGCCATCAGCAGCGCGAGCGCAATACGTTGTCCGCGCCGGATACGTGGCGGCGCCGTCGGAACAGCATGATTCTCGTTCATTGCGTTTGTCTCCATGTCCTGAATGGTTTCCGGGCCTCGGTCTGTTCCGTCTTCGCGGAATCTATGCGGCCCCACGCTCCACTTCCTCGCGTGTCGGAATCGACGTCTGCGCGCCGTGGCGCGTGACGCTGATCGCGGCCGCACGCTGTCCGAACGCGATCGCGTCGTCCATCGACGCGCCGCTCGCCCGGGCGGCCGCGAAGCCGCCGACGAAGGTATCGCCGGCCGCCGTCGTATCGACGGCGACCACCGCCATCGCCCGATGGCGGCCGCTCCCTGCACTTCCGCGCCAGCAGACGCCGCGCGCGCCCAGCGTGACCAGCACGTTGCCGACACCCTTCGCGCGCAGCGCTTCGGCGGCTCGCACCGCGGAGGCGTCGTCGCCGACGGCAATGCCGGTCAGCGACTCCGCTTCCGTTTCGTTGACGACGAGATAGTCGATGCGGGCCAGCAATGCGTCGAACAGCGGCCGGGCCGGCGCCGGATTGAGCAGCACCGGCGTGCGATGCGCGATTGCACTGCCGATGGCGCGCGCGACGGTCTCGATCGGCACCTCGAGCTGGCACACCATCAGCGCCGCGCCGGCGATCGCGTCGCGCGCCCGGTCGATCAATTCGGCATCGAGGCGCGCGTTTGCACCGGGCACGACGACGATGCTGTTCGCGCCGTGCGCATCGACCGTGATCGTCGCGACCCCGGTTGCCTCGCCGTCGATCCGGTGCAGATGCGTCACGTCGATGCGCTCCGCGGCCAGCGCGTCGTGCAGACGTGCGCCGAACGCGTCGTTGCCGACGCAGCCGATCATCGCGACCGACGCACCGAGGCGCGCGGCGGCCACCGCCTGGTTCGCCCCCTTGCCGCCGTGAACGGTCTGGAACGTGGTGCCGAGCAGCGTTTCGCCCGGCACGGGCAGCCGCGGCGCATGCGTGACGAGGTCGACGTTGACGCTGCCGACGACAGCGATTCGGGGTGGTCTGGTGTGGGTCATCATCGAATGTAACCGCTTACATTTTCGACGGACAAAATGGCCTGATCGGCCTTCGTCGACGAAAACGTCACGATGCGGTTGAAATCTGTGTCTGACATAATACGGAGTAGCATCAAGATAGCGCTTACATTCTCACAGGCGAGACCGGGATTGCAAGCGGGACCACGATGAATCGAGGGTAAACGATGGCGTTTTTGACCACACGCGGAGCCTGCAGGGCAGCCGCGCCCGGGGATGACCGATGAGTACGCCTTCATCCGGTGGTGGCACGGCGCGCGCGCGCCGCGGCAGCGGCCGGTCGGTGCTCGGCGACGTCGCGAAACTCGCCGGCGTGTCGACCGCGACCGTTTCGCGCGTCTACAACGATCCCGGCAAGGTCTCGGCCGACGTGCAGCAGCGCGTGCGCGACGCGGCACGTGCGCTGAACTGGATTCCCAATGCAGCCGGCCGCGCACTCGCCTCCACGCGCACCCACATCACCGGGGCGATCATTCCGACGCTCGACGACCAGGTGTTCGCATCGCAGGTGGCGGGCATGCAGGCGGTCATGGCCGAGCACGGCATCACCCTGTTCCTGGGCTGCTCGAATTACGATCCGGCGCAAGCGCTCGCGCAGGTGCGCGCGATGCTGTCGCGCGGCGTCGAAGCGGTGTCGCTGGTCGGCGAAGCCTATCCGCCGGAAGTATTCGAACTGCTCGACCTGCATCGGGTGCCGTATGTCGTCACCTATGCTTACCGCGACGACAGCCCGCACTGCTGCATCGGCTTCGACAACCGCGCGGCATTCGCGCGACTGACCACGCACCTGCTCGAGCTCGGGCATCGCGATTTCGCGATCATCATGCAGCCTTCGGCCGACAACGACCGCGTGCAGGCCCGCCTGCGCGGCATTCACGAGACGCTCGCCGCGCGCGGGCTCGCGGTCAGGCCGATCCACCAGCACGAGGGCGCGGCCACGATCGCGTTCGGGCGGGCGAGCCTGCGCGCGATTGCCGACAGCGGCGCGACGCGCCCGACGGCCGTGATCTGCGGCAACGACGCACTCGCGCTCGGCGCCCTGCTCGAGGCGCAGGCACTGGGCATCGACGTGCCTTCGCAGCTGTCGATCACCGGGTTCGACGATGTCGCGCTGGCTCGCGAAATCCGGCCGGCGCTGACGACGATGTGGGTCGACACCGATGCGATCGGCCGCAAGGCCGCCCGTGCGTTGCTCGACGCACTCGAAAACGGCGCAGCCGGGCCCGGTTGCGCGGTACTGCCGGAGCTGCGGGTACGCGAATCGGCCGCGCCGCCGGACGCGCCGGCCCAATGAAAGCGGGGCGCCGCAGGCGCCCCGTTTCGCATCGAATCGGCTAAATCGGTCGAACCGGCGAGTGCCGGCTCCGTTGCATCAGGTCGCGCTGCCCGCGATCTTCGGCGTCGGCGTCTCGACGTCGCCGCACTGCGCGCGATGGCGCAGCGCGTGGTCGATCAGCACCAGCGCGAGCATCGACTCGGCGATCGGCGTCGCGCGAATGCCGACGCACGGGTCGTGGCGGCCGAAGGTTTCGACGGTCGCTTCTTCACCGGACTTCGTGATCGAACGGCGCGGCGTGCGGATGCTCGAGGTCGGCTTGATCGCGATCGACACGGTGATGTCCTGCCCCGTCGAAATCCCGCCGAGCACGCCGCCTGCATGGTTGCCGACGAAACCGGCCGGCGTCAGTTCGTCGCCGTGCACCGAGCCGCGCTGCGCGACGCTGTCGAAGCCCGCGCCGATCTCGACGCCCTTCACCGCGTTGATGCTCATCATCGCCTTCGCGATGTCCGCGTCGAGCCGGTCGAATACCGGTTCACCCCAGCCGACCGGCACGCCCGACGCGACGACGTCGATGCGCGCACCGATCGAATCGCCGTCCTTGCGCAGCGCGTCCATGTAGGCTTCCAGCTCCGGAACGATCGCCGCATTCGGCGAGAAGAACGGGTTCTCGCGGACGTGCGACCAGTCGACGAACGGCACGTCGATCTCGCCGAGACCGCTCATGTAGCCGCGCACTTCGACGCCGAAGCGCTCGCGCAGCCACTTCTTCGCGACCGCGCCCGCGCCGACGATCGGCGCGGTCAG
Organism: Burkholderia sp. BCC1996; assembly: GCF_905339955.1. NCBI lineage: Bacteria > Pseudomonadati > Pseudomonadota > Betaproteobacteria > Burkholderiales > Burkholderiaceae > Burkholderia > Burkholderia sp. BCC1996. The sequence goes on from NZ_CAJPHM010000031.1 coordinate 6,199, forward strand.
GCGCGCGGACGAGCGGCCGCCGCCACGGTAGTCGCGGATGCCGTATTTCTGCCAGTAGGTGTAGTCGGCGTGGCCGGGGCGGAACGTCTCGACGATGTTGCCGTAATCCTTGCTGCGCTGGTCGGTGTTGCGGATCAGCAGCGCGATCGGCGTGCCGGTCGTCACGCCTTCGAACACGCCGGACAGGATCTCGACCTCGTCGGCTTCCTGGCGCTGCGTCACGTGCCGCGACGTGCCGGGCTTGCGGCGATCGAGCTCGACCTGGATGTCGGCTTCGGTCAGCCCCATTCCCGGCGGGCAGCCGTCGATCACGCAGCCGATCGCGGGACCGTGCGATTCGCCGAAGGTCGTGACAGTGAAAAGCGTGCCGAGGGTATTGCCGGACATGATGGAACCGCCCAAAGAGAAATGGACAAACCGATGCGCTGCCGGGGCCGCTGGCAGGCCGATCGTTTGCCGGTCGAGAAAAGAGGTAAACCGCTATTATGCCAGCCGTCCCGGACCCGCGGGCCGCGTGAACCGTTCAGACCATACTGGCCGGCCACGCAGACGACCCGGCGCGAGAATCGTCGACCTGCGCCGTTCCGGTCGAACCGGCCGGTTTGCAGCCGTCTGCTGCCCGATACGAAGCCGCCGGGGCCCGCCCTGCCTACTTCCGCGCGCCGCGCAGCTCGGTCACCGCCGCCTGCAGCGCCTCGGGCGTCGCGACCGAGGCCGCGATCGGCTCGCCGACCGCGAGCGTCAGCCGGCTCATCACGCCGCGCTTGATGGGCCGCGGCATGCGCGCATCGGCATGACGGGAGAAATAGCTGCCCCACAGCCCGCGCAGCGCCATCGGGATCACGGGCGCCGGCGTGCGACCCAGGATCTCGGTGATGCCGTGGTGGAAGGTGTTGATGTCGCCCGTCTTGGTCAGCTTGCCCTCGGGGAAGATGCACACGAGTTCGCCGTCCTTCAGCGCGGACTCGCATGCGTCGTACGCGCGCGCGAGCATGTCGGGATCCTCGTGGCGCGGCGCGATCGGAATCGCCTTCGCATGCCGGAACACCCAGCTCGCGAAGCGCGCCTTGAAGATCCGGTGATCCATCACGAACCGGATCGGCCGCGGGCTCGCAGCCGCCAGCACGAGCGCGTCGACGTAGCTCACGTGGTTGCATACGAGCACGGCCGCGCCCTCTTCCGGGATCCGCTCCGCATGGACGAGACGAATCCGGTAGAACGTGTGCACCAGCACCCACGCGACGAAACGCAGCAGGAACTCGGGGACGAGCAGGTAGATGTACGTCGCGACCACGACGTTCAGCAGCGCGGTGACGAGGAACAGGCCGGGGATGTCGACCCCGGCCTTGGTCAGCCCCATCGCCATCAGGGCCGACAGGATCATGAACAGCGCGTTCAGGATGTTGTTCGCGGCGATGATCCGCGCACGGTGGGTCGGCGCGCTGCGGCTCTGGATCAGCGCATACAGCGGCACGCTGTAGAAGCCACCGAACATCGCGAGCAGGAACAGGTCGGCCAGGATGCGCCAGTGACGCGCGCCGCCCAGGAATTCCCCGACCGACAGCAGATGCCCGGGCGACGGCAGCGAGCGGCTCGCGAAATACAGCTCGATCGCGAACACGCTGATGCCGATCGAGCCGAGCGGCACGAGGCCGATCTCGACGCGGCGCTGCGACAGCCGCTCGCAGAGCAGCGAGCCGAGGCCGATCCCGACCGAGAACGTCGCGAGCAGGACCGTGACGACGTCGGGGCTCGCGGACAGCACGTCCTTCGCGAAATTGAAGAACGACGTGAGGAACGTCGCGCCGACGAACCACAGCCACGAGATGCCGAGCAGGCTCAGGAACACGGTGCGGTTCTGCCGCGCGAGCCCGAGGTTGCGCCACGTTTCGCTGAACGGGTTCCAGTTGATCACGAGATCGGGCTGCGGCGCGGGCGTCGATGGCACGCGCTGCGCGACGAGCCGCCCCGCGAGCGCGATGACGACGACGCTCACCGCCAGCACGCGCTCGCCGCTGCCTTCGATGCCCGCGGCCGCGCCGCCGATGATCGTGCCGATCAGGATCGCGATGAACGTGCCCATCTCGACGAGGCCGTTGCCGCCGACCAGTTCGTGGTCGCCGAGATGCTGCGGCAGGTATGAATACTTGACGGGGCCGAACAGCGTCGAGTGCATCCCCATCATGAACGTGCACAGATACAGCAGCGTCGCGCTGTGCGTGACGAAACCGGCCGCGCCGACCAGCATCAGCACGATCTCGAAGGACTTCACGAAGCGCGTGAGCGTCGCCTTGTCGTATTTGTCGGCGATCTGGCCGGAGGTGGCCGAGAACAGCACGAACGGCAGGATGAAGATCGCGGAGATCAGGAACGCGGCCGTCTTCGCGTCGACGCCGGAAAAGCGCGCGGTGTGATAGGTGACGAGCGACGTGAAGCCGATCTTGAACACGTTGTCGTTCAGCGCGCCCAGGAACTGGGTCGTGAAGAACGGCGCGAAACGGCGCTGGCGCAACAGGTCGAACTGCGACGCGTGGGCGCGCCGTTCGCCGCGCGATGCGGAAGAGACTTGCGTGTGATCGCTCATGCGGAATACGCGCGCATCGTCTGGGCGAAGCTGCGCGGGCCTTGGGTTGTTGTCGAAAAAAAGGCGGCGCAGGCTGAACCTGCGCCGCCGTACGCCGAATGGCAGCGCCCGCGCGTCATGGCACCGGGCGCGACGCGATTCACGGCTTCTGCGCTTCGGCTTCCGATTCCGGCCAGTCGCGGATGTACGCCTTCAGCATCCGGTTCTCGAAGCTCTGCGCCTCGACGACCGTCTTCGCGACGTCGTAGAACGAAATGACGCCCATCAGCACCTTCTTGTCGAGCACCGGCATGTAGCGCGCGTGGCGCTCGAGCATCATCCGGCGCACTTCGTTGACGTCGGTTTCCGGCGTGCACGTGAGCGGCTCGTCCATCACCTTGCGCACCTGCACGTCGCCGATCGCGCCGCCGTTCACGTGCAGGCGCAGGATGATCTCGCGGAACGTCAGCATCCCGACGAGATCGCCGTACTCCATTACGACGAGCGAACCGATATCGTGTTCGGCCATCGTATCGACCGCTTCGCGCAGCGGCTTATCGGGCGTCACCGTAAACAGCGTGTTGCCCTTCACTTTCAGAATATCGCTGACGCGCATCGTAGTCCCCTCATGCTTGAATGCAAAACCGCTTTCGATCCTATCGGAAAGCCTGTCAAAAGGAAAGCTCAGCCCCACGCGGCGCGGCCGTCGCCGCTTGCGGACACCGGCCGGCCGCCGCACAATGACTCCATGGACGGCGGCCCGAGGAGACGGCCATGGCACATACGCATACGGAGCAATTCGCCAGCTTCGCCGATTTCTACCCGTACTACCTGAACGAACACCAGAACCTGACGTCGCGCCGGCTGCACTTCATCGGCTCGCTCGGCGTGATCGGCTGCGTCGCGATGGCGATCGCGACGGGCCACTGGCCGTGGCTGCCGGCGGCGGTCGTGTGCGGCTACGGATTCGCGTGGGTCGGACACTTCTTCTTCGAGAAGAACCGCCCCGCCACGTTCCGGCACCCGATCTACAGCCTGATGGGCGACTGGGTGATGTTCAAGGACATCTGCACCGGCAAGATTCCGCTATAACGCCCGCCCGGTACCGCGTCACGCCGTTTTCGGCGGCCGCGCGTGCGGGTCGGGCGCCCCGCCGGGCACCGGCCCGGGCACGGTCGCGGCCGGCGCACCCGCAAGCCGGTGCGCGGCGATCAGCGACGCAAGCGATACGTCGAACCGGTCGTTCGACAGCACCTCGAGCAATGCCGCGCCTTCGACGTGGCTGCTGCGTCGCTGCAGCTGGTAGGTCAGTTCGGTGCGGTCGATCACCAGCACGTCGAACAGCTGCGCCAGCGTCAGCTGCTCCGGATTCGCCAGCAGGATGTAGCGCGGCGCGCGTTCGCCGCTGTCCAGCCGCGCGATCCATTCCCGCTCCTCCATCGTCGACAGCAGCCGCTGCGCGGTTTCCATGTCGCAGCGCAACATGGCCGCAAGCCGCATCGCCGTATAGCCCGCCTTGCCGACCGCGCGCGCCTCGGCCAGCCGCGCGAGCAATTCGAGCGCGTCGAGCAGGTCGCTGCCCGCATAGTGGATGCGATGGAACTGGCCGACGCGGATCGCCGGCAGCGCGGACGCCACCATCGCGCCGAGCAGCGCGATGAACCAGCTCAGATACACCCACAACAGGAACACCGGCAGCGCCGCGAACGCGCCGTAGACGGCCGTATAGGTCGGAATGCGCCGCACGTAATAGCCGAAGCCGCGCTTCGCGAGCTCGAACGCGATGGCCGCGAACAGCCCGCCGATCACCGCGTCGCGCCATGCGACCGTGCAGTTCGGCAGATACACGTACAGCAGCGTGAACGCGAGCACGGTCAGCGGCAGCGACACGAACGCGAGCAGCCATTCGACGATCGACGTCGACGGCGCGGCGCCGGTGAACGCCAGCGATTGCGTAAACAGGTACGACGAGATCGACAGGCTCACGCCGAACAGCAAGGGCCCGAGCGTGATCAGCGCCCAGTACGCGAGCACGCGCTGCGCGAACGGCCGCGGCTTGCGCACCCGCCAGATCAGGTTGAACGCGGACTCGATCGTCATCATCGTCATCACGGACGTGACGACGAGCACGATCAGACCGGCCGTCGTCAGCCCCTTGGCCTTCGACGCGAACTGGTTCAGGTACTTGAAGATCTGGACGTTGAACTGCGCGGGCATCAGGTGATCCGCGAGGAACCCCTGCAGCGAGATCTGGAACGACGCGAACATCGGGAACGCGGTAAACAGCGCAAACGCGACCGTCACGAGCGGCACGAGTGCCAGCATCGTCGTGAACGTGAGGCTGCCCGCCACTTGCGGGATGCGATCCTCGGCGCTGCGCCGGGCCGCGAACTGCGCGAGGCGCTTGAGGGTGTCGAGATCGACGCTCAACTTCGGCAAACGGCTTCTCCTTCTCTGCTGACGCCGCGCGCCCGGTGGCGCGCCGCCGCCGCGCTGCGCGACGACTTCAGCCCCTATAATAGCCGCTCGATCCAGCAGGGGCCGACTGCACCGGGCATCCGCGCGGCCGCATGCGGCCCCGTCGCCCATGAAAGACATCCTCGTCCTCTATTACAGCCGCCACGGCGCCACGCGTGATCTCGCGCTCGCAATCGCGAACGGCATCGACAGCGTGCCCGGCATGCAGGCCCGCATCCGTACCGTGCCACCCGTCTCGACGGTCTGCGAAGCCACCGCCTCCGATATCCCCGACGACGGCCCGCCGTATGCGGAACTGCGCGATCTCGAGGAGTGCGCGGGCCTCGCGCTCGGCTCGCCGACCCGCTTCGGCAACATGGCCGCCTCGCTCAAGTATTTCCTCGACGGCACGACGCCGCAATGGCTGTCGGGCGCGCTGACCGGCAAGCCGGCCTGCGTGTTCACGTCCACCGGCAGCCTGCACGGCGGCCAGGAGTCGACGCTGCTGTCGATGATGCTGCCGCTGCTGCATCACGGGATGATGATCGTCGGCATCCCGTACACGGAATCCGCGCTCAGCACGACGCGTACCGGCGGCACGCCGTACGGCGCGTCGCACGTGTCGCAGCACGATCGCAGCGGGCCCGCGGGGCTGTCGGCGGACGAAAAGGCGCTCGCGGCCGCGCTTGGCGTGCGGCTCGCGCGTGCGGCAGCGGCCCTCGCCGACGCCCAGGCCGCCGAGGCCGCATGAACGCGCCTGCCCGTCCCCCCGTCACCGCCCGGCCGCGCTACGCGCTGGCCGCGGCCGCGTGCCTCGTCGCGCTGATCGCGCTGTCGCTCGCGTGGGAACTGTGGCTCGCGCCGCTGCGCCCGGGGGGCTCGGCGCTGATGCTCAAGGCCGTGCCGCTCGCGCTCGCGCTGCCAGGCGTCTGGCGGCGTAACATCTATACGATGCAGTGGGCGAGCATGCTGATCCTCGTCTATTTCGCCGAAGGCATCGTGCGCGGCATGTCCGACCGCGGATTGTCCGCGACGCTCGGCTGGTGCGAGACCGCGCTCGCCGTCGGCTTCTTCGTGGCCGCGCTGGCCTACGTCGCGCCGTTCAAGCGCGCGGCGAAGCAGCAGCGCGCCGCGTCCTGACCCTTACGCGACCGAACGTATGAATTCTTCCGAAGCCTTCGTATCCGCCTGCCGAGACGCGATCGGCGCCACCTACGTGCTGACCGAGCCGCACGACACCGAACCGTTCCTGACCGACTGGCGCCGCCGTTACAAGGGCAGTGCGTGCGCGGTGCTGAAACCGGCCGATACGGCGGAAGTCGCCGCGCTCGTCCGGCTCGCCAACGCGCACGGCGTCGCGCTCGTGCCGCAGGGCGGCAACACGGGGCTCGCCGGCGGCGCGACGCCCGACGCGAGCGGCAGCCAGGCCGTGCTGAGCCTCGCGCGCCTGAACCGCGTGCGGGCCCTCGATCCGCACAACAACACGATCACGGTCGACGCCGGCGTGATCCTCGCCGACGTGCAGGCGCGCGCCCGCGAAGGCGGCCGGCTGTTCGCGCTGAGCCTCGCTGCCGAAGGCAGCTGCACGATCGGCGGCAACCTGTCGACCAACGCGGGCGGCACCGCGGTGCTGCGCTACGGCAACGCACGCGAGCTGTGCCTCGGGCTCGAGGTCGTGACGCCGCAGGGCGAGATCTGGGACGGCCTGCGCGGGCTGCGCAAGGACAACACCGGCTACGACTTGCGCGACCTGTTCATCGGCGCCGAAGGCACGCTCGGGATCATCACGGCCGCCGTGCTGAAGCTGCATCCGCTGCCGGCCGCGCAGGTCACGGCGCTGGCCGCGCTCGAGTCGCCGCACGCGGCGCTCGACTTCCTCGCGCTCGCGCAACGCGCGGCCGGCCCGCTGCTGACCGGCTTCGAGCTGATGTCCGACTTCTGCATGCAGCTGGTCGGCAAGCACTATCCGCAACTGCGCTATCCGTTCGACCGCACGCATGCGCAGACGGTGCTGCTCGAACTGTCGGACAACGAAAGCGAAACGCATGCGCGCGCGCTGTTCGAAAAACTGATGGAAGAGGCGTTCGAGGCCGGGCTCGTGGTCGACGCGGTCGTCGCGGAAAATCTCGCGCAATCGCGCGCGTTCTGGGACCTGCGCGAACACATCCCGCTCGCGCAGGCCGACGAAGGTCTCAACATCAAGCACGACATCGCGGTGCCGATCTCGTCGATCGCGCGCTTCATCGGCGAAACCGACGCGGCGATCCAGCAAGCCGCGCCGGGCGCGCGGATGGTCACGTTCGGCCACCTCGGCGACGGCAACCTGCACTACAACGTGCAGACGCCCGAAGGCGGCGACCCGAAGGCGTTCCTCGCGGCATTCCAGAAGCCGATCAACCGCATCGTCTACGACAACGTGCACCGTCACCACGGCACGATCAGCGCGGAGCACGGGATCGGCCAGCTGAAGATCGACGACGCGCAGCGCTACAAGTCGCCGGTCGAAACGGCGCTCATGCGCACGCTGAAGACCGCGCTCGACCCGCGCGGGCTGATGAATCCCGGCAAGGTCCTGCACTGAAGCCCCCGTCCCGGAGCGATGCCCATGAGAGTCCGCGTCCTGTCCGACCTGCATCTCGAATGCAACCAGCCCGACACGATCGCGCATGCCGACGCGGATCTCGTCGTGCTGGCCGGTGATATCCACAATCACGCGGAAGGCCTGCGCTGGGCCGCCGAGACGTTCGATCCCGACGTGCCGGTGATCTACGTGCCGGGTAATCACGAGTACTACGACGGGGAATTCGGCGCGCTCGAAACCGCGATGCGCGACGCCGCGCATACGCTCGACCACGTGCATTACCTGAACAACGGCGTGTACGTCGATCCGGCGCAGCGCTTTCGCGTGCTCGGCACGACGCTGTGGGCCGATTTCTCGCTGTTCGGCGCCGATCAGGCGAGCGTCGCGCGCGCGATCGACGCGGCCATGCGCGTGATGCTCGATTTCAAGGGATTGATCCAGGTGACGTGGCCGCACGATGCGTCCGTGCATGCGGCGGCAGCCCCGGAGCGGGATTTCACGCCGGCCGATGCGATCGCACTGCACCGGCAAGGCCGCGCGTGGCTGGAAGCACGGCTCGCGACACCGTTCGCGGGCCGCACGATCGTCGTCACGCATCATGCGCCGCACCTGCGCTCGCTGGCGGAGCGTTATGCGGAAGACCTGGCGTCGGCGGGATTCGTCACGGACATGGCGGAACTCGTGCGGCCGCCCGTGGACCTGTGGATCCACGGCCACACGCATACTTCATTCGATTACGTGACCGACAGCGGCACGCGCGTGGTGTGCAACCCGCGCGGCTATATCCGCCGGCGCACCGGCGAACTGGAGAATCCCGCGTTTGCGTGGGACAAGGTAGTCGAGCTCGGCTGAGCGCCAAGCCATCGGGCCGCGTGATGCGGCCCTACCCGAGCTGAAAGGCCGCCCGATCAGCGATCGGCGCGGCGCGAGCCGTTCGACGACGGGCGCACCCGCACCGGCACGGGCTTCATCCGTGCCTTCATCGCGCGCAGCAGATCGCGCGTCGCCGCGGCGGCAGCAGCCGCACCAAGCAAAACTCCAAGGCCGATCATCAGTTGCGTATCCATTGCGACTCCGGGTGTGGGCAGTTCCAAATCTCGATGATTGAAACAGTATCAAACTGTCCGCGGTCCGTTGGTAAAAAAATGTTGCGTGAAGGACAAATCTCGTCAGATTGCACTCGACCGCGCGCTCATGTCGCAGCCGTGAACTGCGCGAGCGCGGCTTCGTCGGCTTCCAGCGTGGCCGGCAGCTCGTCGCGCAGGAAATCGACCCAGGTGCGGATTTTCGCGTCGAGGTACTGGCGCGACGGATACAGCGCGTAGATGTTCATCACGTGCGACCGGTATTCGGGCATCACGCGCACGATGTGTCCGCTGCGCAGCCCGCCGATCGCCGAATAGAGCGGCAACCCGCCGATTCCCATCCCTTCCCGCACGGCCACCGCGAGCGCCTCGGCGACGTTCACGCGGAACGGCGGCGCCGTGACCGGAACCACTTCGTCGCCGCGCGGCCCCGACAGCGACCACTCGTCGAAATGAAAACCGGGCGCGACCATCCCGAGACAGACGTGCTGCTCGAGATCGGCCGGGGTCTGCGGCACGCCGTGCGCGTCGATATAGCCCGGCGACGCGCACACGACGCTGTAGCTCTCCCCGAGCCGCTGCGACACGAGCCCCGAATCCGGCAGGTCGCGGCCGACCACGATCGCGACGTCGTACCCCTCGTCGAGCAGGTCGGGCATGCGCTGCGCGAGCGTCAGCTCGACGTGCACGTCCGGATAGCGCTGCCGATAGCGCGCGATGGCCGGCACCAGATAGTGCTGCCCGAGGCTCGTGAAGCAATGCACCTTCAGCTTGCCCGACGGCCGCGCGTGCGCGTCGCCCGCTTCGGCTTCGGCCTGGTCGACGTACGCGAGGATCTGCTCGCAGCGCTGCAGGTAGCGCTCGCCCGCTTCGGTCAGCGCGATCCGGCGTGTCGTCCGGTTCAGGAGGCGCGTGCGCAGGTGCGCCTCGAGATCCGACACGGCGCGCGACGCATAGGCGGTGGTCGAATTCATCTGCTGGGCGGCCGCGGTAAAGCTGCCCGCGTCGACCACGCGGACGAAGACCCGCATGTTTTGTAACGTATCCATCCCATTACCCGTATGAATCCGGAGGGATTGTTGCACAGGGGCCAACAAATATTATCTCAGGATTCGTAAAAATGACTTGCACCGTTGTCCATTTATTCAGGAATCACTGAAAAATATAATCGCATCCGACTTATCTATATCCGAAAGGGAGAAAATCGTGCGGTCTCCGGCAACAAAAGGGACGCTGGCACTGGCGGTTCTTGCAGTCTCATTAATAATGGCCGGATGCGCGAGCATGGGCGACAACAAGCCGCAGTCCGCCCGCATCGAAGCGAACACGCTCGACGCCGGCGCCGCGATCCGCGCGGCGGACCACGATGCGGGCTGGCCCGCGTCCGACTGGTGGCGCGCGTACCGCGATCCGCAGCTCGATGCGTGGATTGCCGCCGCGCAGGCCGGCAACCCGAGCCTGGCGGCCGCCGAGGCGCGCGTGCGCGAAGCGCAGGCGATGGCGCGCGTGGCGCGCTCGGCGGAACTGCCGCAGATCAACGGCAATCTGTCGCTGATGCGCCAGCACTGGCCCGACAACGTCTACTACGGCCCGGGGCCGCTCGCCGACACCGACACCTGGAACAACACCGGCACGCTCGGCCTGTCGTACCACCTCGACCTGTGGGGCAAGGACAAGAACGCGACCGAGCGCGCGCTCGACACCGCGCATGCGACCGCGGCCGACGCACGGGCGGCGAAGCTCGAGCTCGAGGTCAACGTCGTGCGCGCGTATGTCGGCATGTCGATGAACTACGCGCTGCTCGACCTTGCGCACGAAACGTTCGAACGCCAGCGCTCGCTGGCCGATCTCGCGCGCAAGCGCCTGCAGGCCGGCCTCGGCACGCAGCTCGAAGTCAGCCAGGCCGAATCGACGCTGCCCGACTACGAGCGCCAGATCGACAGCTACGAAGAAGCGATCCAGCTCGCGCGCCACCAGCTCGCCGCGCTCGCGGGCAAGGGTCCTGGCGCCGGCGACGCGATCAAGCGGCCGAGCCTGTCGCTCGATGCGCCGGCCGGCCTGCCGTCCGCGCTGCCGGCCGACCTGCTCGGGCGCCGCCCGGACGTCGTCGCGGCCCGCTGGACGGTCGACGCGCAGGCTCGCGGCATCGATGTCGCGAAAGCCGCGTTCTACCCGAACATCGACCTGCTCGCGACGGTCGGCGGCTTCGGCGTGACCGCGCCGTTCACCGACTTCCTGCGCGCGATGAACGGCGGCTGGACGGCCGGCCCAGCGCTGTCGCTGCCGATCTTCGAAGGCGGCCGGCTGCGCGCGCAACTCGGCGCGGCCGACGCCGGCTACGACCAGGCGGTCGAACGCTACAACCAGACGGTCGTCGGCGCGCTCAAGGACATCGCCGACCAGGTCGTGCGGATCCGCTCGCTCGACACGCAGAAGAAGGACGCCGCGCGCTCGGTGGCCGCCAACGACCGCAGTTACCAGCTGTCGCGCGAAGGCTTCCGCCGCGGGCTGACCGATTACGTGAACGTGCTCGTCGCGCAGCAGCAGTTGCTGCGCGCGCAGGAGACGGCCGCCCGCATCGACGCGGAACGCCTCGCCGCGCGCGCGCAGTTGATGGCCGCGCTCGGCGGCGGCGTCGAGACGGAGGCGCAGACGGATGCGGACGTTCGGGGCGGCCATCCGCCGCGCGACGCGTCCGCCGCGGGTGCCGCCGCGCCGGCAGCCGCATCGGGTGCGAAGCCCGCCGCGGCCGCCGCGCGCCCCGCGCAGGTCGCGACGGCCGGTTCGGCGGGTGCAGCCGCCACGCCGGCCGCACGGTAACGCGGAGCGACCGTCATGTCAGCCTCCTCCCCCGCTTCCACGCACGCCGGCGGCGCGCTCGCGGCCTGGTACGCCGCCTTCGGCGACTGGGCCCGCAGCGACGGCGCCGCGCGGCTCTACCTGTTCAAGGCGCTGCTCGCCGCGTTCATCGCGACCGGCGTGTCGATGCGGCTCGACCTGCCCGCGCCGAAGACGGCGATGACCACGGTGTTCATCGTGATGCAGCCGCAAAGCGGCGCGGTGCTCGCGAAGAGCTTCTACCGGGTCGCCGGCACGATCTTCGGGCTGATCGCGACGCTCACGTTCGTCGGGCTGTTCCCGCAGCAGCCGCAGCTGTTCCTCTTGGCCGTCGCGCTGTGGGTCGCGCTGTGCACGGCCGGCGCCGCGCGCAACCGCAATTTCCGCAGCTACGGCTTCCTGCTCGCCGGTTACACGACCGCGCTGATCGGGCTGCCGGCGTCGCAACACCCCGACGGCGCGTTCATGAGCGCGATGACGCGGGTCGCCGAGATCATGGTCGGGATCGTGTCGGCAGGCGTCGTCAGCGCGCTGGTGTTTCCGCAGTACACCGGCGAGCAGATGCGCACGACGGTGCGCAAGCGCTTCAGCAGCTTCGTCGACTACGTCGCGGCGGCACTGTCGGGCCAGCTCGACCGCGCGCACATCGAAACCATCCATACGCGCTTCGTCGCGGACGTGGTCGGCTTCGAAGCGGCGCGCAGCATGGCCGTGTTCGAGGATCCGGACACGCGGATGCGCAGCGGCCGTCTCGCGCGCCTGAACAGCGAGTTCATGAGCGTATCGAGCCGCTTCCACGCGCTGCACCAGCTGATGAACCGGCTGCGCGCGGCCGGCGCGCAGGCCGCGATCGATGCGATCGAGCCGTACTTCCGCGAAATCGCGCCGCTTCTGACGCGCAACGGCGAGCCGGTGCGCTCGTCGGCCGACGCCGCGCTCGCCGCCGAACAGTTGCTCGCGTGGCGCGACGCGCTGCCGCGCCGCATCCGCGCGACGCGCGCCGCGCTCGAGACGCAGCCGGATTTCCCGCTGCTCGACTTCGACACGGCCACCGAGCTCCTGTACCGCTTCATCACGGACCTGCACGAATACGCGGCAACCTACGCGTCGCTGTCGACCGCGACGCACGAGCGCGAGCGCTGGATCGAACGCTACGAGCCGCGCACCAACCTGACGGCGATGGTGATCGCGGCGATTCGCACCGCGACCGTGATCCTCGTGCTCGGCGCGTTCTGGATCGCGACCGCGTGGCCGAGCGGCGTGACGCTGACGCTGACGGCGGCGGCCACCTGCGCGCTCGCGTCGTCGACGCCGCGCCCGACCGCGATGTCCGCACAGATGGGCATGGGTACCGCACTGGCCGTCTGCACGGGCTTCCTGCTGACGTTCGGCATCTACCCGCACATCGACGGCTTCCCGCTGCTGTGCGTGGCCCTCGCGCCGCTGCTCGCGATCGGCATCTTCATGACGCTGAAGCCGAAGCTCGCCGGCTACGGGATGGGCTACCTGATCTTCTTCAGCTTCCTCGCCGGCCCCGACAACATCACGCACTACGACCCGACGAGCTTCATGAACGACGCGCTCGCGCTGGTGCTGTCGATGCTGGTCTCCGCGATCGCGTTCGCGGTGCTGTTCCCGCCGACCGCGCCGTGGCACAAGAAGCGGCTGTTCGCCGACCTGCGCCACCAGGTGGTCGCGGCGTGCCACGCACGGCTGGCCGGATTGCGCACGCGCTTCGAGAGCGGCGCGCGCGACCTGATGTACCAGGCGCACACGCTGTCGGCCGACCAGCCCGACGTGCAGCGCGACGCGCTGCGCTGGATGTTCGCGGTGCTGGAAACGGGCAATGCGGCGCTGGACCTGCGCGCGGAGCTGGCGACGCTGCCGTCCGACCCGCGCTATGCGCCGACGACACCGTGGCGCCGCGCGATCGAGACGCTGCGCGCCGCGCTGTCCGCGCTGTTCCGCAAGCCGGACGCGGCGCGCTTCGACGCGGCGCTCGCCGCGGTCAACGCCGCGATCGACGCGACCCGGCAAACGCTCGATGCGTTCACGCCGTCGCGCGAGGAGCGCCACCGGCTGCAACGCATCCTGAGCCATCTGCATTTCGTACGCACGGCGCTGCTCGATCCGGAATCGCCGCTCGAGCCGCTCAACCGCAACCGCCCCGTGCGTCCCCAACAAGGAGCCTCATCATGATGCCGCGTGAAATCGCCATTCTCGATGCCTACATGCCCACGGTGGTCCTGATGTTCGTCCTGGGCGCGCTCGCGACCTGGGCCGTCGACCGCCTGCTCGCCTACACGGGCCTCTACCGTCTCGTCTGGCACCCGTCGCTGTTTCGCGCGTGCCTTCTCGTCTGCATTTGCGGCGGACTGAGTCTTGCCGTTTACCGTTGATTCCGAACCATCATGATTCTCAGAAAACTCTTCGGCTTCGTCGCGACCGCCATCATCCTTCTCGTCGCGATCCTGATCGGGCGCTCGCTCTGGGTGCACTACATGGACGATCCCTGGACGCGCGACGGCCGCGTCCGTGCCGAGATCGTCAACGTCGCGCCGGACGTGTCGGGCGCGATCGTCGAGCTGCCCGTGCATGACAACCAGCTCGTGAAAAAGGGCGACCTGATCATGCAGATCGACCCGTCGCACTACCAGATCGCGGTCGAGCAGGCGCAGGCGGCCGTCGCCGCCCGCCGCGCGGAACTGCAGATGCGCCGCGACGACGCGGCCCGTCGTGCCGACCTCGACGCGCTCGTCGTGTCGAAGGAAAACCGCGAGAACGCGGCGCACAGCGCGTCGAGCGCCGATGCGCAGTACCAGCAGGCGATCGCCGCGCTCGACGCCGCGAAGCTCAACCTCGAACGCACGCGCGTGGTCGCACCGGTCGACGGCTACATCACGAACCTGCAGACGTTCAAGGGCAACTACGCGGTGGCCGGCCAGGCGAAGCTCGCGATCGTCGACAGCCATTCGTTCTGGGTCTACGGCTACTTCGAGGAAACCAAGCTGCCGCGCGTGAAGGTCGGCGCGCCGGCCGAGATGCGGCTGATGAGCGGCGGCGTGATGAAGGGCCACGTCGAGAGCATTTCGCGCGGCATCTACGATCGCGACAACCCGCAAAGCCGCGACCTCGTCGCGGACGTGAACCCGACCTTCAACTGGGTGCGCCTCGCGCAGCGCGTGCCGGTGCGCATCCGCATCGACGAGGTGCCGGCCGACGTGGTGCTGTCGGCGGGCACGACCTGCACGGTCATCATCGATCCGGACCAGCGGAAGAAGTCGTAAGCGCCGACCTGCCGGCCGGACGCCTACGCCGCGATGCGAAAGCGTCCGACCAGCGACTTGAGCGCCTGCGCCTGTTCGTCGAGCGCATTCGCCGCGGCGGCGGCCTGCTCGACGAGCGCGGCGTTCTGCTGCGTGCCGGCATCCATCTGCGTGACCGCGCGGCCGATCTCGTCGATCCCGGCGCTCTGCTCGTCCGACGCCGCCGAGATCTCGCCGATGATGTCGGTCACGCGCTTGACCGCCCGCACCACGTCGTCCATCGTGCTGCCCGCATCGCGCGCGAGCGCCGCGCCGTTCGCGACGCGCTCGACCGACGCGCCGATCAGCGCACGGATCTCCTTCGCCGCGGTCGCCGCGCGCTGCGCGAGCAGCCGCACCTCGCCCGCGACCACCGAAAAACCGCGCCCCTGCTCACCCGCGCGCGCCGCCTCGACCGCCGCGTTCAACGCGAGAATGTTGGTCTGGAACGCGATCCCCTCGATCGTGCCGATGATGTCGCGAATGTTCTTCGCGCTGTCGTCGATCTCGCTCATCGTCGCGACCACGCGGCCGACGACTTCGCCGCCCGCCTCCGCGACGGCCGACGCATTGGCCGCGAGCGCGCTCGCCTGACGTGCGTTCTCGGCATTCTGCCGCACGGTCGACGTGAGCTCTTCCATGCTGGCCGCGGTGCGCTCGAGCGCGACGGCCTGCTGCTCGGTGCGCCGCGACAGGTCGAGGTTGCCGGTCGAGATCTCTCCGGACGCGGCCGCGATCGCCTCGGCGCTGACGGCGATCTCGCCGACGGTCGCCGCAAGCCCGGACTGCATGTCGGACAGCGCGCGCACCATGCTGTCGCGGTCGTGCCGGCCGAGCGGAATCGGCCGCGTCAGGTCGCCGCGCGCGATGTCGGCGGCGATCGCCTTCGCCTGGGCGGGCTCGCCGCCGAGCTGCGACGCGAGGCGGCGCACGACCCGCTCGGCGATCGCGATCGCCAGCACGATCAGCGCGGCCGTCATCGCCGCGATCATCGCGAACGACGACGAGAAGATCGTTGCGGATGCATCGAGCGTCGCCTTCGACTTCGCGCCGCGCGTCTTCACGAGCATCGCGACGAGCTTCTCGAGCTTGCCGGTCTCGACCAGCAGCGACACGTCCTGCGTGCCGACCTGCCAGTTCATCTGCGACAGGTCGAGCGGCTGCGCCTGCACGAGCGCGACGAAATCGCGCAGATGGCCGCTCCACGTGCCGACCGCCAGCGAGAACGCGCGCAGTCGCGCGGAATCGTCCGCATCGGCCGGATCCGCGTAATGCTGCAGCGTCGCGAGCGCCTGGCCGATCGACGCGAGCCCCGCGCCGACTTCGGCGCCCAGGTCATCGCGTTCCTTCGCGGTGGTGGCGGTCAGCAGCATCTTCTGCGCGCGGCTCGCGCGCAGCACCTCGGCGCGCACTTCCTCCGCCGCCCGGCTCGCGACGTGCCCCTGCTCGTAGACCGACGCAATCGACGCGTTCAGCCGGCTGATCTGCCACAGCGAGAACACGCCGATCGCGAGCGTGCCGGCCAGCAGGATCGCGAACGCGGCGCGCAACGTCGCCTTGACGGTCCACGTCCGGCGTTCGTGCCGGGCTGCGCGCGCGTGCCGCGAGGCGGGCCTGGCGGCTGCGTCGGTCGCGGCTGTGGCCGCAACCGGCCGCGGATGCAATGAAGCTGCTTTCATCGATATTTCCCCGTATTGATCGTGCCGCCGGAAAGGTCGGTTCCGGCGGCCGGCATTCACGCAATGACCCGTCATGCCGCGCGTCCTGCACCCGTCCGGCTCGTGGCCGGCGCCGGGCGCGGCGCGCCTGTGTTGTCGTTGCGTCTTCTACGGCCTCGATCGGCGCGCCTTGAGTCCGGACAAACACCGATCCGGTCCCGCGCGGCGCGACGAAAGGCGGACACGCCGCAGCGTTATACCCGGCCAAAAAAGGGTGCAATGGGTCGAATCGTCGTAGCAATGTCCGAATCGCGACAAAACTTGGCCTGACATTCTCGATACGCCACATTAGACTTCTTTGACGCAACAACGATTCGAACGCGCCGATCCCCATCAGAGCGCGTCCCGTCACCTCAACTCGCTCAGCTCACATGGAAACCAGCCTCGATACGGGCGCCGGCACCGCCGCCGCCCAGCCGTCTGCTCCACGCGCCCCGCGTACCGTCTACCCGGTGCTCGGCGCGATCAGCTTCTCGCACATGCTCAACGACATGATCCAGTCGTTGATCCTCGCGATCTATCCGATGCTCAAGAGCCAGTTCGCGCTGTCGTTCGCGCAGATTGGCCTGATCACGCTGACCTACCAGATCACCGCGTCGCTGCTGCAGCCGCTCGTCGGCCTGTATACGGACAAGCGGCCGAAGCCCTATTCGCTGCCGGTCGGGATGGGTTTCACGCTCGCGGGGCTGCTGCTGATGTCGGCCGCGCCGAACTTCCCGACGCTGCTGGCGGCGGCGGCGCTGGTCGGCTGCGGCTCGTCGGTGTTCCATCCGGAATCGTCGCGCGTCGCGCGGATGGCGTCGGGCGGCCAGCACGGGCTCGCGCAGTCGCTGTTCCAGGTCGGCGGCAACGCCGGTTCGGCACTCGGCCCGCTGCTCGCCGCGCTCGTGATCATCCCGCACGGCCAGCACAGCATCGCGTGGTTCTCGGCGGCCGCGCTCGTCGCGATGGTCGTGCTCACGCAGATCGGCCACTGGTACAAGAAGCATCCGTCGATGAAGAAGAAGGCGGCGCCGGCCGGCCATCCGACGCTGTCGCCGGGCCGCGTACTCGCCGCGATCGGCGTGCTGGTGCTGCTGGTGTTCTCGAAGTACTTCTATCTCGCGAGCATCAACAGCTATTTCACGTTCTACCTGATCGACAAGTTCCACCTGTCGGTGCAGGCCGCGCAGATCCACCTGTTCGTGTTCCTCGCGGCGGTCGCGGCCGGCACGCTGATCGGCGGGCCGGTCGGCGACCGGATCGGCCGCAAGTACGTGATCTGGGTGTCGATCCTCGGCGTCGCGCCGTTCACGCTGCTGCTGCCGTACGCGAACCTGTTCTGGACGAGCGTGCTGAGCGTGATCATCGGCGTCGTGCTGGCGTCGGCGTTCGCCGCGATCCTCGTCTATGCGACGGAGCTGATGCCCGGCAAGGTCGGGATGGTCGCGGGCCTGTTCTTCGGCTTCGCGTTCGGCCTGGGCGGCGTGGGCGCCGCCGTGCTCGGCCAGCTCGCCGACGCGACGAGCATCACGTTCGTCTACAAGGTGTGCTCGTTCCTGCCGCTGATCGGCGTGCTGACGGTGTTCTTGCCGAACCTCGAAAGCAGCCGGCGCAAGAAGGCGTGACGAAACGGCCGCGGCTTGGGTGCCGCGGCCGTTGGCTCAACAACCTTGCGAAACGTTTCGTTGAGCGGTTATCAGTGCCGGGGTTCTCGTGTGCCGCGACCGAACATTCGCGCACCCAGCCAGACCAGCGCGATCGCGATCACGAAGCTGACGCCGAGCATGGTGCTGATCAGGATGTCGCCCTGGCCGTGAACACCGAGCGTTTCGAACACGCGGAACAGCGGCTCGAACGCTCGCCACCCCGCCCCGCTTTGAAACCATTCATCCAGCGGGGAATTCGCCAGGCCGAGATAGACCGGGATCGTCAAGACGATCGCTGCAAGCAGGCGGACAAGCACTTTCATTGGACGATCACTCGACCGTAGTACTTCATCCCGGTGCCCGGAATCGTGGCACCGGCCTGCGACTTCAAGACTTGCCTACACGACGGCTGCACCATTCTCCGTCGCATGCAACGTCAGGAACCGCTTGAGGATGCCGGACGAATAGCTGCTCGCGATCGCCGACAGGAAGTGCGAGAACGACTGCGTCGCGTGATCGTCGGCCGTATCGGAGATCGTGCGCACGATGGCGAACGGCACGTCGTGTTCGGCGCACACCTGCGCGATCGCCGCGCCTTCCATCTCGACCGCGAGCGCGTCCGGCAGCGCGTCGCGCAGCGCGACGACTTCCCGCTCGCTCGACACGAAGCGGTCGCCGCTGATGATCAGCCCGCCATGCAGCGTCCCGCCGGCGAGCCCGAAACGCGCGGCGAACTGTGCGCCCTCCTCGGCGACGAACAGCGTGCACGCGGCCTTCAGGCGGGCCGTCAGCGCCGCGTCGGTCGCGAACCGCGTGATGCCGAGCAGCGGCACCTCGTAGCGCGGAAACAGCGGCGACGCATCGAGATCGTGCTGCAGCAGCGTATCGGCGACGACGACGTCGCCGATACGCACCGTGCGCGACACGCCGCCGGCGACACCGGTGAACACGACGCCGGACACGCCGAACACATGGATCAGCGCACTGACGGTGGCGGAAGCCGCGACCTTGCCGACCCGCGCGAGCGTGACGACGCAGGCCGCGCCGTGCACGGTGCCGACGTGGTAATCGCGGCGGCCGAGCGTGATCGTCTTCATCACGCCGTCGGCGCGCATCGCGGCGATCAGGTCGCCGAGTTCCTCGGGCAGCGCAGCCAGAATGCCGAGCGGACGCGTCGATACCGTTTCAACCATGTCGATGCTCATCATTCCACCGCCTGCAGTTTCGCGACCGCCAGCGCGAGCCACTTCTCGCCGTGCCGCTTGAACTTCACCTGCGCCTTCGCATCGGCGCCGCTGCCTTCAAGCGCGGTGACCGTGCCCTCGCCGAACTTGGTATGGAAGACCGGCTGGCCGACGCGGAAACCGGTGTCGGCTGCGCGCTGCTTGTTCGCGAAGGCCGGCAGCGGCGCGGTGACCGCCGCGTCGACGACCTGCTCGCGGCTGCCGCCGCCCGGCCGCGCGAACCAGTCGCGCCCCCAGCCGGCGTTGTCCGAGCGGCCGCCCCAGCGCGAGCCGGCCTCGACCTTCGGCGTGAGCCACTTCAGCACGTGCTCCGGCAGTTCGTCGAAGAAGCGCGAGCGCACGTTGTAGCGCGTCTGGCCGTGCAGCATCCGGCTCTGCGCGAACGACAGGTAGAGCCGCTCCTTCGCGCGCGTGATCGCGACGTACATCAGCCGGCGCTCTTCCTCGAGGCCGTCCGATTCGAGCACGCTGTTCTCGTGCGGGAACAGCCCTTCCTCGAGGCCGGTGATGAACACGGCCGAGAATTCGAGGCCCTTCGCCGCATGCACCGTCATCAGTTGCACCGCGTCCTGGCCGGCCTGCGCCTGGTTGTCGCCGGCTTCGAGCGACGCGTGCGACAGGAAGCCCGCGAGCGGCGTCATCGTGTCGGGGTTCTGCGCGGGGTCGCCGAGCGGCGCCGGGTCGAGCACGTCGACCGACGGATCGCCTGCGTCCACGCCGAGCTCCGGCGCCGCGATCGCGCCCGCGCGCAGCGGAATCGAGCGGGCCGGTGCGTCGAGCCCGTAGCCTTCCTCGCTGACGAACGCGGTGGCCGCGTTCACGAGTTCCTGCAGGTTCTCGAGGCGGTCCTGGCCTTCGCGCTCGCCCTGGTAGAAATCGGCGAGGCCGCTCGCGCGCACGACGTATTCGACCGTCTCAGGCAGGCTCATCTGCTGCGTCTCGGCGCGCATCTTCGCGATCAGCGTTGCGAACGCGCCGAGGCTCGTGCCGGCCTTGCCGGTCACGTACGGAATCGCGGCGGCCATCGAGCAGTCGTACAGGCGCGCGGCGTCCGCGAGCTGCTCGATCGAGCGCGCGCCGATCCCGCGCGTCGGGAAATTCACGACACGCACGAACGCGGTGTCGTCGTTCGGATTGTCGATCAGCCGCAGGTACGCGAGCGCGTGCTTCACTTCCTGGCGCTCGAAGAAGCGCAGGCCGCCGTACACGCGATACGGAATGCCCGACGTCATCAGCGTGTGCTCGATCGCGCGCGACTGCGCGTTGCTGCGATACAGGACGGCCACCTCGCTGCGCGACATCCCGGTGTTGATCAGCGAGCGGATCTCCTCGACGATCCAGCCGGCTTCCTGCGCATCGGTGCTCGCCTCGTACACGCGCACGGGCTCGCCGTGACCGGCGTCGGTGCGCAGGTTCTTGCCGAGGCGATGCGCGTTGTTCGAGATCAGCTGGTTCGCCGCATCGAGGATGTTGCCGTGCGACCGGTAGTTCTGCTCGAGCTTGATCAGGTTGCGCACGCGGAATTCGTCTTCGAAGTCGCGCATGTTGCCGACGTTCGCGCCGCGGAACGCGTAGATCGACTGGTCGTCGTCGCCGACCGCGAAGATCGCGTTCTCGCCGCCCGCGAGCATCTTGAGCCACGCGTACTGCAGCTTGTTGGTGTCCTGGAACTCGTCGACGAGGATGTGCCTGAAACGCGCCTGGTAGTGCGCGCGCAGCGGCGCGTTGTACGCGAGCAGCTCGTAGCAGCGCAGCAGCAGCTCGGGGAAATCGACGACGCCCTCGCGCTGGCACTGCTGGTCGTACGCCTGGTACAGCTCGACGAACTTGCGGTTGAAGTTGTCGGACGCGTCGACCTTGTCGGGCCGCAGCCCCTGCTCCTTCGCGTTGTTGATGAAGTACTGGACGTTCTTCGGCGGGTATTTCTCGTCGTCGACGTTCGCCGCCTTCATCAGCCGCTTGATCGCCGACAGCTGGTCGGCCGTGTCGAGGATCTGGAAGGTCTGCGGCAGGCCGGCGTCGCGCCAGTGCGTGCGCAGCATCCGGTTGCACAGCCCGTGGAACGTGCCGATCCACATCCCGCGCGTGTCGATCGGCATCATCGCCGACAGCCGCGCCATCATCTCGCGCGCGGCCTTGTTCGTGAAGGTGACGGCGAGCACGGTGGCCGGCGATGCGTAGCCCTGCTGGATCAGCCACGCGATACGTGTGATCAGCACGCGGGTCTTGCCGCTGCCCGCCCCCGCGAGGATCAGCGCCGGTTCGTTCGGCAGCGTGACGGCGGCGTATTGTTCAGGGTTCAGATTGGCGAGCAGATCGGGCATGGAGCGGCAGCGGACGTGCGAGAAAAATGCGGACCCGCCATTATAAGTCGGCCGCGCGATGCCGTTTCCGATCCGTTGTGCCGCGGGCCGTCGCCCGCGCTGCGCGCCCCTTGCGACGCGCCCGCGCGGGCAAGCGATGGCTGGCCGATGTGCATCCATTTATAATTGTCAGATTCGGCATCCAATTCACGCATTTTTCGGCAGATTTCCAACCATGAGCGACAGCACGCTTGCGAAGAGTTTCGAGCCCCACACCATCGAGTCCCAATGGGGGCCGGAGTGGGAAAAACGCGGCTATGCCGCCCCGGCATTCGACCCGGCGCGTCCCGATTTCGCGATCCAGCTGCCGCCGCCGAACGTCACCGGCACGCTGCACATGGGCCACGCGTTCAACCAGACGATCATGGACGGCCTCGCCCGCTACCACCGGATGCTCGGCGAGAACACGCTGTGGGTACCCGGCACCGACCACGCGGGGATCGCGACCCAGATCGTCGTCGAGCGCCAGCTCGACGCGCAGGGCGTATCGCGCCATGACCTCGGCCGCGAGAAGTTCGTCGAGCGCGTGTGGGAGTGGAAGCAGCAGTCCGGCTCGACGATCACGGGCCAGGTGCGCCGCCTCGGCGCGTCGACCGACTGGTCGCGCGAATATTTCACGATGGACGACAAGATGTCGGCCGCCGTGCGCGACGTGTTCGTCACGCTCTACGAACAGGGCCTGATCTACCGCGGCAAGCGCCTCGTGAACTGGGATCCGGTGCTGCTCACCGCGGTGTCCGACCTCGAAGTCGCGAGCGAGGAGGAAAACGGCCACCTGTGGCACATCCGCTACCCGCTCGTCGACGGTTCGGGCTCGCTGACCGTCGCGACCACGCGTCCGGAAACGATGCTCGGCGACGTCGCGCTGATGGTCCACCCGGAAGACGAGCGCTACGCGCACCTGATCGGCAAGCTCGTCACGCTGCCGCTGACGGGCCGCGAGATCCCGGTGATCGCCGACGACTACGTCGACCGCGAGTTCGGCACGGGCGTCGTGAAGGTCACGCCCGCGCACGACTTCAACGACTACCAGGTCGGCCTGCGCCACAACCTCGCGCCGATCGAGATCCTCACGCTCGACGCGAAGATCAACGACAACGGCCCCGAGCAGTATCGCGGCCTCGACCGCTTCGACGCGCGCAAGGCGATCGTCGCCGATCTCGACGCGGAGGGCTTCCTCGACTCCGTGAAGCCGCACAAGCTGATGGTGCCGCGCGGCGACCGCACGGGCGTCGTGATCGAGCCGATGCTGACCGACCAGTGGTTCGTCGCGATGACGAAGGCGGCGCCGGAAGGCACGTTCAACCCGGGCAAGTCGATCACCGAAACGTCGCTCGACGTCGTGCGCAGCGGCCAGATCAAGTTCGTGCCGGAAAACTGGACGACCACCTACTACCAGTGGCTCGAGAACATCCAGGACTGGTGCATCTCGCGCCAGCTCTGGTGGGGCCACCAGATTCCCGCGTGGTACGGCGAGAACGGCGAGGTGTTCGTCGCGCGCGACGAGGAAGAGGCGCGCGCGCAGGCCGCCGCGAAGGGCTACACCGGCGCGCTGAAGCGCGACGAGGACGTGCTCGACACGTGGTTCTCGTCGGCGCTCGTGCCGTTCTCGTCGCTCGGCTGGCCGAACGAAACGCCTGAACTGCAGCACTTCCTGCCGTCGTCGGTGCTCGTCACCGGCTTCGACATCATCTTCTTCTGGGTCGCCCGGATGGTGATGATGACGACGCACTTCACCGGCAAGGTGCCGTTCCACACCGTCTACGTGCACGGTCTCGTGCGCGACGCGGAAGGCCAGAAGATGTCGAAGAGCAAGGGCAACACGCTCGACCCGATCGACATCGTCGACGGCATCGACCTCGAGACGCTGGTCGCGAAGCGCACGACCGGCCTGATGAACCCGAAGCAGGCCGCCACCATCGAGAAGAAGACGCGCAAGGAATTCCCGGACGGCATCGCCGCGTTCGGCACCGACGCGCTGCGCTTCACGATGG
The DNA here is from genome assembly GCF_905339955.1 of Burkholderia sp. BCC1996. NCBI lineage: Bacteria > Pseudomonadati > Pseudomonadota > Betaproteobacteria > Burkholderiales > Burkholderiaceae > Burkholderia > Burkholderia sp. BCC1996. Next base: position 29,975 of record NZ_CAJPHM010000031.1, read on the forward strand.
CGTCGATGGCGACGCTCGGCCGCAACGTGAACTTCGACCTCGCGCGCTGCGAAGGCTATCGCAACTTCTGCAACAAGCTGTGGAACGCGACGCGCTTCGTGCTGATGAACTGCGAAGGCCACGACTGCGGCGCCGACAAGCCGGAAGTGTGCGGCGCGGGCGACTGCGGCCCCGGCGGCTACCTCGACTTCTCGGCGGCCGACCGCTGGATCGTGTCGCTCCTGCAGCGCACCGAGGCCGACATCGCGAAGGGCTTCGCCGATTACCGCTTCGACAACATCGCGACCAGCATCTACAAGTTCGTGTGGGACGAGTACTGCGACTGGTACCTCGAACTCGCGAAGGTGCAGATCCAGAACGGCACGCCGGAACAGCAGCGCGCGACGCGCCGCACGCTGCTGCGCGTGCTGGAAACGGTGCTGCGCCTCGCGCACCCGATCATCCCGTTCATCACCGAAGCGCTCTGGCAGAAGGTCGCGCCGCTCGCCGGCCGTTATCCGCAAGGCCAGGCCGAGGGCGAAGCGTCGCTGATGACGCAGGCGTATCCGGTCGCGAACCTGCAGAAGATCGACGAGGCGTCCGAACAATGGGCGGCCGACCTGAAGGCGATCGTCGACGCGTGCCGCAACCTGCGCGGCGAGATGAACCTGTCGCCGGCGACCAAGGTGCCGCTGCTCGCGGCCGGCGATGCCGAGCGCCTGCGCTCGTTCGCGCCGTACGTGCAGGCGCTCGCGCGCCTGTCGGAAGTGCAGATCCTGGCCGACGAAGCGACCCTCGACAAGGAAGCGCACGGCGCGCCGATCGCGATCGTGGGCCCGAACAAGCTGGTGCTGAAGGTGGAAATCGACGTCGCGGCCGAACGCGAGCGCCTGTCGAAGGAAATCGCGCGCCTGACGGGCGAGATCGCGAAGTGCAATGCGAAGCTCGGCAACGAGGCGTTCGTCGCGAAAGCCCCGCCGGCCGTGGTCGAGCAGGAGCAGAAGCGCGTCGCCGAATTCCAGAGCACGCTCGAAAAACTGCGCGCTCAGCTCGATCGGTTGCCTGCGTAACAAACGGTAAGGTCGTTTGCGTTCACTATAATCAGAACGTGAACATAGGCTGTCTGACAAGTCGATTACAGGAATAAAGGTTCGATCATGTTGAAAGTCACCAAGGCGGTATTCCCCGTTGCCGGTCTCGGCACGCGGTTCCTCCCGGCAACGAAGGCGAGCCCGAAGGAAATGCTGCCCGTCGTCGACAAGCCGCTGATCCAGTACGCAGTCGAGGAAGCGATCGCCGCGGGCATCACCGAGATGATCTTCGTGACCGGGCGCAGCAAGCGCGCGATCGAGGATCACTTCGACAAGTCGTACGAGGTCGAGGCCGAACTCGAGGCGCGCGGCAAGGAGAAGCTGCTCGAGCTCGTGCGCAGCATCAAGCCGAGCCATGTCGACTGCTTCTACGTGCGCCAGCCGGAAGCGCTCGGCCTCGGCCATGCGGTGCTGTGCGCGGAGAAGCTCGTCGCCGACAATCCGTTCGCCGTGATCCTCGCCGACGACCTGCTCGACGGCAACCCGCCCGTGATGAAGCAGATGGTCGACGTGTTCGATCACTATCACAGCTCGGTGATCGGCGTGGAAGAGATCCCGCCGTCGGAGACGAAGTCGTACGGCATCGTCGACGGCAAGGAGTGGGAAGAGTCGATCGTCAAGATGTCGGCGATCGTCGAGAAACCGGAGCCGGAAGTCGCGCCGTCGAACCTCGGCGTGGTCGGCCGCTACATCCTGAAGCCGCGGATCTTCGAACACCTGCGTGCGCTGAAGCCGGGCGCGGGCGGCGAGCTGCAGCTCACCGACGCGATCCAGGCGCTGCTCGCCGACGAACAGGTGCTGGCCTACAAGTACCAGGGCACGCGCTATGACTGCGGCAGCAAGCTCGGCTACCTGAAGGCGACGGTCGAGTTCGCGCTGCGCCACCCGGAAGTCGGCACCGACTTCGACGCGTACCTGCGCGCGCGCGGCAACGGGCAACCGGCTGCCTGAACGCGGCACGGGCCTGCCTCGCCTCCCCGGCGGGCCGCCCTCGCGTCACGGCCGGCGCGTCAGCGCGTGACGGCCGGCTTCACCGAGACGACGCCCGGCATTGCGCCCGCGTCGTCTTTTTTCGTCTTCACGAGCCAGCCGTCACCCTGCTCGAACGGCAGCTTCGCGAGCGCGCTCTTCACGAGCGTCGGCGCGGCCTTCTGCGTGAGCGCATCGCGATCGCGCAGCGACGCCGACACGCGATAGACGTCGACGCCCGTCTTCGCATCGACGAAACGCAGCGTCAGCACGTGGCGGTACACCTTGCCCGCGAACGGCAGCGCGAACGGCGCCGGTCCGTCGACGGTCACGCACGCGCTGCTTGCCGCGCCGCACTGGTCGGCCGTCGCCGCGACCGACGCCGGCTGCGTCGCATACGCGATCGACAGCCGGTAGCGCGCGGCCTGGCCAGGCTGCGCGTCGAAGCCGCGCTGCGCGAGCTCGTCGTGCACGAGCGTCTCGATCTGCCGGTATTCGGCATCGTCGGCCTGAGCGGCCGTGCGCACGAAATCGTAGCCGTGCGCACCGGATGCGAACGCATTCGGCTGCCCGAGCGCGCTCACGCCGGTCGTGACGCCGGCGCAACCCGTCAACAGCGACGCCGCCAGCGCGGCCGCTGCCCATTCCTTTCTCATGACTTCCCCCAAATGCCTGCCGTCGTGCCCGGCCCTGTCAGGCGGACGGCTCGTCGATCGCGGGCAGCGACACCGTCACCGCGGTGCCGACACCCACTTCGCTGTCGACCGTCACGCTGCCGCCGTGGCGCGTGACGACCGTCTTCACGAATGCCATGCCGAGCCCGGAGCCCGAGATTTCGGGCCGCTCGCCGGCATGGAACCGCTTGAAACGCTCGAACAGATGCTGCAGATCTTCCGGCGCGATGCCGTACCCCTGATCGCGAATCGTACAGAAGATCCGCTTCGATGCATGCTCGACCGACAGCGTACACGCGATCACCGTGTCGGACGGACTGTATTTGACTGCGTTGTTCAGCAGGTTGACGAACGCACGCGTGATCAGCGAGCGGTCGGCGCGCGTCCAGCACATGTCGGCCCCGGCGTCGGTCTCGATGCGGATGCGCTTTGCCTGCGCCTGCGGCCAGACTTCGTCGCTCGCGTCGATCAGCACGTCGACCAGGCTCGTCGGTTCGAGCTGGTACGCCTGCGACTCCGCGCGCGCCAGCTGCACGAACTCGTCGGCGAGCGACAGCGCACGGTGCGCATAGCGCTCGATCCGCGCGAGCAGCCCGCGCATCGCGTCGGTTTCGACGCGATCGCGCTCGATCTCGACGAGCGCGAGGATCGACGACTGCGGCGAGCGCATGTCGTGCGACAGCAGGTGCAGCGCCTCCTCGCGCTGCCGCTCGGCCGCGTGCAGCTCGGTCACGTCGACCAGACCGGCGATCCAGCCCGTCACGTGGCCCTGCGCGTTCGTACACGGGGCGTAGCGTAACAGATGGTCGAGCCCGTCGCGATCGCGCACCTCGATGCCGCGCGCCATCGCTTCGTCTTCGGCCCCGAGCGTCGGGTCGAGCGCGTCCGGCCAGTGTGCGCGGATCGTGACGTCGTGTTCGGCGTTGCCGTCGACGGTCTTCATGAAGGTCAGCTCGCCGAGCGCGGCGCGCAGCGGCCGCCCTTCCGGCACCGGCAGCGCGAGCCGCGAACCGTAGCGCTTCGCCGCATGGTTCGCGATCAGCACGGTGCCGGCCAGGTCGGTGACGAAGATCGGCTCCGGCATGCTGTCGAGGCTGTCCCACACGAAGCGCTTCATGTCCTGCACGCGCTGCGCGGCCTGCGCCATCAGCGCCATCTGCCGTTCGAGCACGTCGCCGCCGACGCTGCGCGTGCGCGGCGCCTCGGGCAGCAGGTGCGGCTCGTCGGCGAGCCGCTGCAGCTCGCGGCGCAGGTACGACATCGTCATTTCCAGGCGCCGCCAGTTCCAGATCGGATAGACGGCGACCAGCCCGAAGATGGCCGGCGCGGGCGATAGCCATATGCGCGCCTCGAACAGCAGCGCCAGGCTCGCGACGACGGCCAGCGCGGCCAGGCTCAGCGTCAGCAGCAGCGCGCGCCATGGCGACAGCATCAGGAAGCCGCCCAGCAGCACGGCGAGCGGCAGCAGCGAGGCGGCGAAGAGTCCGGCCCGCGATGCAGGCAGGATCGCGCTGCCGGTCGTCAGCATGTCGAGCACGTTCGCATGGATGTACACGCCGGCGAGCGGACCGAAGTCGCCCGACACCGGCGTCGCGAAGCGGTCGAAGAGGCCCGACGCCGTCACGCCGACGACGACGATCTTGCCGCGCAGTGCGTCGGGTTTCACGCGCCCTTCGAGCACGTCGTCGAACGACAGCGTCGGATACGCGGGCGTGTTGCGGCTGAACGGGATCAGGTAGCGGCCGTCGCCGGTCGCGTCGCGCGACAGGTCGTGCGCTTGCGCGCCGGGCGTGCCGCCGACCGGATGCAGCCGGCCGGCCTGGATCGCACGATAGACGGGCACCATCAGCTGCGGCCAGCGCACGCGGCCGTCGCTTTCGAACAGCGCGACGCTACGCACGATGCCGTCGGGATCGACTTCGAGATTGATGTGGCCGAGTCCCATCGTGCGCGCCGACAACTCCGCCACCGGCGGATCGACGGTGCGCGTGCCGTCCGCCTGTTCGGGGCTCAGCAAGACGGGCAGGAAGGTCGGCACACGGGCCATGGCGTCGGCGAACGCGCGATCCTCCGGCGACTGCTCGGTAAACAGCACGTCGTAGACGACCGCGGCCGGCTGCGCACGCGCCAGCGTGTCGAGCAGCCGCGCGTGCACGCTGCGCGGCCACGGCCAGCGGCCGAGTGCGGACAGGCTCTGGTTGTCGATGTCGACGACGACGACGTCGGGCGACAGCGGCAGGCTGCGCAGCATCAGCAGCCGGTCGTAGATCAGCCCGTCGACGCTCGACGACAGCCGGCCGAGCGCGCACGCGAGTATCACCGCGATCCCGAGGCAGCCGATCGCGATCCACTCGATCAGGAAGCGGCGGCCGAGGCGCCGCCGCGGGGAAACGGAGTCGGTTTTCATGCGCCGCGGGTCAGCGCGACAACGTGAACGCGTTGACCGGACTCGTCTTCTGATAGAACTTGCCGCCCTCGAACTCCTCGACCGTCACCGCCCAGTAGTAGTCGCCGGGCGGCAGGTGGGAGACCGTGATCCGGCGCGCCTGCAGGCCCATCTGGTCGACGACCGGCGCGCTCAGGTCCTTCGAGTGCGACAGCACGAACCGATAACGCGCGTCCTTGGCCGCGTCGTTCGGCGCCCAGCGGAACTCGTAGCCGTCCGGGCCGGGCGACGCGCTCGCATCGAGCCCCATCAGGCGCCGCTCGAACGCGTAAATGTGCGGCATGCCTTCGAGGCCGTTGTCGTCGATCGCGGAAATCCGGACGAAGTACGTGCCGTTCGGCACCTCGCGGAACACCGCGCGCGACGAGACCGTGCGCGTTTCGCTGAACAGTTCGAGCATGCCCGCGTCGCGCGCGAGTTGCAGGTGATAGGCATGCGCATGCTCGAGCGGCGCGACGTCGAACGTGAGGTCGGGCTCGTCCTGCACCTTGTCCGGATGCGTGAGCGCGGGCGCCGGCAGCAGCTGCACGGGTGCGCCGACCGCGCCGGACGACGTCGTGACGCTGCCGAAGTTCGCATGCACGAGCGTCGGGTCGGCCGGCTGCTGCTTGCCCGCGACGCCGACGGTGCCGTCGAGCACCTCGACACGCGTCGCCGCGTTGCCGGCGGCGTCGTAGTTCACGCGGAACCGCGTGCCGCGCACGCCGGCCACGACCGACGGCGAGCGGATCTGGAAGCGGTCGTCGCGCTTCTTCAGATGCGTGACCTCGCTGTCGACCGAGCCACGCGTGAGCTCGAACTCGCGATCGAGCGTGCCGGTCAGCACGGTGCGGCGCAAGGTCTTCAGGTCGAGCTGGCTGTCGGGCGGCAGGCTCATGTGCGTGCCGTCGGCCAGTTCGAGCGTCAGGAAGCCGTTCGCGCCCGTGCGCACGCGGTCGCCCTCGGTCAGCGTCGCTTCGTTCGCGAGCGGCGCGTACGCGCCGCCGGACGCGCGCTCGGCCGTGCCCTGCACCGCGACGACGCGCGCGGTCAGCTTTTCCTTGCGCAGCCGCGCGACCGGCAGCTTCAGCGCGATGTCGGGCTGCAGGTGTTTCGGCGCGGGCACGCCGTTGATCCGTTGCAGCAGCTGCCAGTCGTCCGGGCCCTGCAGGTAGCGCGCGGCGACGTCGTACAGCGTGTCGCCGGCATGCGTGCGGTAGACGACCATCTTGCCCGCGGCAGCGCTCGGCTGCGCGACGGCCTGCTGCGCCGCGAACGCAAACGCGACCGCGCACGCCGCATGCAGTGCCGCCGTGCGCAGGCTCGCCGTGCGCTGGGTGATGCGCCGGGTCACTCCGGCTCTCCCTGACCGACCCGCTCGAGCCGGTAGCCGTAGCCGTAGATCGGCGCGAGGCGATAGCCGTTTTCCGGCCGCAGGCCGAGCTTCGTGCGCAGCATCGAGATGTGCGTGTCCATCGTGCGCGACGGGATGTCGGTCGCCTGCTTCCACACGAGATCGAGAATGTGCGCGCGCGACAGCGGCCGGTCGAGGTGCTGGAACAGCAGCAGCGCGAGCTCGAATTCCTTCTGCGTGAGGCTCACGGCCTTGTCGCCGACATACGCCTGCTTCAGGTTCACGTCGAAGCGGAACTGGTCGAACTCGCGAACGGTCGCCTCCGCGTTGACCGGATACGCGCGGCGCAGCAGCGAGCCGATGCGCGCGCGCAGGATCGGGCCCGACACGGGCTTGACCACGTAATCGTCCGCGCCGGCGTTGAGGATCTGCGTGATCCCCGCCTCGTCGTCGCGGCTCGTCATGAAGATGATCGGCAGGCTGTGCTCGGTCTGGTTCGCACGCACCCACTTGAGCACTTCCTCGCCGGACATGTCGGGCACGTTCCAGTCGAGCACGAGCAGATCGAACGTCTCGCGCTGCAGACGCTTCTTCAGGGCCTTGCCTTCCTTGAACGCATAGCACGTGTGGCCGACGGCCGTCAGCGTTTGACTGACGAAATCCGTCTGGGCCGGATCATCATCCAGTACAGCAATTCTCATAGCACCCCGCAAATCGAAATCGATTCGTCCAGTTCAGCTCCCCGCACTCATCCCGCCGCGCAGCATGCGCGCGGCGCCCGACACCGGCCGGCGAGCCGTCGTTTGCCGAGCACGCAACCTGCGCGACACGGCGCCCCGGCCACCCATCTCAAAAACGGGGCACGGACGAACCGGCGATTTCATCATAGTAGTATGAAATTCGCCAAGAAATTGCGCGGACTACGGTCCTTTATTCGAATAATCCTTCCCGTCGCGCAACTGGCGGCGCTTCCGGCGGGCCCAGCATGGGCTGCCCCAGCGTGGGCTGCCCCAGCATGGGCTGCCCCAGCATCCGCTCCAGCTGGCTGCGCACGCGCTCCCACGCCGGCGCCGCATAGTCGGGCTGGCTCGCCGCCCACGCCTGCGCGAGATCGAACACGCGCCCGATCGTCGCGCCGCAATACGTGAAGCCCGCGCCGTCGTCCCGCGCGGCGCCGCGCAGCCGTTCGTCGAGCGATTCGGCCAGCCACGGCATCTCGGCCGCCGCCGAATCGGCATACGCCTCGAGCGCGGCACGCGCGTGGCGATCCCGTTGCGGGTCGAGCTCGATCCGGCTCAACCCCGCCGCGCGTGCGGGCGCGATGCATTCCGCTGCGGACGGACTTCGAATGGTCCCTGGTCTGAAGGACATGTCCTCTCCCCGTTTGTACGACGGCAGCGTCAGGCATGGCCCCCGTGCCCGCCTCGTATGACGTACCGTGGCCGGTGCATCCATCCGAGACGGACGACCGGCCGGGTCAGTATACGCAGCCGGTCGTGCGGCGAGGTTTAAGAATTGTCAGAGGCGTCAGACGAGCGTTTCCCATGGAACAGGCGCTGGGCGAGGGTCTGTGCTGGCGCTCGTGTCGAGCCGTTGGCGCGGCGGACCGCAGCGGGCGGTGCGCGAGCGGGCGCCGCAAGGGGCGCGTGATGCGGGCCGTCAGCGGCGGCGCATCAGGAACACGAAGGTCTTGTCCTGGGTCGTCACTTCGACGATCTCGTTGCCCGTCTGCTTCGCGAACGCGGCGAAATCGCGCTGCGAACCCGGATCGGTCGCGAGCACCTTGAGGATCTGCCCGCTCTCCATATCGGCGAGCGCTTTCTTGGCGCGCAGGATCGGCAACGGGCAATTGAGCCCGCGCGCGTCCACTTCCTTGTGAATCTGCATCGGCTGTCGACCTTCGAATGACGCGCCACACGGGCGCGGGAGGAAGCGGCGATTTTACCGCAGCGCGGCCGCCCCTGCCCGCGCGGCCCGGGCCCGGCCGCGCGACGCGGCGCGCCCGCGCTCGGCACGCGCTCGTCATGCCAAGCGCCCGCCGAGCGCCCGTCAGGCGCCCGTGAACCCGCCCGCGAGCCGCTCGCGCAGATGCCGCACGAGCGCACGCACCGCGCTCGGCACGACCGGGCTGTACGGCCGCAGCGCGAAGATGTGGTCGCCGAACGCACCCGACGGCCGCCAGCCGTCCAGCAGCGCGACGAGCCGGCCGGCATCGAGATCGCGCTGCGCGCTGAAATCCGGCAGCAGCGCGATGCCGAGCCCGCCGAGCGCGGCCTCGCGCATCGCCTCGCTGTTGTTGGCCGCGAAGCTGCCGCGCACCGGCACGCTCACGCGCTGGCGCCGCCGGCCGTCCGGCTCGAAGCTCCAGGCGGCCGGTTCGTTGTCGCGCAGGTAGCACAGGCAGCTGTGGTCGACGAGTTCGCTCGGGTGGCGCGGCGCACCGCGCGCGTCGAGGTAGTCGCGGCTCGCGACCAGCAGCGAACGCGTGTCGCACAGCTTCCACGCGACGTGGGTTTGCGGCGCGGTCGTCGTATGGCGGATCGCGAGGTCGAAGCCCTCCTGCGTCAGCGAATGCAGCCGGTCGGACAGGTCGAGTTCGATATGCACGCCCGGGTGCTGCCGCAGGAAATCGGGCAGGTGCGGCACGACCTGCTGGCGCCCGAGCGCGACCGGCGCCGTCACCCGCAGCAGCCCGCGCGGCTCGCCGGCGAGGTCCTTCACGCGCGCGAAGTGCTGGCCGATCGATTCGAACGCGTCGCGCGTGCTGTCGACCAGCGTCTGCCCGGCGTCGGTGAGCCGCACGCTGCGCGTCGTGCGCCGCACGAGCGGCACGCCGGCCGCCTTCTCGAGATCGGCGATGCGCTGGCTCATCGCGGCCTTGCTGATGCCGAGCCGCTGCGCGGCGGCCGTGAAACTGCCGGCCGCGGCCAGCACCGTCAGCGAGTGGATATGCGGCCAGAGCGCCTGGACATTTTGCTGATTCATCCGCCGATTATTCAGAATTCTGAACAGTGAATCAAGCTGCGCGGCCTTCTCCCGCCCCGCCGCTTTGCCTAGACTAGGTTCCGTCCACCCCCATTCCCATGCCCAGGAGACACGCATGACCACGGTTCCCGCCTATACGTCCGACGCCGACGTCGGCCACTACATCGACGGCGCACCCGTCGCCGGCCGCAGCGGCCGCTTCCAGGACGTCTTCAATCCGGCGCTCGGCCGCGCGGTGCGCCGCGTCGCGCTCGCCGGCGACGACGAAGTGCAGCGCGCCGTCGCGTCCGCCCGTGCGGCGTTCCCCGCCTGGGCCGACACGCCGCCGATCCGCCGCGCCCGCGTGCTGCACCGCTTCCTGCAGTTGATGAACGAACACCGCGACACGCTGGCCGCCATCATCACGGCCGAGCACGGCAAGGTGTTCTCGGATGCGCAGGGCGAAGTCGCGCGCGGCATCGACATCATCGAATTCGCATGCGGCGTGCCGCAACTGCTGAAGGGCGACTTCACCGACCAGGTCAGCACCGGCATCGACAACTGGACGATGCGCCAGCCGCTCGGCGTCGTCGCGGGTATCACGCCGTTCAACTTCCCGTGCATGGTGCCGTGCTGGATGTTCCCGGTCGCGCTCGCGACGGGCAACACGTTCGTGCTGAAGCCGAGCGAACGCGACCCGTCGGCGGCGCTGTTCATCGCCGACCTGCTCACGCAGGCGGGCCTGCCCGCCGGCGTGTTCAACGTCGTGCAGGGCGACAAGGGCGCGGTCGACGCGCTCCTCGACCACCCGGACGTGCAGGCCGTCAGCTTCGTCGGCTCGACGCCGATCGCGGCCTACGTGCAGCAGCGCGCGGTGCAGTCGGGCAAGCGCGTGCAGGCGCTCGGCGGCGCGAAGAACCATCTCGTCGTGATGCCGGACGCGAACATCGAGCAGGCGGTCGACGCGCTGATCGGCGCCGCGTACGGCTCGGCCGGCGAGCGCTGCATGGCGATCAGCATCGCGGTGCTGGTCGGCGACGTGGCCGACAAGATCGTGCCGTTGGTGGCCGAGCGCGCGCGCAAGCTGGTGATCGGCGACGGGATGTCGCCGGAAGTCGAGATGGGACCGATCGTCACCGGCGACGCGCTCAAGCGCATCGAAGGTTATATCGGGCAAGGCGTCAGCGAAGGCGCGCAACTGGTGGTCGACGGCCGCGGGCTGCGCGTGCCGGGCCGCGAGGAAGGCTTCTTCACCGGCGGCACGCTGTTCGATCACGTGAGCCCCGACATGCGCATCTACAAGGAAGAGATCTTCGGGCCGGTGCTCGGCTGCGTGCGCGTGAAGGACTTCGGCGCAGCGGTCGACCTGATCAACGCACACGAATTCGGCAACGGCGTCGCATGCTTCACGAGCGACGGCGGCATCGCGCGCGAATTCGCGCGGCGCATCCAGGTCGGCATGGTCGGCATCAACGTGCCGATTCCGGTGCCGATGGCCTGGCACGGCTTCGGCGGCTGGAAGAAGAGCCTGTTCGGCGACATGCACGCGTACGGCGAGGAAGGCGTGCGCTTCTACACGCGCCAGAAGTCGGTGATGCAGCGCTGGGCGTCGAGCATCGGCAAGGGCGCCGAATTCGCGATGCCGACCGCGAAGTAAGCGGGGTCGACGCGCCGCCCGCCGATGGAATGCGCGGGCGGCCGGCGAATCGAAGGCCGGCGTCAGCCGGCCTTCAGCCGGCCTGCGTGCCGTGGGCGCCGTCGGCGGTCGGCAGGTACGACAGCTCGAGCCGGTACGCGAGCGCGACGAACAGGCTCTGCGCGAGGCCCATCGTCGCGGTCAGTGCACGGAACCCGAACGTCTCGCTGTCCTGCACCATCAGCGTCACCTCGGCCTCGCGCGCGAGCGGGCTCATCCGGCTGTCGGTGATCGCGATCAGGCGCGCGCCGCGCTGCACGGCCTGCTGCGCGACCTGCACCGTCTCTTCCGCGTACGGCATGAACGAGATCACGATCATCACGTCGCCCTCGCGCACCGAGCGGATCTGGCCGAGATGCATGCTGCCGAGCGCGCTGAACAGGCCGATGCGCTTGTCGGTGTGCTGCAGCGCATAGTCGAGATACACGGCGATCGGAAACGCGCGGCGCGAGCCGGCGATCCAGATCGCCTGCGTGTCGGCGAGCAGGTCGACGGCCTGTGCGAGCGCGTGCGGGTCGAGCGTCTGCCGCAGCTGCTGCATGCCGGCAATGCTGCCCTTGATGAATTCGTCGGCGATCTGCTCGGGCTGCAGGCTCGACTCACCCGATTCGATCACGTCGCGCAGCCGCAGGTTGTACGCGCGGCCCGGCGCGATCTGCTGGGCCAGCCCCTCGCGGAACAGCCGCTGCATCTCGGAGAAGCCCGAAAAGCCGAAATGCTTCGCGAACCGGACGACGGCCGACGGCTGCACGCCGCACGCCTCCGCGAGCGACTGGATGCCTTCCAGGCCCAGCTGGTCCCGATGCGTTTCCACGTGACGCGCAATCACCTTCAGGCGATTGCTGAGGCCGTCGTACTCCTGCGTCAGATGCTGCAGGAACGCCTCGACGGTGGCGGGTGGTTTCTCGGATGAACTCATCGGATAGCGCGAAGTTGACGGCCCCGATCCGCGCGCCGCCTGCGCGTGCGCCCGGGACTCACCTATGGACATGCATGAAGGGCGAATTTAATCACGTTTGCGGCACGGCCCGCGCCGCACGCTCGCTCCCACGCGCTCGATCATCACCTGCACACGCTCCACGGCCGGAATGGAAACGATTTTCCAACGCCGTCGCCGAGCCGTAAAGATTAGGGCGTCTACCGACGCCGATGCGAACGGCGACGCCGAGGGTCGCCGGCAACCGCCCTGGGCCGCCGGCCGACGCCGCGCATCGGCCGCCGCTGGCTCACCGCTTGCTCACCGATAGTCGACCCATACGCCGCCCGCATCGGCGGACCGCACGCAGTTCTCGACCCACCGCACGCCTTCGACGCCCGCATGGACATCCGGAAAGCGGATGCTCTTCAACGCCTGCGCGTCGCCGCGATCGGCCGCGTCCATCGCGAGCGCGAAGCGTGCGTACAGATTCGACCACGCTTCGAACAGCCCTTCCGGATGCCCGGCGCCGATGCGGTCCTCGCGCAATGCGTGCGGATGCAGATAGCCCATCCCGCGATCGAGCACCTGCGCGGGCTGCCCCTGGATCTCGTAGCGCAACTGGTTCGGATGTTCGTCCCACCATTCGACGCTCGCCTTCGACCCGATCACGCGCACCTTCTGCCCGTGCATCGAGCCCGCGTTCACCGCGCTCGACCACACGTAGCCGATCGCGCCCGTGTCGTACTCCATGATCGTGAACGCGTTGTCCTCGAGCGGCGCGCGACTCTTCACGAAGCTCTGCCGCGAGCACATCAGCCGTTTGATCCGCAGTTCCGGCGCCATCACTTCGGAGATGTACAGCGGATGCGTGCCGATGTCGCCGAGCACGTAGCTCGGCCCCGCGAACTTCGGGTCGACGCGCCAGCGCGCGGCGGCGCTCGCGGCTTCGACGCCCTCGCTGTGAAAGCCGTGCGCGAACTGCATCTGCACGATGCGGATCTCGCCGAGATCGCCGCGCGCGATCATTTCGCGCGCCTGCTCGATCATCTGGTGTCCGGAATAGCCGTACGCGACGCCGACGATGCGGTTCTTCTCGACCGACAGCCGCTGCAGCGCCTCGGCCTCCTCGGTCGTGAAGCACAGCGGCTTTTCGCACACGACGTGCAGCCCCGCGTTCAGCGCCGCGCGGCAAATTTCGAAGTGCGTGTTGTTCGGCGTCGCGATCGACACCGCGCGGATGCCGTCGGCACGCTTCGCCTCGGCGTCGAACATCGTCCGGTAGTCGGGATAGCAGCGCCCGGCGTCGACGCCGAGCTTCACGCCGAATTGCCGCCCGCGTTCGGCATCGATGTCGAATGCGCCGGCAACGAGCTGGAAGCTGCCGTCTCGCAATGCGGCCGACCGGTGGCTGTAGCCGATCTGGCTGCCGAGCCCGCCGCCGACCATGCCCCAGGGAATCGAATGTCCGAGCAGAATCTGTCCGTCGATCATGATTGTCGTGTTCCTGTCCGTGTTCAGGTGTTCAAAGTGTGTGCAGAGGGTCGGGCCGACGGCCGATTACGCGAACCCGGCCGATGCGAGAAACTCGCGGCTCGCCGCGACGTCGCGCAGGCTCGTGCCGGCATTGCGCGGATCGCGCTCCTGTTCGATCGTGATGGTTCCCGCATAGCCGATGTCGTCGAGCGCGCGACGGATCGCGCGGTAGTCGAGCACGCCGGTGCCGATCGGGCACATCACGCCACGCGCGCACGCCGCGAAGAAGGCGATGTGTTCGCCCATCACCGCGTCGTACACGGCCGCGTCGATATCCTTGAAATGCACGTAGTCGAGCCGCGCCGCGTGACGGCGCAGCCACGTCTCGGGATCCATCCCCGAGTAGTAAAGGTGGCCGGTGTCGAGACAGAGGCCCGCCGTATCGGCCGCGACGTCGGCGACGATCCGGTCGATCTCGTCCGCGAACTCGATGTAGCCGCCCGCATGCGGATGGATCACCGCGCGCACGCCGAATTCGTCGCGCGCGATCGTCGCGATTTCGCGAATGTGGTCGACCATGCGCGCCCAGCGTTCGGCGGACAGGCGCGGCGCGCGATCGGCGTGGCCGGCCGCGTGGTCGCGTTCGTCGTGCCCCCAGTCCATCACGACCAGATACGGCGCCGCATGGCGCTGGCCCGGCTGCGTCGGCAGCTTCGGCAAGCGCGTGATCAGCGCGCAGATCTCGCGCGTCTGGCGCAGCAGGTTCGGCAGGTTCTCCGGCGACACCAGGTCGTCGAAGATCGTGCCGGCGGTGATGCTCAAACGCTGCCGCTCGAGCTCCGCGCTCACCACGTCGAGCTCGAGCGGGATGTAGCCGTACGGGCCGAGCTCGATGCCCGAATAGCCGGCCTGTGCGGCCTCGGCGAGCACCTGCCGCCACGGCGGCAGGTGCGGGTTCTTCACGTCGTCGACGCCCCAGCAGCAGGGCGCGCAGCCAATCTTCATCGTCATGTCGGTCAGTCCCGCAGGAAAGCGGCGCGCGGCCGCGAGCATGGCCGCGTGGACACGCGGCCCGGTGTCGGCGTGTTCAGCCGGTTCAGCCGCGATAGAACGCCGGGCGTTCGGCCATCGCGATCGGCTCGACCGCCCCGCTCTGCTGCGCGCGCACGCACGCATCGGCCGCGACCGCCGCCGCATAGCCGTCCCACGCGGACGGCCCGGTCAGCGCACCCTGCCGCACGCCGTCGATGAACGCCTGCAGCTCGACGTCGTACGACGCGATGAAGCGCTCCTTCCAGTCGGTCATGATCTCGACCGACTGCCGCGCCGCGTGCTTGAGCCCGACCGCGGGCGGATCGGGCAGCTTCGCGATGCCGTTCTCGCCGACCACCTCGCACTGGATGTCGTAGCCGTATTGGCAGTTCACGAAGATCTCGACGTCGATGCGCACGCCGCTCGCGGTTTCGAGCAGCACGATCTGCGGATCGGCGAGATGCGCGGACGCATGGCGCGTCTTCTTCGGATAGACGACCTGCGCGCTCGCATAGTCCTCGCCGAGCAGCCAGCGCAGCACGTCGAGCTCGTGGATCAGCGTGTCGGTGATCGCCATGTCGGTCGTATAGCGCTCGCCGACCGACTGGTTGCGGTGCGCGCAATGCAGCATCAGCGGCGCGCCGATCTCGCCGCCGTCGATCACGCGCTTCAGCGCGCGATAGCCTTCGTCGTACGGACGCATGAAGCCGACCTGCACGAGCCGGCGGCCGTGCGCGACCTCGGCTTCGACGATGCGCATGCAGCCGTCGGCCGTGACGGCCAGCGGTTTCTCGCAGAACACCGGCTTGCCGTGCGCGATCGCGTCGAGCACGAACGCTTCGTGCGTCGGCCCCCACGACGTGACGAGCACGGCCTGTACGTCGGCAGCCGCGACCACTTCGTGGCCGTCGCCGTAGATTTCCGCGTCGAGCCCGTACTTCGTCACCGCATCGCGCGCCTGCTGCGGATCGATGTCGTTGACGGCCACCACGCGCGCGCCGGACAGCGTGCGCGTGAGCCTGCGGATATGGTCCTGGCCGATCGCGCCGCAGCCGATCACGCCGATTTGCAAGGTCATCCGGATATCTCCAGTCTCTGGTTCAACGACGGCGCGGCCCGTGCCGCGCCGGTCGGCAATGGTTCCAAAACGGGTCAGCGCGCGGCCGCCCGTTCGAAATGGCGTTCGACGTAGCGCTGGATCGTGTCGCGCATATAGCGCGACGACGCTTCCGCGCGGTCCTCCCACGCGAACACGCACGACGACATCACGCCGTCGAAGCCGGCGCTGCCGAGTGCGCGGAAAAACACGTCCCAGTCGATCTCGCCCTGCCCGATGTCGAGATGCTGGTGCACGCGGATCTGGTTCGAGCCCGGCGGGTTCACGATGTAGCGCAGCTGGCTGCTCTTGCGGTGGTCGAACGTGTCGGCCACGCGCACGTGTGCGAGGATCGGCGCGGCGGCCGCGATCATCGCGGCCATGTCGTCGCCGTAATAGAACGTGTGCGGCGCGATGTACGACAGCTTCAGCGACGGCGAACCGATGTTCGTGACGATGTCGATCGCCGGCTGCAGCTGCTCGATCCAGTCTTCCGGATGCGGCTCGACCGACAGCACGATGCGTTCGCGCTCGAGGATCGGCAGCAGCTCGTCCATCGAACGGAACCACGCGGCTTCGCACAGCTCCTTCGGATTCGCGCCCGCCCGTTCGCCGACCGAGCGCTCCGGCGACGCGCCGCGCCCGAATTCGGAGACCATCAGCGGGCATTCCATCTCAAGCGCGACCTCGATCGCCTTCTTCCAGCAGCGCACCGCCCACTGCCGCTCGTCATCGAACGGGCTGGCCCAGCGGTACATCGGCTGCAGCGACGCAAGGCCCACGCCGCTCGCGCGCAACGCTTGCCGGAACGCGGCCATGCGCTCGCGCGTCGCGCGCGGCATCACCCACCAGTCGAGAAAGTCGCTGCGCGGCGACAGCTCGATCTGGTCGTAGCCGAGCTCGGCCACCGCATGCGGCAGCCGGTCGAGCGGCAGGTGGCGAATCATGTAGGGATCCAAAGCGATCTTCATTTTCTTCCCGATCGGTTGTGTGTTCGATCTCGGCCGGTCAGCGGCGCGATTTCTTGTTGCGATACTGGTCGGCGATCACGGCCGCGACGATGATCGCGCCCTTGACCATCTCCTGGTAGTACGCGTCGATCCGGATGAACGTGAAGCCCGACGTCATCACGCCGAGGATCAGCACGCCGATCACGGTGCCCGTCACGCGCCCGAGGCCGCCCGACAGCGACGTGCCGCCGATCACGACGGCCGCGATCGCGTCGAGCTCGTACATCACGCCCATGCCCGACTGGCCTGAGATCGCGCGCGCGGCCGTCACGGTGCCGGCGATCCCGCTCAGGAGGCCCGCGATCGCATAGACGAACACCAGGTGGCGCGTCACGTTGATGCCCGACACGACGGCCGCGTGGCGGTTCGCGCCGATCGCATACGTGTACTTGCCGAAGCGCGTGTAGCGCAGCACGACGTGGAAGATCGCGGCCACCACGACGAAGATGATCACCGGGTTCGCGCCCGCGCCGATCGCCGCGAACTGGTCGGTCAGCATCGACACCGGCATCCCGTTGGTGAACCACTTCGCGAAGCCGCGCGCGGCCACCATCGTGCCGAGCGTCGCGATGAACGGCGGGATGCCCGTCAGCGCGATCAGCGAGCCGTTCAGCAGGCCGACCAGCAGCCCGACGCACACGCCGGCCAGCACCGGCCAGATGATCGGCAGGTCGGTCAGGTGCGGGAACACCGCGCGCGGAAAATCGGACACCTGCGCGAGGCTGGCCGACACGACCGCCGCCGCCGCGACGACGGACCCCGACGACAGGTCGATCCCGCTCGTGATGATCACGAGGTTCACGCCGACCGCGATGATGCCGATCACGGCCATCTGCAGCACGATGATCTCGAGCCGCTCCGCGTTGAACAGGAAGCTCTGCCCGACGACGAGCCAGCCGATCACCTCGAAGAACAGGCTGATGCCCACCAGCACCAGGAAGATGCTCAGTTCGGGCGGCCACTTCGCGTGCCGCGTCTTGATCGTCATGGACTGCGCGTCCGCGACCGGATTCAGGTTGCCCATTTCAGTTGTCTCCATGCTTGTTGCGGCTCAGCGCGAGGCCAGGTCCATGATGCGGACCTGGTCGGCGTCCTTGCGTTCGACGATGCCGGTCATCCGGCCTTCGTGCATCACCATCACGCGATCGCTCATGCCGAGCACCTCCGGCATCTCCGACGAGATCATCAGCACCGCGACGCCCTTGCCGGCGAGCGCGCTGACGAGCCGGTGGATCTCGGCCTTCGCGCCGACGTCGATCCCGCGGGTCGGCTCGTCGAGGATCAGGATGCGCGGTTGCGTGAGCAACCATCTGCCGATCAGCACCTTCTGCTGGTTGCCGCCCGACAGGTTCTGGATTTCCTCGTGCAGCCCGGGCGTCTTCACGCGCAGCATCCGGCTCATTGCCTCGCAGTCGCGTTTCAACTGCGCCTGCCGCACGAAATTGAACTTCACGTAGCGGTTGCTGAGCACCGCCGCTTCCATGTTCGCGAGCAGGTCGAGATTCAGGAAGCAGCCGGTGTCCTTGCGGTCCTCGGTGAGGAACGCCATCCCGTGCTTCATCGCCTGCGCGGGCGTGGCGATGCGTACCGGCTTGCCGTCGATCAGGATCTCGCCGGCGGTGGCCGGCACGACGCCGAACAGCGCCTCCGCGACGTTCGAGCGCCCCGAGCCGACGAGGCCCGCGACGCCGAGGATCTCGCCCGCGCGCAGCTCGAAGCTGACGTCGCGGAACACCCCGTCGACGCCGAGGTTCTTCACGGCCAGCACGACGTCGCCGATCGGCACCTCCTCCTTCGGGAACATCTGCGTGATCTCGCGGCCGACCATCATCCGGATGATGTCGTCGCGCGTGACGTCGCTCGACGCGTGCGTGCCGATGTACTTGCCGTCGCGGAACACCGAGAACTCGTCGGCGATCTCGAACAGCTCGTTCATCTTGTGCGTGATGTAGACGATGCCCTTGCCCTGCTCGCGCAGCTGGCGAATGATGCGGAACAGGTGCGTGACCTCCTTGTCGGTCAGCGCGGAAGTCGGCTCGTCCATGATCAGCACGTCGGAGTCGAACGACACGGCCTTCGCGATCTCGACCATCTGGCGGCTCGCGACCGTCAGCGTGCGCACGTCGGCTTCCGGGTCGATGTCGATCGACAGCCGCTCGAACAGCGCGGCGGTGCGGCGGCGCAGCTCGGCGTGATCGATCAGGCCGAAGCGGTTCTTCGGTTCGCGGCGGATCCAGATGTTCTCGGCGACCGTCATGTACGACATCAGGTTGAGTTCCTGGTGGATCATCGCGATCCCGCGATCGAGCGCGTCGAGCGGGCCGTTCAGCACGACGGGCTCGCCGTTGATCAGGATCTCGCCCTGGTCGGGCGTGTAGACGCCGGCGATGATCTTCATCAGCGTCGACTTGCCGGCGCCGTTCTCGCCCATCAGCGCATGCACGGTGCCGCGCCGCACGCGGAACTGCACGCCGTCGAGCGCGACGACGCCGGGAAACGACTTGCCGACGCCGCGCACCTCGAGCACGCAGTCGGCGGCGGGCACACCGGACGAACCCGGTGCGGCGGACGAGGCGGCCGGCGCGCTTTCGCTCGCCATCGAGCGCGCCATCCTGGCTGTAAACATGGACGTTCCTCGAAAGTCACACGCGAACCCGGACACGCCGGGCCCGCGCAGTTCAGCGGAAAAACCGGTCAGTGCTTCGCGTACTGGTTCATGTTCTCCGGCGTGACGAGTTCGAAGGGGACGTTCACGAAGCGCTCGACGGGCTGCTTCTTCGCCAGCTTGAGCGCGGCCGCGACGGCCTGCGCGCCCTGCCCGGCCGCGTTCTGGTACACCGACACCTTCAGCTCGCCGCTCTTCATCGCCGCGAGCCCGTCCGGCGTCGCGTCGATGCCCGCGACGACCGTCTTCGGCGTCAGCTTGCGCGCGGCCTTCAGCGCGTTGATCGCGCCGATCGCCATTTCGTCGTTGTTCGACACGATCGCGTCGAACTTCGTCCCGGAGCTCAGCCAGTTCATCGTGATGTCCTGGCCCTGCGTGCGGCTCCACTTGCCTTCGCGCTTGTCGACGATCTTCATGCCGGCACAGTCCTTGGTCGCGATCACGTCCTCGATGTCCTTGGTGCGCGCGCGCGCCGACTCGTTGGACAGCTCGCCCATCAGCACCAGGATGTCGCCCTTGCCGCCGAGCAGCTTGCACACCTGGCGCGCCTGCAGCGTGCCCGACTGTTTCTCGTCGGAGGCGACCACCGCGACGCCGGCCGGCAGCTTGTCGAAATCGACCGGCTTGCGGTTCACGTAGACGAGCGGGATCTTCGCGGCGGTCACCATCTTGGTGATCTTCGGCGTCGCGTCGGTGTCGACCGCATTCACGATAATCGCGTCGACCTTCTGCGCGATCATGTTCTGGACCTGGCTCAACTGCTTGCCGACGTCGTTGCCGCCGTCCTCGATCTGCACGGTCGCGCCGTCCTTCTTCGCCGCATCGCCGATGCTGTTGCGCAGGATCGTCAGGAACGTGTCGTCGAACGATGCCATCGTCACGCCGATCTTCTCGGCATGCGCGAGCGGCATGGCCAGGATTGCGGCGGCCGCGGCGGCCATCAGCTTGGTCTTCATGATCACTCTGTCTCCTCATCTCCGGGGGCGGAAAAACGGCGCGTTGCGCGCCGCCGGGCCGAGTCCGATCGGATCCGATTCGGACTGAAGCATCCGGATGAAACTGTAGATCACTTCTTCGAAAATTTGGAAATTTATTTCTACGTGATTTCACCTAGGGAACTGGATTTCCAAAAAGTCTAGACTCCGTTCCGTAGCCCGATTCCTTGCGGCAGGCGTTCCCGTGTCGTGCCGCGCACGTGACGGACCACCGTCGCAGGATCGGTCCCTCAATCCGCCGGCAGGGTCGAACGCCGGCCGCGAGCGTGATACGTGATATGAGCCCGTTGAACTTTCCGACTGACCGCCCCATCGATCTCGCCTGCCTCGGCCGCGTCGCCGTGGACCTTTACGCGCAACAGTACGGCAGCCGCCTGGAGGATGCGCGCAGCTTCCAGATGTATCTCGGCGGCTCGTCGGGCAACGTCGCGTTCGGCGTCGCCCGGCTCGGACTGAAGACCGCGATGATCTCGCGAGTCGGCGACGAGCAGATGGGCCGCTTCGTGCGCGAGACGCTCGAGCGCGAAGGCTGCGACACGAGCCAGCTGCAGACCGATCCGGAACGCCTGACCGCGCTCGTGCTGCTCGGGCTGAAGGATCGCGACACGTTCCCGCTGCTGTTCGTGCGCGAGAACTGCGCGGACATGGCCGTGCGCGCCGACGAGATCCGCGAGGATTTCATCGCCGGCTGCCGCGCGCTCGCGATCACCGGCACCCATCTTTCGACGCCGGGCACCCGCGAGGCGTCGCTGACCGCGCTCGGCTACGCGCGCCGCCACGGCGTCGTGCGGATCCTCGACATCGACTACCGGCCGGTGCTGTGGGGGCTGACCGCGCGCGGCGCGGGCGAGAACCGCTACGTGCCCGACGCGCAGGTCACGCGGCAGCTGCAGCAGGTGCTCGGCGAGTTCGACCTGCTGGTCGGCACCGAGGAGGAATTCCTGATCGCGGGCGGCGTGCCGCACGACCTGATCGCGTCGCTGCAGGCCGTGCGCCGCGCGAGCGGCGCGGTGCTGGTGGTCAAGCGCGGCGCGCTCGGCTGCTGCGTGATCGAGGGCGACATCCCCGCGCACATCGACGATGCGCCGACCTTCCACGGCGAACGCGTCGAAGTCCTGAACGTGCTGGGCGCGGGCGACGCGTTCCTGTCGGGCCTGCTGTCCGGGCTGCTGCGCGGGCACGGCTGGGCGCAAGCGACGCGCATCGCGAACGCGTGCGGCGCGATCGTCGTGTCGCGCCACGCGTGCTCGGCCGCGATGCCGACGCCGGCCGAGCTCGCGCACTGGTTCGGCAGCAGCCGCAATCCGCAGGTGGACGCCGATCGCGCGCTCGCGCACCTGCATCGCGTGACGGTGCCGCGCCGCGCATGGGACGACCTGTGCGTGATGGCGTTCGACCATCGCAGCCAGTTCTACGAACTCGCGGTGCAAGCCGGCGCGGACGAAGCGCGGATCAAGACGCTCAAGCGCCTGCTCGTGCGCGCGGCCGAACAGGTCGAGCGCGATCGCCGGATCGAAGGCCACGTCGGCGTGCTGATCGACGGCGGCGCATATGGCCGCGACGCGCTCGCGTCGGCCACCGGCCGCGGCTGGTGGGTCGGCCGCCCGGTCGAGCTGCCCGGCTCGCGGCCGCTGTGCTTCGACGACACGCGCTCGGTCGGCTCGTCGCTCACGCACTGGCCGACCGAACAGGTCGTGAAGTGCCTGGTCCACTACCACCCCGACGACGACGTCGACCTGCGCGTCGCGCAGGAGCAGCGCGTGCTGGAGCTGTGGGAAGCCACGCGCGCGAGCGGCAACGAGCTGCTGCTGGAAATCATTCCGCCGCGCGCGGTCACGCCGCCCGGCACCGAGGACGACGCGGTGCTGCGCACGGTCGCGCGCTTCTACAACCTCGGCGTGATGCCGGAGTGGTGGAAGCTCGCGCCGATGAGCGCCGACGGCTGGGCGCGGCTCGAGACGCTGGTGGCCGAGCGCGACCCGCACTGCCGCGGCGCGGTGATCCTCGGGCTGAACCAGCCGCTGCAATATCTGGTCGACAGCTTCCGCTCGGCGACCAATCCGATCGTCAAGGGCTTCATGGTCGGCCGCACGCTGTGGGCCGACGCGTCGCTGCACTGGCTCGCCGGCCGGATCGACGACCAGGCGCTGATCGACGAAGTGGCCGGCAATTTCGCGCAGCTGGTCGACGCGTGGCTCGGTCGCCGTGCCGCCGCGCGAGCCGCCGCAGCCGCCTGATGCAGATGTCCGTGATGACCCCCCGATTCCTCCTGATCGACAGACGATGACCACCACCGTAAGACTGACCGTCAGCCAGGCGCTCGTGCGCTACCTGGCCGCCCTGCGCGCCGAAGTCGTCCAGCCGGACGGCCGCACCGAGATCCTGCCGTATTGCGGCGGCGTGTTCGCGATCTTCGGCCACGGCAACGTGGCCGGGCTCGGCGAAGCGCTGCATGCCGAAAAAGAACGGCTGCCGACGTTCCGCGCGCACAACGAGCAAGGAATGGCGAATGCGGCCGTCGCGTTCGCGAAAGCGAACTTCCGCCAGCGGATGATGGCCGCGACGTCGAGCATCGGCCCCGGCGCGACCAACATGCTGACCTCCGCGGCGCTCGCGCACGTCGGCCGGCTGCCGCTGTTGCTGCTGCCCGGCGACGTGTTCGTGTCGCGGCTGCCCGACCCGGTGCTGCAGCAGGTCGAGGACTTCGAACAGGGCGACGTCAGCGCGAACGACTGCTTCCGGCCGGTGACGCGCTACTTCGACCGGATCACGTCGCCCGAGCAGCTGCTGGTCGCACTGCCGCGCGCGATCCAGGTGATGACCGACCCCGCGCAATGCGGCCCCGTATGCCTCGCGCTGCCGCAGGACGTGCAGACCTTCGCTTACGACTGGCCGGAGGATTTCTTCGCGCCGCCGGTGATCCGGATGCGCCGCCCGCCGGCCGACGCGCTCGAACTCGCGGATGCGCTCGACGTGTTGAAAGCGGCGAAGAAACCGCTGATCGTCGCCGGCGGCGGCGTGCTGTACAGCCAGGCGTGGGACGCGCTGCGCACGTTCGCCGACACGCACGGCGTGCCGGTCGCCGAATCGCAGGCCGGCAAGGGCAGCCTCGCGTGGGACCACCCGCTGAACCTCGGCTCGATCGGCGTGACGGGCTCACCCGCCGCGAACCGCGCGGCCGCGCAGGCCGACGTGGTGTTCGCGGTCGGCACGCGCCTGCAGGACTTCACGACCGGCTCGCACGCGCTGTTCGGCAATGCGACGCTGCTGAGCCTGAACGTGCAGCCGTTCGACGCGGGCAAGAAGCGCGGCCGGCAATTGATCGCCGATGCGCGCACGGGCCTCGGCCAGCTGTCGGCCGCGCTCGCCGGCTGGCGCGCGGATGCGGCGTGGACGGCCGCGAACCAGGATCAGGCCGCCGCGTGGAACGCGCGCGTGACCGAGCTGACCACGCGCGTGCCGAAGGACACCCTGCCGTACGACGCGGAAGTGATCGGCGCGGTGCGCGACTCGGCGGCCGACGCGGGACGCGACAGCGCGCGCGACGATCTCGTCGTGTGCGCGGCCGGCACGCTGCCGGCCGAACTGCACAAGCTGTGGCGCAGCGGCGTGCCGGGCAACTACCACATGGACTACGCGTACTCGTGCATGGGCTACGAGGTCGCGGGCGGCCTCGGCGCGAAGCTCGCGCGGCCCGAGCGCGAAGTGATCGTGATCGTCGGCGACGGCTCGTACATGATGCTCAACGCCGAACTCGCGACGTCCGTGATGCTCGGCCGCAAGCTCATCGTCGTGATCCTCGACAACCGCGGCTACGGCTGCATCGAGCGGCTGCAGATCAATTGCGGCGGCGCGAGCTTCAACAACATGCTCGACGACTGCGTGCCGGAAGGCGGCGAACGCTCGACGATCGACTTCGCGATGCACGCGCGCGCGATGGGCGCCGAAGCCGTGCACGTGCGCGACGTCGGCGAGCTGCGCAGCGAAATGAAGCGTGCGCGCGCAGCGAAGACGAGCCAGGTCATCGTGATCGACACGACGCACGAGCGCACGACCGCGGACGGCGGCGCGTGGTGGGAAGTCGCGGTGCCGCAGGTATCCGCGCGCGCCGGTGTCGAACGCGCGCACCGGACGTATCTCGACGAGAAAACCCGGCAGCGGCGCTGATCCGTTTCCCCATTCAATCCGCCGCTCCGCGAAAACAATATTCGAACCAAGGAAGCACGTCATGAGCTGGAACGTTCGCATCGGTATCAATCCCCTGTCGTGGATGAACGACGACCTGCCGTCGCTCGGCGGCGAGACGCCGCTCGAGACGGCACTGAAGGAAGGCGCCGAAATCGGCTACGCGGGCTTCGAGCTCGGCAACAAGTTTCCGAAGACGGGCCCCGAGCTGAAGGCGAAGCTCGCCGAGTTCGGGCTCGTGTGCGTGTCGGGCTGGTATTCGGGCTTTCTGGCGGAAGTCGCGCCGGGCATGAGCGACGCCGATGCCGTCGAGGCCGAAATCGAGCGCTGCCGCGCGCACATGACGAAGCTGCAGTTCAACGACGTGAAGGTCGTGGTGTACGGCGAATGCGCGGGCACGATCCAGGGCAGCATCGACACGCCGGTCGCGAAGCGCCCGCGCTTCGTCGACGATGAAACCTGGCGGCGCTATGCGGCGCGCCTCGACGCATTCGGCGCGCACCTGCTCGAGACCTACGGGATCAAGCTCGCCTACCATCACCACATGGGCGCGTACGTCGAATCGCCGGACGACGTCGACCGGCTGATGGCGCTGACCGATCCCGCGAAGGTGTTCCTGCTGTTCGACACGGGCCACGCGTATTTCGGCGGCGCGGCCGATCCGGTCGCGCTGCTGAGGAAGCACGTGGCGCGCGTCGTGCACGTGCACTGCAAGGACGTGCGGCCGCAGGTCGTCACGCAGGCGCGCAACGGCGGCTGGAGCTTCCTGAACGGCGTGATCAACGGCACCTTCACGGTGCCGGGCGACGGCGCGCTCGATTACGAAGCGACGCTGCGCACGCTGAAGGACGCCGGCTACGAAGGCTGGCTCGTGGTCGAGGCCGAGCAGGACCCGGCCGTCGCGCCGAGCTATCAGTATGCGAAGAAGGGCTACGAATCGCTGCGCGCGATCGTCGACCGGTTGAGCGCGTAAGCCCCGTCATCTCATCGAGGAACCTCACGCCATGACGATTTCTCCCCTGCTGGTCAAGGCATCCGCCGACCGCGAAATCTGCAACGTGACGCCCGAGTCGGCCGGCTGGAAACACGTCGGCTTTCGCGCGCTGCGCCTGAAGGCCGGCGACACCGAAACGCTCGACACGGGCACGCGCGAACTGTGCGTCGTCGTGCTCACGGGCACGCTGCGCGCGCAAGTCGACGGCGAGACCTACGACGCGCTCGGCAAGCGCGACAGCGTGTTCGAGGAAGTGTCGCCGGACGCACTGTACGTGCCGGGCGGCAAGACCGTCACGCTGGTGGCGACGCGCGACGCGGAAGTCGCGCTGTGCACCGCGCCTTACGCGAGCGGCGACAAGCGCGTGCAGCGCCTCGACGGCGAACGGATGCGGCGTGCGGTGCGCGGGCAAGGCACCAACACGCGCTACGTATGCGACATCCTGATGGGCGACAACCCGGCCGCGGACCGGCTGCTGGTCGTCGAAGTGATCACGCCCGCGAGCCACTCGAGCAGCTATCCGCCGCACAAGCACGATCGCGACGCGGCGCCCGACGAAACGTCGCTCGAGGAAACCTATTACCACCGGATCGATCCGCCGCAGGGTTTCGCGTTCCAGCGCGTGTACACGGACGACCGCAGCCTCGACGAGGCATGCGCGGTCGAGAACCACGACGTCGTGATGGTGCCGCGCGGCTATCACCCGGTGGTCGCGCCGCACGGCTACAACCTGTACTACCTGAACGTGATGGCCGGGCCGAGCCGCGCGTGGGCGTTCAAGAACGACCCCGCGCACGAGTGGATGCTCGACGCGGCGCCCGGGCGCTGATGCATTGATGCGCTGAACGATCGACGGCCGGCGCGCGACGCAGGACGCGCGCACGAGCCGGACTTGCGACGACACGGAGCTGCCATGCCGATCCCTTTCCCGCGCTGTGCGCCCACGCCCTTCCGCGACACGACCTCAACGCCGATGCTGGCGCACTTCGATGCCGACGTCGCGCGCCGGCTCGGCGACATCGCGGTCAATCTCGCGTCGCGCCGCGGGCTGCCGATCGCGGTCGGCATCGTCGGCGAAGCCGCACCGCTGTTCTATTGCGCGCTCGACGGCAGCCGCGCCCACGACAGCGACGCGATCCGCCGCCGGCAGAACACGGTGTTGCGCTTCGGCGTCAGTTCGCTCGAGGTCGGCGCGCGCTTTCGCCGCGCCGGCTGGTCGTTGCAGTCGCAGGGATTGTCGGATGCCGACTATGCGCTCGACGGCGGCGGCGTGCCGCTGCGGCTGGCCGACGGCGGCATCGTCGGCGCGATGGCGATCGCCGGGCTCGACGACGAACGCGATCATGCGCTCGTCGTCGAGAGCCTGCGCTGGCATGTCGGCGCGAACGCGCTCGCGATGATCGCGTAGCGGCGCGCGCCGACTCGCGCGATCAGTGCAGCCCGCCGCTCGCGACGAGGCGCTCGCCGGTCAGCCAGCGCGCATCGTCCGATGCGAGGAACACCGCGACCGACGCGATGTCGTCCGGCTCGCCCAGGCGGCCGAGCGGCGTCTGGCTTTGCACCTGCCGGTCGAGGTCCGAACCGATGATGCCCGCGCTGTGCGTGCCTTCGGTCACGATCATGCCCGGGTTGATCGCGTTCACGCGAATCTTGCGCGGGCCGAGTTCGAGCGCGAGCACGCCGGTGATCGCGTCGACGGCGCCCTTGGTGCCGCTGTACACGGCGCTCGCGGGCGGCGTGATGCTCGTCACCACGGAACTGATGTTGATGATGCTCGCGCCTTCGCCCAGATGCTTGACGGCGGCCTGCGTCGTCAGCAGCACGCCGAACACGTTCGTGTCGAACTGCCGGCGGTAGTGCTCTTCGGTGATCGCCTCGATCGGCGCGAATTCGTACACGCCGGAATTGTTGACCAGCACGTCGAGACGGCCGTACGTGTCGATCGCCGTATCGACGATGCGCTGCGCGTCCGCTGCCTTCGACACGTCGCCGCCGACCGCGACCGCGCGGCCGCCCGCTTCGACGATCGCGCTCACGACCGCGTCGGCGCCGGCCTTGCTGCTCGCGTAGTTGACGACGACCGACGCGCCTTCGGCGCCCAGCGCCTTCGCGATTGCGGCGCCGATCCCCTTGGAAGCGCCCGTGACGATCGCGACCTTGCCTGCCAGCTTGCTCATGATTTCATTCCTCAGTCGGAAGACTTCGATGGATGGGTACCGGTCGCGCCTGTCGCGGCGCACCGGCCTTGCTGGCAATCTTCGCGGTTCCGGCGGCCGCGATAAAGCGGCTCGACACGAATTGACTGGCGAGGTTTGCCGAACAATCGGCCGACGGACGGTCAGCCGGCGCTCAGCCACGTGCCGACGACGTCGCCGCCGAGCCCGTCGAGCGCGCCGTCGTAGACGATCCGCCCGCGCCCCATTACCGCGACGCGCTGCGCGAGCCGCGGCGCGAGCTGCAGCCGCTGCTCGATCAGCAGGATCGCGACGCCGTCGTCCTGCAGCGCGGCAAGGCAGGCGCCGACTGCGTCGACCGCGAGCGGCGCGAGCCCTTCGGCCGGTTCGTCGACGATCAGCACGCGCGGGCGGCCGGCGAGCGCGCGCACCAGCGCGAGCACCTGCTGCTCGCCGCCCGAGAGCCGCCCGGCCTTCACGTCGGCCCGCGCGCCCAGCAGCGCAAAGCGCGCGAGCAGCCGGTCGAGCGCGGCACGTTCGGCCGCGCTGCTCAGGCCGCGCAGCCCGAGCCGCAAGTTGTCGCGCACGCTCAGCAGCGGAAATACGTCGCGGCTTTCGGCCACGTACGCGACGCCGCGCCGCGCGATCTCGAACGTGCGTGCGCCCGCGCATTCGGCGCCGGCGATGCGCACCGAGCCCGTGGTGCGCACGAGCCCCATCACGGCCTTCGCGAGCGTCGAGCGGCCCGCGCCGTTGCGGCCGAGCAGCGCGAGCGTCTCGCCCGGCGCGAGCGCGAGATCGACGCCGTCGAGCACGGGCTGCCGCCCGTACCACGCGCGCAGGCCGCGGATGTCGAGCAGCGCGCTCATGCACCCTCGCCGAGATAGGCGGCGCGCACGGCCGGGTCCGCGCGGATCGCGTCGGGCGCACCGGTCGCGACCACCGTGCCGCGCACGAGCACCGTGATGCGCTCGGCGAAGCCGAACACCGCATCCATGTCGTGCTCGATCATCAGCACCGTGCGGCCCTGCGTCGTCGCGCGGATCAGCGCGATCATCCGCGCCGCCTGGTCGCGGTTCATGCCGGCGGTCGGCTCGTCGAGCAGCAGCGTGCGCGCGCCGCTCGCGAGCGCGATGCCCAGATCGAGCGCGCGCTGTTCCGCATAGCCGAGTGCGCCGGCCGGCGCGTCGCGCCGCGCATCGAGGCCGATGTCGTGCAGCACGCGCGCGGCCGCGCGATCGACCGATGCCGATTCGCGCAGCCGGTTCCACCAGCGCCGCCGCTCGGCCGGCGCATGCAGCGCCGCGCAGCGCAGGTTGTCGAACACGCTCAGCCGCGCGAACGCGCTCGTCTGCTGGAAACTGCGGCCGATGCCGAGCCGGCTCGCGACGACCGGCCCGCGCCCGCGCAACTCGACACCGTGCAGCACGACGCACCCGCGCGTCGGCCGCGTCGCGCCGGCGATCACGCCGAACAGCGTCGACTTGCCCGCGCCGTTCGGCCCGATCAGCGCATGACGCTCGCCGGCCGCGATGCTCAGTTCGACACCGTCGAGCACGGTCTGCGCGCCGAAACGCTGCACGATCCCGTGGAGCGCGATCGCGTTGCCGTTCATAGCCCGTCCTCCCGCGTGCCGTGCCCGTGGTTCAGCAACCGCGCGCGCCAGCCCCACAGCAGCGTGCCGATGCCGGCCGCCGAAGCCGCGACGGCCCAGCCCGCCGGCGAATCGGCGTCGATCCCCCACGCGCCGAACGCGATGCCGGTGCCGTCGTCCTGCGCGAAACGCCACGCATAGCCGAGCTCGGCCGCGCAGACGATCGCGACGCCCCAGAACACGCACGCGCCGATGCCGCACAACAGGCGCCACCGCTCGGCCGCCGGCGCGCCGCGCCGCAACGCATGCGCGAACGCTTGCGCGATGCCCGCGATCCCGCGCGGCGCGGCGACGACGACCGCGACGAACAGCACGCCGAGATACAGCGCCCATGCGCGCGACACGCCCGCGACGACGACGCTCAGCGCGGTCAGCACCACCGCACCGGCCGCCGGCCCGAAGAACGTGCCGGTGCCGCCGATCACCGCGGCGATCAGCACGGTCGCCGAACGCGCCATCGACACGCTGTCGGGCGTCGCGATCTCGACGTCGATCAGCGTCAGCGTGCCCGCGATGCCCGCGAAGAACGACGCGCAGGTGACCATCGCGAGCCGCACGCGGCGCGGCTCGGTGCCGAGCGCGGCGACGCGCGCGGGGTTGTCGCGCACCGCGTTCGCGAGCCGGGCGAGCGGCGTGCGCGTCAGCGCGTGCATCGCCAGCGCCGACACGATGCACCATGCGGCGATCACCGCGTAGGCCTGCGTTTGCGCACCGAAATGCCAGCCGCCCCAGGGCGCGCCGCTCGCGCGGTCGATCGGCACGCCGCCGACGCCGCCGAACCACGCGGGCACGCTCCATGCGGCCGCCGCGACGCATTCGCCGAGGCCGAGCGTGATCATCGCGAACACGGTGCCCGCGCGGCGTGTCGCGAGCAGGCCGGCCAGGAACCCGAAGCCCGCGCCGGCCGCGCCGCCGACGAGCGGCAACAGCGGCAGCGGCGCGCCGACATGATTGAACCAGTGCGCGGCGGCGAACGCGCCGAGCCCCGCGACGGCCGCATGGCCGAACGACAGCAGCCCGGTCGTGCCGAGCTGCAGGTTGTACGACAGCGCGAGCACGACGAGCGCGGCCGTCTGCGCGAGATAGCCGAGCACCGCGCCATGCGGCCACAGCCACGCGGGCACGGCCACGCACGCGGCGAACAGCACCCAGCGCAGCGCGCCGGCCCGCGCGCGGCTAGCCATCGACACGCTCGCCGAACAGCCCGCGCGGCCGGGCGACCAGCACCGCGACGAGCAGCAGGTACGGGACCAGCGGGGCGAGCTGCGCGATCGACACGGCCGCGACGCCATCGGGCAGCGCGAGGCCCGCCCATCGCGCGAGGTCGCGCAGCGACGTGTCGCTGGACGCCGCGAAGGTCTGCGCGAAGCCGACCGCGAGCGACGCGGCGAACGCGCCGCCGAGCGAGCCGAGCCCGCCGATCACGACGATCGCGAACACCACCGACCCGACGGTCTCGGCCAGCGCCGGCTCGATCACCGCGAGCGGCGCGCCGATCACGCCGGCCAGCGCCGCGAGCGCGGTGCCCGCGCCGAACAGTCCCGTCATCACGCGCGGCACGTCGTAGCCGAGCGCCTCGACGGCCGCGCGATGCGTGAGCGCGGCGCGCACGACGAGGCCGACGCGCGACGCGCGCAGCAGCGCGCCGAGCGCGGCCAGCATCGCCGCGGACATCGCCATCATGAAGAGCCGGTAGCGCGGCAGCGCGAGGCCGAACACGGTCACGGGCGCGCCGTCGAACAGCGGCGGCACCGGGGCCGGCAGCGGTGCGAGGCCCCACAGCAGTTTCGCGCCCTCGCCGATCAGGTACGCGAGCCCGAAGGTCAGCAGCAGTTCGCTCGTGTGCCCGTGCGCCTGCACGCGGCGCAGCAGGGCGCGCTCGCAGCCGGCGCCGAGCAGCCCGACCGCGAGCGGTGCGAGCCCGAGCGCGGGCCAGAAACCCGCGCGGGCCGCGATGCTGTAGCCGACGTACGCGCCGAGCATGTAGAAGCTCGCATGCGCGAAGTTGAGCACGCCCTGCACGCTGAAGATCAGCGTGAGGCCAGCCGACAGCATGAACAGCAGCAACCCGTAGCTGAGGCCGTTGAATGCCTGGAGCGCGAACGCGTGCACCGCCGCGCGCCCGTCAGCCGGCGAGCGGTTCGAGCGCCGCGCGCAGCGCGTCCGGCAGCGGCACCGGGCGGCGCGTGCCGCGATCGACGTACACGTGCACGAAGTGTCCCTGCGCGGCCGGCTCGGCTTCGCCCGCCGCGAACAGCCCGATCTCGTAGCGCACGCTCGACGTGCCGAGCTTCGCGACGCGCAGCCCCGCGTCGACCGACTGCGGAAAGACGAGCGGCGCGAAGTAGTTGCACTGCGTCTCGACCACGAGCCCGATCGTCTGCCCGTGCTCGACGTCAAGCACGCCCGCGCGGATCAGGTATTCGTTCACGACGGTGTCGAAGTAGCTGTAGTAGACAACGTTGTTCACGTGCCCGTAGACGTCGTTGTCCATCCAGCGGGTCGTGATCGGCAGGAAGTGGCGGTAGGCGTCGCGCGGACGCGGCTGCGGCTTGTCGGACATGGCGATGGCGGTCAGGTCTGGTCAGGACGAGGAAGATGAAGCGCACGTCGCGCGGCGGCCGTGCGGAACGGCCCGCCGGCGAATGGCGAGATGCCGCGCCGCGATCGTGCCCGGCGCGACGGACGACATGGCGGCGGCGCGGCCCGTCACTGCCCCGCTCGGTCGACGAATTCGAAATCGAGGCCGCGCGCGCGCATCCAGTCGGCGAGCGCGTAGCCGGTGCCGGCGCGCCACGGGCGCAGCAGCGGCGGATCGACGAGCCGGTATTCGAGCAGTTCCGGCGACAGCGCGACGGTGCCCGACGCGCGCACGTGGTACGCGATGATCAGTTCGTTCTTGCGGATGAATTCATAGACGCCGACGAGCGTGACCTGCTCGGCCTTCAGCGCGGTTTCCTCGAACACCTCGCGCGCGATGCCGTCCTCGGGCGTCTCGCCGTTCTCGAGGAAGCCGGTGATCAGCGCGAACATCCCTTCCGGCCAGGCCGCGTTGCGCGCGAGCAGGATCTTGCCGTCGAGCTCGACGATCGCGGCCACCACCGGCAGCGGGTTGTTCCAGTGCACGTAGCCGCACGTGTCGTCCGGGCAGGCCCGGCGGATGCGGCCGCCTTCGTGGTCGGGATCGGCGCGCTCGGTCAGCGGACGCGCGCAGCGCGGGCAAAAACGGTAGTCGGCGGTGGTCATCGATGGGGATCTGGCGAACGCCCGGCGGCGGCCTGCCGGCCGCGTCGCGCGCCCGCTCGGCGCGGGAAAGGCCTCATTCTAGCGAGTTTGCTCGCGCCGCAGACGATCCGGCCCCGGTGATGTCAGGGTTGCATGCGCGGTTGCGCGCGCCCGCGCGCGGCCGTCGCCGCGAAGCCGGCGGCACCGGCGAGCAACGCGCCTGCCGCGACCCACAGCGCCGGCGAGAACGACCCGAAGCGCGCGGTCAGCGGCGCGGCGACGAGCGGGCCGAGAATCTGCCCGACCCCGTACGACGCGGTCGCATAGCCCATCAGTCCGGCCGCTCGCTCGCCATGCAGCCGCCGCGCCTCGCGCATCGCGAACAGCGTGATCGCGGTGAACGGCAGGCCGAGCAGCGCGCTGCCGGCCGAGAAGCCGCCTGCGTTCGGCCAGACGATCCCCGCCGCGATCCCGAGCGCCTGCGTCGCGCAGCCGGCGGCGAGCAGCAGCCGGTTGTCCCAGTGGCCGGGCAATCGCGACGCGGCGATCGCGCCGACGATCAGCGCCGCGCCGAACATCGGCCAGAACAGGTCGGGCCACGGCGACCCGGCCGGCAGCGCGGCACGCGCGATCACCGGCAGGAACGTCGCGGTGATGATGTAGCCGAAGCCCGGCATCCCGTACAGCACGACGAGCCACGCGGCGTCGACGCGATGGCGCCGTGCGTCGTGCGGTGCCGCGGCCGGCGCGGCCGGTCGCTCGCGCACGGCCGGCGCCGCGGCGCCCCGCGCGGCGGTTGTCGAGGCGGCCGGCCCCGGCGCGCTGCCGAACGTGCGCCAGATCGCGACCGACAGCAGCGCCGACAACGCAGCGAATCCGAGCCAGCCGGGCGCCGCGCGATGGCCGGCGAGCGCGCTGCCGATCAGCCCGGTCAGCACGATCCCGACGCCCGGCCCCGCGTAGATCAGCCCGCTCCACTCGGGCGCATGCAGTTCGGTGAGCCGCCGCAGCCCCCATTGCGACACGAACACGAACGTCCATGCGCTGACGACGCCCGCGACGAAGCGCACCACGAGCCACACGGAGAGCAGATGGCCGACGCCCATCGCCGCAGTCAACAGCACGGTGGCGGCCAGCCCGAAGCGCACCATCCGCGCGGGCGCGACCCGCACGGCCGCGCAACTGACCGCGCCGACGAAATAACCCGCGTAGTTCGCCGACGCGAGCCAGCTGCCCGCCTTCAGGCCGATCGAGCCGTCGGCGAGCATCAGCGGCAGCAGCGGCGTGAACGCGAAGCGGCCGACGCCGAGCGCGACCGCCAGCCCGATCATGCAGGCGAGCGCGGCCGCGCGGGCGCGGCGGTCGGCGTCATCGGGCAGGTGTACGCCGGCGACGGCGCTCGGGGCATCGGAACGGGACATGGCGGCATGGGCCGCGCGCGGCGCGCGCCGGCCGGAACGGAAATCGGAACGCTTGTATCGTAGCTTGACCGAACGTTCTCGATAAATGAATAATCAAGAATCCACATATCTCCAGGAGAGAATCATGGACCTGGCGGCGCTGGCGATTTTCCGGGCTGTCGTGCGCGAGAACGGTGTGACGCGCGCGGCGGCGAAGCTCAATCGCGTGCAATCGAACGTGACGACGCGCATCAAGCAGCTCGAGGAGGAACTCGGCGCGGCGCTGTTCGTGCGCGACGGCCGCCGGCTCGTGCTGACGCCGGCCGGGCACACGCTGCTGCCGTACGCGGAGCGGCTGCTCGCGCTTGCCGACGAGGCGCGCGACGCGGTGCGCGAGGACACGCCGCGCGGGCGGCTGCGCCTCGGCACGATGGAAAGCACGGCCGCGAGCCGGCTGCCGACCGTGCTCGCGCGCTATCACCATGCGTGGCCCGACGTGTCGCTGGAACTCGTGACCGGCACGACCGGCTGGCTGATCGACAAGGTGCGCGACTTCGAGATCGACGCGGCGCTGTTTGCGCGCCCGCCCGAGCCGGACACGCTGCCCGACACGTTCGAGACGGTGCCGATCTTCCGCGAGGATCTCGTGCTGCTGACGCCGCGCGGCCATCCACCCGTGCGCACGCCGCGCGACGTGATCCTGCCGACGCTGGTCGCGTTCGAGCGCGGCTGCACGTACCGGAAATATGTCGAGCAATGGTATGCGGCGCACGGGATGAAGCCCGCGCGCGTGCTCGAACTCGGTTCGTATCACGCGATCGTCGCATGCGTCGCGGCCGGTGCGGGCATCGCGGTCGCGCCGCGCTCGGTGCTCGAGTTGCAGCCGGAGACCGGCAACGTCGCCGCCCACACGATCCCCGAACTCGAAGGGATCGACACGCTGCTCGCGTGGCGGCATGGTTATGCGTCGGCGGCGCTCGCCGCGTTGCGTGATGCGCTGGGCGAGGCTGCGCGGGGGCCGGGTGATGCGACCAAGGCGGCGGTGGCCGCATCGGTGTCGGCCTGAGTCGGGATCGCCGGCGACCGCTGGTGCGCGCGCTCGATCTTCATTCCGACACGGGCGATGCGGCCAAGGCGGTGGTGGCCGCGTCGGCGTCTGCCCGAGCCGGGAACGCAGGCGAGCGCCAGCGAGCGCGCTAATTCTTCATACCGACAAAAACAAAACGACCCGACCGGCACACGTGCCGATCGGGTCGTTTTTTTGATGCGAAGCGATGTGACGCGACGCGGTCAGCCCGACCACACCGCATCACCAGCCATGCCGATCAAAGACGCTCTTCGACCCAGCCCTTGACGCCTGCCAGCGCGCCCGGCAGGTTCGCCGGTTCCGTGCCGCCTGCCTGCGCCATGTCCGGACGGCCGCCGCCCTTGCCGCCGACCTGCTGCGCGACGAAGTTCACGAGCTCGCCGGCCTTGACCTTCTTGCTCGCGTCCGGCGTGACGCCCGCGATCAGGCTGACCTTGCCGCCTTCGACGGCCGCCAGCACGATCGCCGCGCTCTTCAGCTTGTCCTTCAGCTTGTCGACCGTCTCGCGCAGCGTCTTCGCGTCCGCGCCGTCGAGCGTCGCGGCCAGCACGAACACGCCGCCGACTTCGATCGCCTGCTGCGCGAGCTCGTCGCCCTGGCTCGACGCGAGCTTCGACTTCAGCGCGCCCAGTTCCTTCTCGAGCGACTTCACCTGGTCCTGCACCTGCGCGATGCGTTGCGTGAGTTCCGACGGCTGCGCCTTCAGCGCGGCGGCCGCTTCGTTCACGCGCGCATCGAGCTCCTGCACGTAGCGCACCGCGTTGTCGCCGGTGATCGCCTCGACCCGGCGGATGCCGGCCGCGACGCCGCCTTCGACGACGATCTTGAAGAAGCCGATGTCGCCGGTGCGGTGCACGTGCGTGCCGCCGCACAGTTCGCGCGAGAAGCCGAGGTCGAGCACGCGCACTTCGTCGCCGTACTTCTCGCCGAACAGCGCCATCGCGCCGCCCTTCACCGCTTCGTCGTACGGCATCACGCGCACGATGCCCGGCGCGTTGGCCAGAATCTCGTTGTTGACGATCTGCTCGACGCGACGGATTTCGTCGTCGGTCAGCGGCGCGTTGTGCGCGAAGTCGAAGCGGGTTTTCTCCGCGTCGACAAGCGAGCCCTTCTGCTGCACGTGTGCGCCGAGCACTTCACGCAGCGCCTTGTGCATCAGGTGGGTCGCCGAGTGGTTGCGCTGCGTGCGGGCGCGACGATGCGCGTCGATTTCCGCGCGCAGCACGTCGCCGACCTTCAGCGTGCCCTGTTCGAGCGTGCCGTGGTGGCCGATCACGTCGGCCTGCACCTTCAGCGTGTCGGCCACGGCGAAGCGCGTCGCTGCATTCGCGAGCACGCCCTGGTCGCCGACCTGGCCGCCCGATTCCGCGTAGAACGGCGTGTGGTCGAGCACGACGACCGCATCCTGGCCATGCTTCACTTCGTTGACGGCCGAACCGTCGACGTACAGCGCGACGACCTTCGCGTCGTCGAACGCGATCTCTTCATAACCGTGGAACGTGGTCTTCGCGCCCGAGTATTCGAGGCCCTGCGTGGCCTTGAACTTGCCGGCCGCGCGCGCCTGCTCGCGCTGACGCGCCATCGCGTCGTCGAACGCCGGCTCGTCGACCGTCATCCCGCGCTCGCGGCACACGTCGGCCGTGAGGTCGAGCGGGAAGCCGTACGTGTCGTGCAGCTTGAACGCGAGTTCGCCGTCGAGCACCTTGCCGCCCTTCGCGTCGACATCCGCCAGCGCCGCTTCGAGGATCGACATCCCGTGCTCGATCGTCTCGAAGAAGCGCTCTTCTTCCTGGCGCAGCACGTCGGTCACGCGCTGTTCGGCTTCCTTCAGTTCCGGATAGGCTGCGCCCATCTCGGCGACGAGGTCGGCCACCAGCTTGTGGAAGAACGAGCCCTTGCGGCCGAGCTTGTAGCCGTGGCGGATCGCGCGGCGCACGATGCGGC
The DNA here is from genome assembly GCF_905339955.1 of Burkholderia sp. BCC1996. Taxonomy (NCBI): domain Bacteria; kingdom Pseudomonadati; phylum Pseudomonadota; class Betaproteobacteria; order Burkholderiales; family Burkholderiaceae; genus Burkholderia; species Burkholderia sp. BCC1996. The sequence continues at coordinate 66,980 of NZ_CAJPHM010000031.1, forward strand.
GCAGCACATAGCCGCGGCCTTCGTTGCCGGGGATCACGCCGTCGACGATCAGGAACGAGCACGCGCGGATGTGATCGGCGATCACCTTCAGCGAGTTGTTCGTGAGGTCGCTGATCTCGGTCACGCGCGCGGCGGCCTTGATCAGGTTCTGGAACAGGTCGATCTCGTAGTTGCTGTGCACGTGCTGCAGCACCGCGGCGAGGCGCTCGAGGCCCATGCCGGTGTCGACCGACTGCTTCGGCAGGCGCGTCATGTTGCCCTGCGCGTCGCGGTTGAACTGCATGAACACGAGGTTCCAGATCTCGATGTAGCGGTCGCCGTCCTCTTCAGGCGACCCCGGCGGCCCGCCCCACACGTCCGGGCCGTGGTCGTAGAAGATTTCGGTACACGGGCCGCACGGGCCGGTGTCGCCCATCGTCCAGAAGTTGTCCGACGCGTAGCGCGCGCCCTTGTTGTCGCCGATGCGGATGATCCGCTCGGTCGGCACGCCGACTTCCTTCGCCCAGATGTCGTACGCTTCGTCGTCTTCCTGGTAGACGGTGACCCACAGCTTTTCCTTCGGCAGCTGGTAGACCGTGGTCAGCAGTTCCCACGCGAAGCGGATCGCGTCGTGCTTGAAGTAGTCGCCGAACGAGAAGTTGCCGAGCATCTCGAAGAACGTGTGGTGGCGCGCCGTGTAGCCGACGTTCTCGAGGTCATTGTGCTTGCCGCCCGCGCGCACGCTGCGCTGCGCGGTCGTGGCGCGCGTGTACGGACGCGGATCCGTGCCGAGGAACACGTCCTTGAACTGGACCATGCCCGAGTTCGTGAACATCAGCGTGGGGTCGTTACCGGGCACGAGGCTCGACGAGCGGACGATCGTGTGGCCCTTCGATTCGAAGAATTTGAGGAATTTCTCGCGGATTTCGGCAGCTTTCATGGCGTGCGGGGAATGTCTGGCTGAGACGGCTTCAAACGCCGGCCGTCCTCGCGGACGCACGGCGGGCAGATATCGTAAACGAGCGATTATACGATACAGATCGGCGGCTCCCACGCCAGCGGCCCGCCGCGCCGGACGAGCGGCCTGGGCCACCGGCGCGGCCGATTCGCCTTAAGATGCTCGGCATGCCAATCCGCCTTGCCTCGGGCCGGGCGAGCCATGAAAGGAGACGATTCGACGATGGGTGCCCTGAGCCATATCCGCGTGCTGGACCTCACCCGCGTGCTCGCGGGCCCGTGGTGCGCGCAGACGCTTGCCGATTTCGGCGCGGACGTGATCAAGGTCGAGCGCCCCGGCGCCGGCGACGACACGCGCCACTGGGGGCCGCCGTACCTGAAGGACGCAACCGGCGCCGATACGGCCGAGGCCGCTTACTACCTCGCGGCGAACCGCAACAAGCGCTCGGTGACGGTCGACATCGCGACGCCGGAAGGCCAGCAGATCGTGCGCGAGCTCGCCGCGCAGAGCGACGTCGTGCTCGAGAACTACAAGGTCGGCCAGCTGAAGAAATACGGGCTCGATTACGAATCGCTGCGTGCGGTGAAGCCCGATCTCGTCTACTGCTCGGTCACCGGGTTCGGCCAGACGGGCCCGTACGCGCACCGCGCGGGCTACGACTTCATCGTCCAGGGGATCGGAGGCTTCATGAGCATCACCGGCGAGCGCGACAGCGAGCCGGGCGGCGGGCCGCAAAAAGCCGGCGTGGCGATCGCCGATCTCGCGACGGGCCTCTATTCGACGATCGCGGTGCTCGCCGCGCTCGCGCACCGCGATCGCACGGGCGAAGGCCAGTACATCGACATGGCGCTGCTCGACGTGCAGGTCGCGCTACTCGCGAACATGAACACCAACTTCCTCGCGAGCGGCAAGCCGCCGGTGCGCTGGGGCAACGCGCACCCGAACATCGTGCCTTACCAGACGTTCCAGACGAGCGACGGCTGGATCATCGTCGCGGTCGGCAACGACGGGCAGTTCCGCAAGTTCGTCGAGGCCGGCGGGCGGCCCGAGCTGGCCGACGACGAACGGTTCGCGACGAATCCGTCGCGCGTGCGCCACCGCGACACGCTGGTGCCGATCCTCGCGGAGATGGTGAAGGCGCGCGGCAAGGCCGACTGGATCGCCGTACTCGAAGCGGCCGGCGTGCCGTGCGGGCCGATCAACGAACTCGACGAGGTGTTCGACAACGAACAGGTGGTCGCGCGCGGAATGCAGGTGTCGCTGCCGCACCCGTGCGGCGCGGACGTGAAGCTCGTGCGCAATCCGATCCGGATGAGCGCGACGCCGCCCGATGCGCGCACCGCCCCGCCGCTGCTGGGCGCGCAGACGGAAGACGTGCTGCGCGACATGCTCGGCTACGACGATGTGCGGATCGCCGCGTTGAAGGCGAAGCAGGCGATTTGAGCGGGCGGGCGCGCGCAGGCGTGCCGTTGCGCGCTCGCGCACCTGCTGCCAGCGCGGGGCGACCGCAGGCGCGGCCCGGGCGCCAGCCGGACGGCCGGCGTCGAATCGATCGACCCGACGCTAGCGCGCCAGCGCGTCGAGCCAGCCGCGCCCCTGCGGCCAGTCGCCGAGCCCGCTGTCCGCGTTGATGTGGCCGCGCGGGCCGAGGTCATGAAACGCGCTGCCCCACGCGTGCGCGCAGCCGCGCGCGAACGCGAGCGAGCCGTACGGATCGTCGCTGCTCGCAACCACGCAGGTCGGAAACGGCAGCCGCTCGTGCGGCACCGGCCCGAAGCCGTGCGCGTCGGCCGGAAACGCCGGCCCGGCCGGATCGGGCAATGCGACGAGCAGCGCGCCGCGCACTTTCTCGAGCGCGGCCGGCCGCGCGTAACGGGTCGCCCACCACGCGGTGGTCAGCGTGCCGAGGCTGTGCGCGGCGATCGTCACGGGACCCGGTGCGGCTTCGACCGCACGATCGAGCGCGAGACACCAGCCGTTGCGGAACGCACGGTCCCAGTCGGGCATCGCGATGCGAACGAAACGCGCGTCGGCGCGCTCCCAGCGGCTTTGCCAGTGGAACGGGCCGGAGTTGCCGTAGCCCGGCAGCACGAAAACGAGAGAATCGCTCATGGAAGGTTCGTCGACGAATGAAGTCGTTTTATGTAACGTCGACGAAGTGTCGCACACCCGCTCCTCCCTGATGCTGCCTGTCGAATCGCGGAATGGATGTGCGGTGTATGAATCGGTCGCGCTGCGCACGCGACCGGCCGGCGCTCACGCGCGCCGGCTTCGGTCAGCGCACGCCGGCGCCGACCAGGCCGCCTGCCGCGGCGCCGGCGACCGTGCCGACCGGGCCGCCCGTGATCAGGTAGCCGAGCGCGCCGCCCGCTGCCGCGCCGATCCCGGCGTTACGTTGCGTATGCGTCATCGCGCATGCGCCGAGTTGCGACAGGGCCGCGACGATTACCGCGGTACGAACGAGAAAAGTGGTCTTCTTCATCATGATTGTTGGCTTCCTCCCGCCCCGCAAAAACGGCGAATGGCGGCATTGATTCGGTGAAGCCATCATAGGAAAAGCCGAATGCGGGGGGCAATCCGATTTACGTCGTGTTACAGCCGACACACTATCGAGATATTGCGATCGGCAGCGCGAACCGCCCTGCCGACGCCGCAACCCGCGCGGGACGGACCCCGGTCAGGTAGAATTACGGGATTAAACCGGCGCGACGCGCCGACACAACCTGACGCCAACCGCATGAGCACCGAACGCAACGACGCCCCCGCGGCTTCCAATTTCATCCGCAACATCATCGACGACGACAACCGCACCGGCAAATGGAGCGGCCGCGTCGAGACGCGCTTTCCGCCCGAGCCGAACGGCTATCTGCACATCGGCCATGCCAAGAGCATCTGCCTGAACTTCAGCGTCGCGCGCGACTACGGCGGCGTGTGCCACCTGCGCTTCGACGACACGAACCCGGAAAAGGAAAGCGTCGAATACGTCGACTCGATCGTCGACGCCGTGCGCTGGCTCGGCTTCGACTGGCGCAAGGACGCGGTCGATCACCAGTATTTCGCGAGCGACTACTACGACAAGCTGTACGAATTCGCCGAGCTGCTGATCCAGCGCGGCAAGGCGTACGTCGACAGCCAGAGCGCCGAGGAAATGCGCGCGAACCGCGGCTCGCTGACCGAAGGCGGCAAGCCGTCGCCGTTCCGCGACCGCTCGCCCGAGGAAAACCTCGACCTGTTCCGCCGGATGAAGGCCGGCGAGTTCAAGGAAGGCGAGCACGTGCTGCGCGCGAAGATCGACATGGCGTCGCCGAACATGAACATGCGCGACCCGGTGATCTACCGGATCCGCTACGCGCACCACTACCGTACCGGCGACGCATGGTGCGTGTATCCGATGTACGACTACACGCACTGCATCTCGGATGCGCTCGAAGGCATCACGCATTCGCTGTGCACGCTCGAATTCGAGGATCACCGCCCGCTGTACGACTGGGTGCTGAACGAACTCGCGGAAGCCGGCGTGTTCACGCGCCCGCTGCCGCAACAGATCGAATTCTCGCGCCTGAACCTCACGTACGCGATCACCAGCAAGCGCAAGCTGCTGCAGCTCGTCACCGAAGGTCACGTCGAAGGCTGGGACGACCCCCGCATGCCGACGATCGTCGGCATCCGCCGCCGCGGCTTCACGCCGGAGAGCATCCACCTGTTCTGCGAGCGGATCGGCGTGACGAAGGTCGATTCGTGGATCGACATGAGCGTGTTCGAAGGCGCGCTGCGTGACGACCTCGACGACAAGGCGCCGCGCTCGGTCGCCGTGCTCGATCCGCTGAAGCTCGTGATCGACAACTATCCGGAAGGCCAGGAAGAAGCGTGCACGGCGCCCGTGCACCCGCACCACCCCGACCGCGGCGTGCGCACCTTCCCGATCTCGCGCGAGCTGTGGATCGAGCGCGAGGACTTCGTCGAGAACCCGCCGAAGGGCTATTTCCGCCTGTACCCGGGCAACAAGGTGCGCCTGCGCTACGGCTACGTGATCGAATGCACGGGCTTCGACAAGGACGCCGACGGCAACGTGACGGCCGTGCACTGCAACTACTTCCCGGACAGCAAGTCGGGCACCGAAGGCGCGAACAACTACAAGGTCAAGGGCAACATCCACTGGGTCAGCGCGAAGCACGCGCAGGCGGCCGAAGTGCGGATCTACGACCGGCTGTTCAAGGCGCCGCACCCGGACGCGGGCGGCGCGAACTTCCTCGAGGCGCTGAACCCGGACTCGAAGAAGGTCACGCAGGCCTACGTCGAGCCGGGCGCCGGCGACGTCGCGCCGGAAACGCGCCTGCAGTTCGAGCGTCACGGCTATTTCGTCGCCGACCGCGTCGATTCGAAGCCGGGCAAGCCGGTGTTCAACCGGATCGTCGGGCTGCGCGACAGCTGGGGCAAGCCGGCCTGACGGCCTGCTCCGCGTGCGGCGCGGCGGCCTCGCACCGCCCGCCGCAGGATGAAAAAAAACGGCCTTCGGGCCGTTTTTTATTGCGTGCGCGCAAGCGCGGCTGCGCCGGCCGCCGCGCTTACGCGCTCGCTAACCGCCGGTGCAGATCCGCGAGCGACAGCGTCGTGCGAAACAGCCGCGCGAGGCTGCGGCTTGCATACGCGTCGACGTCGCCGGGCGCGGTCCAGCGATACGCGTCCATCTCGGGAATCAGCGAGCCGTCGCGACGGCTCGGGAACAGCGACGTGCACGTGCAGCGCACGGGATCGATCTCGTCGTCCGCGACCTGCACCGCGAACAGGTGCAGGTCCTTGTCGTGACGGTAGGCGAAGCGGCCGAGATCGAGCAGTCGCGCCGGCGCGAACTCGATGCCGGTTTCCTCGCGCAGCTCCCGCAGCGCCGCGTCGACCGGCGATTCGCCGGGCTCGCCCTGCCCCTTCGGGATGTCCCAGTGCGTGGTGTCCGTCGCGTGCGCGAGGAATACGCGGCCGGCCCCGTCGAGAATCACGACGCCGCACGACACCGTGCGCGACGCACCGCTGCGCTTCATTGCACGCGCGCTCAGCGCTTCTGCAGCTGCCACTTGCCCGTGGCGGTCTTGCAATAGACGGGCTTGAGCGTCAGCGTCTGGCCCTTCGCGGAAATGTCGGTGGCGATCTCGCGGCAGGTCTTGCCGTCGTTCTCGGACGTCGACGGCGTGAGCTTCGCATCGATCTGCGTGCCGCGGCCGCTGCTCTGCCAGGTCGTGGTCTCGCCGTCCTTGCCTTCGTCGCGCACCTGCGCCACGGCCTTGGCCAGCGACGCACGGTCGGTCTTGCTGAAGTAGGCGAGCGGCGTGTCGTTCAGGAAGCCCAGGTTGCTCTGTGCGTAGGCAGGCAGCATCGCGGCTGCGCACGCGGCGCCGGCCAGCACGCGCGTGACGACGGAAAGGGATGCACGCATCGACATGTGTTGTTCTCCTTGGATGTTCGATCGAACGGCATGGCGCGCGGCCGGCACTCCGGCGGCCGGCGAACCGGCACGCGCCACGCCCGTCAGCCAGCGAGCATAGCATGCGTGCCGCCAGGAACGTCGTCTAGCGGGCCGCCGACGCGGCTGCCGGTTGATATCCGTCGGTCAGCGTGTTCAGGAACGCGATCACGTCCCTGATCTCGGCCGCGTTCAGCGCGGGCGCGTCGCTGCGCTTGCGGTCGAACGGCGGCTCGCGGTTGATGTTCGGCCAGTAGCGCTTCGGCAGGTCGTCGTAGACCTGCACCTTGCCGTGCACGACCGGATAGAACTTCTCCGGATGGATGTCACGCTCGACGTAGAAGCGCATCACGTCCTCGAGCGAGTGGTACACGCCGTTGTGGAAGAACGTCTTGCGCAGCGCGACGTTGCGCAGCGACGGCGTGCGGAACAGCCCGCAGAATTCGTCGCGGCCCTTCAGGTCGGTGCGCTCGGGGCCGCACGCGCCGAGGTCGTAAAAGCGCGGATCGCGATTGACCGGCAGCGCGCGGTTGCGCGGCACCGCGATCGCGATCAGGCCGAAATCGCTGAACTGCGGCGGCCCGCCTTCGAGCGTGCGCTGGCTCACGTGGCAGCTCGCGCAGTTGCCCTTCTTCTCGTCGTTGAACAGCTGCAGCCCGCGCAGCTCGGCGGGTGTCAGCTGCGCGTGGCCGGCCAGGTACGCGTCGTACTTGCTCGTGTACGGATCGAACAGCGCCGGCTGCTGCTGGAATGCGTCGAGCGCGCGCAGCACCGCGCCGAACGTCGCCTGGTCGTCGCCGAGAACCTGATTGCCGAACGCCTTGCGGAACGCGTCGGCATACGGCGCGGCGCGCACCGCCTTCGCAACCCGCGCCGGCGAACTGCTCATCTCGAAGGGCGACGTGAGCGGAATGCGCGCCTGCGCATCGCGCGTATCGACGCGGCCATCCCAGGTCAGCCCGCCGGTCGGGCCCGCATCGATGCTTTCGTCACCTTCGTCCGGCGAATCGTGGAAGTGCTCGCTGAACGGCGGAATGCCGCGCAGGTACTTCAGCGACGGCACCGCACGAAAGCCCGTGCTGTGCATGTCGTCGCCGCCGAGTTGTGCCGACAGCGCGTTCGGCGGCCCGAACGCATGCTCGGCGCTATGGCACGACGCGCACGCGAGCTTGCCGGACCCCGACAGCGACGGATCGAAGAACAACTGCTTGCCGAGCGCCGTCATCTGCTTCACGCCCTCGAATACCTGTGCGCGCGTCTGCGGCTGGCTGGCCGGCGCGACCGCCGGAGCGGCCTGTGCCGCCGGCACGATGGCGGCGGCCGATGCATCGGCACCGGGGCGCGCATCGCAACCGGCGAGCGCCGCGAGCCCGCCGACCAGCGCCAGCGCCGCCGCGGCAGGGATCAGCGATCGCGCGGACGCGAAGGATTTCAGAAGGCTGTGCATCGTCGTTCTTCTTGTAGCGGTGGGCAATCGGCCGGAGCTTATGTCAGTTCCGTGACCGCCGCATGACGTTCGACCGACAGTCATTTGAAAGCGCCCCTACACCCGGCTGTCAAATCGGTTCCAGATAATGCGCGCAGCCGGCAGGTGTCCGAAGGTTCCCGCGCCGGCCCGACACCACCGCGATTCCCACACGCGACACACGACGAAAGAGAGAACATCGCATGAAGAAGCACGCCTGGATTCGTTACACGCCGATCGCCCTCGCGGCCGCGCTCAGCCTGACCGCCTGCGGCGGCGACGATGTCACGCAGCAAGGCCTGTCGGCCGTCAAGAACGTCGTCGTGATCTACGCGGAAAACCGCAGCTTCGACAACCTGTACGGCAACTTCCCCGGCGCGAACGGCCTGCAGAACGCGACGGCGGCGAACTCGGTGCAGAAGGATCGCGACGGCTCGACGATGGCGACGCTGCCGAAGATCTGGGGCGGCCTGACCGCGACCGGCATCACGCCGGCGGTCACCGAAGCAATGACGGCGAACCTGCCGAACGCGCCGTTCGCGATCGACGATCCGAAGGGCTTCAACCAGTCGATGAGCATCGCGACGCGCGACATCGTGCACCGCTTCTACCAGGACCAGATGCAGATCAACGGCGGCAAGAACGACATGTACGCCGCATGGACCGATGCGGGCGGCCTGACGATGGGCCACTACACGCCGGACCCGTCGAAGCTGCCGCTGTGGAAGATCGCGCAGCAGTACGTGCTCGCCGACAACTTCTTCATGGGCGCGTTCGGCGGCTCGTTCCTGAACCACCAGTACCTGATCTGCGCGTGCGCGCCGTTCTACGCGAACGCGAACACGAGCCCCGCGGCCGGCAAGATCGCCGTGTTGAACGCGGACGGCAAGTCGCTGAAGGTTGCGACGAACTCGCCCGCGTCCGCGCTCAGCGGCCCGCCGAAGTTCGTCAACGACGGCGCGATCACGCCCGACTTCTTCGCGGTCAACACGATGCAGCCGCCGTATCAGCCGAGCGGCAACAAGGCAGCCACGGGCGGCGATCCGCTGCTCGCCGATCCGGCCAATCCGTCGACGATGCCGCCGCAGACGGCGACCAACATCGGCGACCTGATGACCAACGCGGGCGTGTCGTGGGCATGGTACGGCGGCGCGTGGGGCCAGGCGCTGCAGGCAAGCCAGAACGGCACGTCGAACGTGATCTACGGCGCCGACCTGTCGACGCCGAACTTTCAGCCGCACCACCAGCCGTTCAACTACTTCGCGAACCAGGCACCGGGCACCGCGAGCCGCGCGCAGCACCTGCTCGACGGCGGCGCGAACGGCGCCGAGTTCATCAAGGCGATCGACGCGGGCACGCTGCCGCAGGTCACGTTCTACAAGCCGCAAGGCAACCTGAACGAGCACCCGGGCTACACGGACGTCACCTCCGGCGACCAGCACATCGCCGACGTGATCGCGCACCTGCAGGCAAGCCCGCAGTGGAAGAACATGGTCGTCGTCGTCACGTACGACGAGAACGGCGGCTTCTGGGATCACGCCGCGCCGCCGACCGCCGATCGGTGGGGTCCGGGCACGCGGATTCCGGCGCTGATCGTGTCGCCGTACGCGAAGAAGGGTTTCGTGGACCACACGCAGTACGACACGGGTTCGATCCTGCGTCTCATCACGCGCCGCTTCTCGCTGCCGCGCCTGCCGGGCCTGCAGCAGCGCGACGACGCACTGAAGGCGAACGGCGCGCAGCCGATGGGCGACCTGACGAACGCGCTCACGCTGTCGCCGAACCTGTAACGGCATCACCCGCGAACGGGCCGGCCGCGCGGCCGGCCCGGACGAACGAAGGGCGACCCGCTGCGACCTGCACCCCAAAAGCCGGATGCGAATCCCGCCTTTGGGGTGTTTTTCATGCGCGCGCGGTGCCGCGCGGCCGCGTCACCAGCCGTACTTCAGCTCGACGCCGACGTAGTCCGCGTTGTGCCCGCCCGCCTGCCGGATCGCGTCGCCGACCTGGAAGTGCACGGCCTCGACCGCGCCGATCAGGTTCGCGGCAATCGTCCAGTCCGCGCGCAGCTGCACGTACATCCCTGTCCACAGGCCGCCCTTGCCCGCCGTGCCCGGCACCGGAATGTTCGGCTGCTGATAGACGGCGTCGCCGGTCGTCTCGCGCCACTGGAAACCCAGCGCGCCGAGCAGCGACAGGTTCGCCGACGGCTTCAGCGTCACGGACGGCTTCACGTGGATCAGGTTCGCATAGCTCGTGTAGCCGGCCAGCGTGAAGTAATAGCCGTTCGGAAACAGCGGATTGAAGGTGCCGACGCGGCCGTCGTGCGGATGCCGGTCGCCCGAGGCCGCATCGATCTGCAACGCGACGCGCGGCGACCACGGCGCATCGAGCTTGTAGCCGGCGATCGAGCCGACTGCCCACGCACCGATCGTGTCGTTGCCGACCGTCCCGGTCTGCAGCATCGTCTCGAGATCCCAGTCGAAACGGCCCTGCGTGCCTGTGTAGCGAACGTCCCACACATCGCGATGCTCGGCGCCGCTCGCATCGAGGAAACGCGCGTTGCGGCGGTTGTAGCGCGACCAGTAGCCGGACAGGTCGCCCGGCCCGACCGACTGCCGCTCGACGCGCACGCCGCTGAAGGTGAGACCGCGATTGGACACGTCGTCGAAATCGGACGCGTTGCGGTTCTGCACCGGTTGCGTCGCGTAGCCGATGAAGCGCCATTTCCCGTATTCGTAATCGGCCCAGACCGCATCGAACGCCTGCCGCACGTTCGGGCCGTCGCGCGTGGCGATGAAACGCTGCAGGTCGAACGCCATCTCCTGCCGGCCGACGCGGAACTTGAACGTGCCGCCGCCGAGCGCGCCCGTGTAGGTCGCGAACGCCTGTTCGAGATCGAGCGGGTTCTTGTCGACGGGCGACACCGTGTTCTTGCCGAACGCGCGCGCGTCCTGCAACTGCGCGAAGAACTGCCAGTGCTGGCCGAGATGCGCATCGGCATGCACTTCGACGCGCTGGATCAGGTACGTGTCCGATTGCGCGGAGCCGATCCCGAACAGCGGCGCGTCGTTGGTCTCCAGCCGCTCGCGCAGGTTCACGCCGAGCGATAGATAGGACGCCGGATCGTTGCCGAGCGGAATGTATTTCAGTCCGTCGAGCGGCGCACGCGGCACGCACGGATTCGCGAGCACCGACCAGTCCTCCTGCCAGCGGTTGAACAGCACCGTCGGGCGTTTGGTCGTGCACGTCGATGCGGCGGTGGCCGTCTGGGTCGCTGCCGGCGTCGAGGTCGAAACCGATGACGCAGCCGAAGGCTGCGCCGGTCCTTGTGTCGGTGTCGGTGTCGGTGTCGGTGTCGGTGTCGAAGTCGTTTCAGCCGCCGTTTCCGCGACCGCCGCGTCGGCGCCCGCGCACAACAGCGCCGCGACGACCGACAGGCGCGCGGCCCGTTCGAAGCCGCGGGCGTCGCGTCTGCGCTGCCCCCGCGCGGTCATGCGCGCTCCTGCGCGGCGGGTGCGGCCGCTTGCGCCGCACACAATGCAAGCGTCGCGAGCGCGCCGACCGGCGCGAGCAGCGCCAGGAATCCGACGTAGCGGAACCCGAGCGCACCGCACGCCGCGCCGAGCGCGAACGCGACGATCGCCGGCAGCATCTTGCCGAAGCGCGCCCGCGCCGCCGCGCGCGCGGCGTCGGCCGTGCCGGCCGACAGCAGGTCGACGACGTCGAGGATCGCCTGCGTCACGTTGCCCGTCATCACCGTGTTCGGCACGCCGCCCGCGCGCGAAATCACGCGCGGATGCGCGTTCTGCACGCCCATCGCGAACGTGCCGACGATGCCGGCCACGAGCGCCGGCAAGCTGTCGGGCTGCGTGACGGGCGTCGCCCACACGCCGGCCGCGCAGAAGCCGAGCAGCAGCACGGCCTGCACCGCATGCAGCGCGCGCGTGCCCTGCCAGGCGGGCCGCCCGGACATCGACCGCGCGATCAGGCTCGCCGCGATCACGCCGCACACGAACGCGGGAAACACGCTGAGCTTCAGCACGACACCCTGGCCGAAGCCCGCGATGCCCGCGCCGATCAGCACGAAGTTGCCCGTCACGTGTGCGGTGAACAGCCCGAACAGCGCGACGAAGCTCAGCGTATCGACGAAGCCGGCCACCGCGGCAAGGATCGTGTCTTCGTGCTTCATCGCGCTGCGCTCGCGTGGATTTCGGCAACGTAGCCGCCCGGGAACTGCACGAGTGCCGCGTCGCGGCCGTCCGCGGTGTACGGCGGCACGAGCACGGTCACACCCGCCGCCTTGGCCTTCTCCAGCGTGGCGGCCAGGTCCGGCACGTCGTAGCCCGTCATCTCGCGCCCGTACGGGTAAGGCAGATGGCCGTCCGTCACGAGCACGGTCATCTTGCCGAAGCCCGATTCGATGCGAATCCGGCGATACGTGTCGTTCGGCCGGCCGATCTCGATGCCCGGCGCCTTCAGGTTGTCGGACACCACCTTGCCTTTCGAGAACTTGACGAAATCGTGCACGAACTTGCGTACGCTTTGCGGCGACACATAGACCCGGTTCTCGGGGATGGTCTGCAACGCGTCGTAGTGCGGCGCCTGGGTGTGCCAGTAGAGCTGCATGTTCACGCCGCCCGTCCACGTAATGACCGCATCGCGGCCGATCGGATCGGGGAACGTGTCGACGATCACGTCGGCGCCGTGCTCGCGCGCCGACTTCACCGCGACGTCCATGTCGGTGACGAGATAGCCGGTGCGCTCCGCGCAGAACGGATACGGGACCGGCGTCTTGAAGCCGAACACCGAGATCGTGCCGACCGGCGTCAGCACGAGCTGCGACATCGTCTGGCTCGGCGTCGGCGTGACCTGGAACACGCCCTGCTTCGATTTCTTGCCGCCGAAGGTCGCGACGAAACTGTCGGTGAAGCGGTCGAAGTCTTCCGGCGCGACGCACACGTGCGTGGTGTCGTACTGCGGACCGACGGCCACCGTCGGCGCGACCGCGGGCGGCACCGGCGGTTTCGCGAACGCGGCAGGCGCGGCGACGAGACCACTGGCAATCGCAAGCGCCAGCAACGCGGAACGAAGGGTTTTCATAACGGATGTCCTTGTTGTTTCTTCAAATGATGCACCGGCCCGGGGAATCCCGGTCACCTGCTGCCGTCGCCGGCCGGTTGCCGCGCATCGTCGAGCACGGTCGCGAGCACGAGTGCCGCGATCAGCCCAAGATGCTCGAAAAAGCTGTTGAGCGCCATGAAATGTTCGGCGCCCGTGCGGTTCCAGAAATCGTTCGCCACGACCATCGCGACGAGCGTCAGCATGCCGAGGCTGCCGGCGCCGAGCCACGTGAAGCGGCGGAACACCACGCACAGCGAGCCGCCGATCTCGACCGCGATCGCGAGCGCCGCCCACAGCGCGGCCGGATGCAGGCCGAAATGCGCCTGCTCCGCGACCGCGCCGTCGAAGTCGAGCGCCTTCGCGACCCCGCCGAGCAGATAGGCGGACACCAGCGCGAGACGCGCGAGCGGCAGGACCCACGGCTGCGACAGCAGCGCGCGGATCCACGCCGGGCTGCCGTAGATGGTACGCGTCGTCATGTCAGACTGCCCAGCACGAACAGCCGAACGCGCCCCAGAAGCCCTTCGCGTCCGACGTCGGCAATGC
>NZ_CAJPHM010000032.1:0-80290 GCF_905339955.1 Burkholderia sp. BCC1996
CTTTCGTCGATTGCAGTACGATTCGATACCAACAAAGAGGATCACCTGAACAAGCACCGACACTGGTGTCGCCCACTGGTACAACGATGGGAAGAGCGATGCGTTACCGATGCACACTCCACATAGGGTTGCGATCAAGCATGAGCTCAATCCCGTCCATCGCCAGTTCTTGATCACTTGAGGCACGACATCGGGCACATCTCGGGATCGTCCAACCCAGACCTGATCGACGAGAAGCAACGTGACGAAGCAAGCCATGGACATACCAATATAGTTCAGGGCACTCGCGAGGAAGTGCGTACCATCTGAAATCAGCACAGTGGCCGCAACCGTGCAGAAAGCAACGATAACGACTCTTCTGCTGACGGAAACGCCAAATAGATGCTCGAGTGCGTTGACGAAGGCAACGGTGCCTGAGTAGATGTTCCCGAGATTGATTCTGAGCTGCGTCGTACACGCGAAAATGATTCCCCCCGCACCCAGCAACGAAACGAAATAGACGCCAGGATTGCTTTCCCGCATCTGGACAGCGAACCAGATCCCCAAGATCCCGGTGATCCCATAACAGAACGCAGGAAACAACGCGCCGACAAACACGGTCCCTGCTCGGAGTTCTCGTTTGCGCACAAATCTTGCATAGTCGGCCGTCACGAGACCAATGATGAAGGCGAGACCGTTAACGATGCCCAATACTTCAAGCAGGCTGGTGAAGGGGTCTGCCGCAAGCCGAATCTCCGGGAGAGGAGCGCCAGCCACGGGAACATCAAGCGCGTTTCTTATCGCCCACACAACAAACACAACGAACAGCACCAGACTCATCGTCTGGAATCTTGCAAGGACCTTCATGCCCGACCACACGAGCGGCAACATGACGAAGACAAGGCAGATGTATATCAACGCATGAGGAGATTCCGGAAAGAGAGCCTGAAGCGAAGCCCCCATGATGCTGGCTTCTGCGACGAAGTAAGTGAGGCAGGCCACTCCGTAAGCCAGGCTGAACAATCCCGCTCCACGATACCCGAGCACGGTTCTGGCCCAGATATTGATGCCAAACCCTGTCTGGATGGATCGACGAACGAGCAGCACACCGACGAATGTCGAAACGCAGTATCCGTAGGTCAGTCCGATCAGCGCTGCTGCTACGCCAAACCTCACGGTAATGATCGACGCAATCTGAGCAAAGAAAAGCGCGGTCGCAATACCTAACGTAGCGAAGAATATGCCCTTCCAACCGGTCCTTGCATCTTCAGGAACCGGACTGGACGCGTAATCCTCATCGGAGTGAGTTGATGCCGGCATACAGAAATCCGAATACCTTCATGTCAGGGAAAGGAGCAACGCAGCGCCACGGAACTCACGAAGGAATCGCCCTCGTATCGGTCCACGGCGCCTCATACAGATTGCTTCAGAACTTGTGCCGCAGGCCGACGGCTACAACTTCCTGAGTACCTTTGCCCGCCGCAATTCCGTACGACCCGATGGAAGCCTCGGCGGCGCCTTGCCCGTTCTGCCCGCTTGCATGCTGATACCCTGCGAGCGCATAGACGTCGGTGCGCTTGCTCAAGCTGTAGTCGGCCCCGATATTCACCTGATGGTACTTGGCAGACGAATCCCCCAGTGCGCGCGTGTAGTTGTAGCCGGCGATGAGCAGGAACGCAGGTGTCACCTGATACTGGGCAAAGACCGAACCGTTGTGATACTTCTCCGACCCCGTGAACGTCGATGCCGAATCGGCCGAATACTGGGCATAGCCATACGCCGCGCCCACCGTGAACGGGCCCGCAACGTAATTGGCACCGATCCGGGCGATATTGATCGACCGGGCCGACGCATAAGCCGCATTTACCGGCGAATTGAACAGCGAGTCGGACGAGGAGGTGCCGCGATTGCCCAACGTTGCGTTGCCGTTGTCGATGTGGAGAACGCCACCGCCGACGCTGAACGACGTGCTTTGATAGCCAACTGCCGCGCTCCACGTCTGCCCCGACCCCGTGGATCCAGCGACGCCACCGAGCGCATACATGACCTCGGCCGAGACACCGCCCCACGACGGGCTCACCCACTTCACGGCGTTGTTGAATCGAGCACTCGAATCGTAATTGTCGACATCACCCGGCGTAGCGAACCAGCCGCTGTAGACATCAGCGGTCAACTGCTGTTCGAGATCGGTGAGCGGATCGTATTGACGACCGAGCGTCAGGGTGCCGTACTGGCTCGAAATGCCCACGAACGCTTGTCGGCTGAACAACTTTCCCGGTGTCGCAAGCGCACCGTTCGTGCCGTCAAAGCCGCTCTCTACTGTAAAGATGGCCGAGAGCCCACCACCCAGATCCTCCGTTCCCTTCAATCCCCACAGGGAAGCCGAAAGATTGCTGGGCAACATCCTCACTTGCGAACTCTGCCCGCCACTGTTGTGTACATAGCCCACACCCGTGTCGACGATCCCATAGAGCGTTACGGAACTTTGAGCCTTTGCTTGCGAGTAAGCTACGATGCTCAGTGCGGCGACTGCAATGATTTTCTTGTTCATTCCCCCCCCAAATCACCAAAGTTAATTTAACAAGGAATACTGATTAAACGAACCATCGAATTTCTTCGATGCCTGCCGTTCCCATCTCAAGATCAACAATCTCTCATCGGACGGATGGCAGCGCCCGCGACGCGCTGACATCGCTCGGCAGCATGCGGCGCGCGCTCCATACCCGTTCGAACTGGGCGACGGATTTCTCCAGACGCTGGCTGGATTGTCAGAAGTGGCACCTGCTTATCCGCTCGTACTAGCCGAAGAAATTCTCGAGTTCCTTTGCAAGCGCCTCGGGCGCCTCTTCCGGGATGTAGTGTCCGGAAGCGACCATCGTGCCGCGAACGTCCGCCGCGACCTGCTGCAGCTGCGGGACCAGGTCGGGCATTGATCCCTGATCTGCACGGACCGCGAGAACCGGCATTTTGAGCTTGCCCTTCGCGCTCAATTCGCGATTCTGCTCGGCAGACACCGAGATAGCACGGTAGTAAGCGAGACCGCCTTTCAGGCCATTCGTCAGGAACACGCGATGGTATTCCTCGAAGTCCGCTTGGGAGAACACCTGCGGATTCGCAGCCTTCCGTTGCAAATACCACTCGAGATAGATGTGCTCGCGGCCGGCCAAGAGCGCTTCGGGAAGATCCGGGATGTTGTGAAATGCGACGTGCCACGTCCGCCACGCAACGTCGGAAGCCCACGGCAGCGTATCCGGAAGACTGATGCCCGGGATACCCGTGTCGAGGATCGCGAGGCCGGTGACCTTGTCGCCATTCATCGCCGCATAGGGATAACCGACCCATCCGCCGATGTCGTGTACGACAAGTGCATGTCGATCGACACCGAGTTTCTCGACCAGACCACGAAGGAGCTTGGCTGCCTTGACCGTGTCGAGCGTACCTGCGGGACGATCCGAGTCACCTTGCCCGGGAAGATCCGGGGCAATAACATGGTACCGATGCCCAAGCAGAGGCAAAACCTTGCGCCACGCATACCAGCTTTGAGGGAAACCGCAAATCAGAACCAGCACGTCGCCGTCCGCCTTGCCGCCGCTCACATAATGCATCCGCACGCCATCAACCGTCTGAAAGCCTCGCTTGAAACCTTCGACGCCGGTCTCCGGCCATTCACGATTCGAAAACATTCACAAGCTCCTGTTGTTCCACCGACATGTGCAGGCGCGGGCGCATGCGCCGCGCCACGCGTGTAGCCAAACGCCCGCTCAGAAGGGATCCCGGGCAGCAGCAAGCCAGCCGCCGTCCATCACGTACTCGCTGCCATGCACGAAGTCGGCATCGTCGCCGGCCAGATACGCGGCGAGCTTGGCAATTTCTTCCGGCTGACACCAGCGGCGGGCCGGGAATTTCTGAAGGGCCGCCTCCATATCAGGCGAATTCGCCGTCGTGTGCTCCGACATCGCCAGCGGGGTTGCGGTTGCACCCGGGCAAATCGTATTGACGCGAATGCCGCGCGCGCCGTATTCGAACGTGAGTTGTCGCGTCAGACCGATCACACCGTGTTTGGACGCCGTGTAGGCAGTCCCGCCGCCCGCAGCACTGAAGCCCGAGGTGGACGACGTGTTCACGATCGCCCCTTTGCCTTGCTTCAACATCTGCGGAATGACCGCT
Source organism: Burkholderia sp. BCC1996 (assembly GCF_905339955.1). Taxonomy (NCBI): domain Bacteria; kingdom Pseudomonadati; phylum Pseudomonadota; class Betaproteobacteria; order Burkholderiales; family Burkholderiaceae; genus Burkholderia; species Burkholderia sp. BCC1996. Next base: position 4,147 of record NZ_CAJPHM010000032.1, read on the forward strand.
CGGGCCATCAGGAACGGTCCCGTGAGGTTTACGGCGATGACGCGGTCCCACTCTTCGACGCTCACCTCGTGAGCCGTCGCGTGTCCATCCAGAATGCCGGCGTTATTGCACAGAATATCGATGTGCCCCCAACGCTCGATCACCGCCTTGACAGCGGCCTCGACGCTGCGCGGGTCGCTGACGTCCACTTGATGTGCGTACGCCATCGACGGATTCGCCAACGCTTCGACAGTGGCAACGGCATTCTTGAGATTGATGTCGAGTGCGGCTACGTTCGCCCCTCTCGAAACGAACTCGCGAACCATTGCTCGCCCCATGCCGGAACCAGCACCGGTTACGACAACCACGCGCCCGGAATAATCATTCACTGAAACGTCTCCTTGACTTCACTTCGACCAGCACGTGCGCTGCTCACTGAGCCGGCGAATCGTGCGCTTTCTGTTTCCAGGATTCGCGTGCATGCATCGTCTTGCGCCAATTAGACGAGGTCCAATTGTGATTCTCGATGCATGCAGATCACGAATTTCTATCAATTCCGCGAGCTGGACCGAATACGGTCCACAATCAACCAGCACTCGGCAAACATCCGTCACGCATCGGAGGTTAATTCGTTATGCGAATTGACATCCGGACGTCGCTCACGCCATGTGTAAAGCGCACCATCCTCAAGGTTGAAGATCGTGATCGATGAAGTGAGCTGTCAGGCCACGCAACAGGCGTGCACCAATGCGAGCGTTACGACCGTCTGGATGATGTCCGGCGGCCTTGAAACCATTGTATGTATGGCCAAGACGCCGTTCGTCCATCCAAAGGATGAGAAAAATTTCCATTGAAGCAACCGGTGGCGAGGACAAACGCACCGCCCCGGTGCACTCAGACTATTTCGTTGTCGGTGTGCCCAGGTCGGCGGAGAATGCCGCAAGCTGGGTTCGGCTCTCGATGCCCAGCTTGCCCAGGATTCGAATGACGTGCGACTTGACGGTGGCAAGCTCGATGCCCAGCGTCTCGGCGATATCCTTGTTGGACAGGCCGGCGGTCATCAGGGAAGCGACAGCGAGCTCCCGCTCCGTCAGGAAATACTCGTTTCGCAGCGCATGGTCTGCCTGGACCTTCTTGACGGATGCAAGCATCGAGAAGCTGTGCTGCATATACTCGTACATCTGTCCGAAGGGTTCGGGAGTCGAGAACGGGCTATCGCCTTGCTTCTTGATGACGGAGAGGCATGCTAGTGGCGTATCTCCCGCCCAGAACAGGAACCCGACTTCGTCCACGAGCCCGTACTTCCGCTGGTAATCCGACCAACTGGAGTGCTGGTCGTCGCGCTTTGCCCCTTTGAGGGTCACTACGGTCGCACGCTGTTTGATCAGACGATAGACGTTCAGCGGATCGGCCGAGGCGAATACGGTGTAATAGTCCTTGATGGTCTCTTCGGGCCATCCCATCTGGGTGTGCGGCAATAGCTGGTCGTGCGAATCGAGCCATGTGAACACGGCGGCCGAACAATTGAGCATCGACCGTGCAAAGTTAACGGTCTGAAGAGCGAACTCCTGGGATTCCCTGAATCTGCTGACTTCGACTAACATCGCCAATTCTCTTTGCCGGTAGGGATGAGCGCGAGCGCCGATCGCGCGAAATCGGCGGCCCGACAGGTGCGCCAGCACCGAAACCGAAAACCTCACGAGCGGATAGCATGAAATTCGCACCAGACTAACATCTGATACCTAATGTGACAGGCTACCGCACCGCGCCACCGGATCATATTAGGGAAGTCATATACCCGCCGGCGACGATATTCCGAAAGTCAATCGGTACCCCCACTGCCCGAACGACCGCAATCGGGATGATCGGTCACGCGGCCCGGATCTGCGTCTCCGGTTTTCCTCGGCAGTATGTGGCGCACACGTCCCGGGCCGCGTCGGCTGCCGCTACAACAGCCGGCGATGCATTGATCGGCATGCACAACGACACGTCGATCGACGGCGGCTGCGGCTCCAGCGCGAGCTCGGCGATTCGCCCGTTCTCCAGTTCGTCATGCACGAACAGGTGCGGGACTGCCCCGACACCGTATCCATCACGCACCAATTGCACGATCGCAGCGACCGAAGAGGCACAGGTTATGCGTATCGCCTCGTCCGGGATACCGGCTCCACCGGCCAGTGTTCGGACGATGCGTTCCACCGCCAGGTGCGACGTGGTGCCCCTTCCGAATGTCAGTATCGGCCGTGTTAGGGCGAGGCGAACCGGATCCACGTCCGAACCGGAAAGCAGCTCCCGGCTGACAATCCATCGAACCGGATAGCTTGCAATTCCGCTCGACGTGACCTTGTCGCTACCAACTACCTCTGCGCAGACAGCCATGTCGAGCTCGCCCTGCAGGATTTTCTTGTTCAGTGCCGGGCTCGAATCTACGGTCAGCTCGACCACCAAGCCCGGGACGCGCTCCCTCAACTGCGTCACATACAAGGAAAGCCAGCTGTGAACGATCGTGTCTATCACGCCGAAACGTATCGGTCCGCGTAACGCGAGATCGAGACCGGCTGCCTTCTTGAGCGCACGGGTCGCGTCTACCACGTTCATTGCCAGCGTCAACAAGCTCTGACCAGACAGGGTGAGACGAAAATCCGCCGCCGTTCGATCGACGAGCTCGGTCCTCAACTCGTCTTCCAACGCCTTGATACGTGTCGATATCGTCGCGGGCGAAGTATGGAGAAGACGCGCCGTAGCCCGGAAGCTGCCTTGTTGCGCGAGCGTCACGAACGTCTCCAGAAAGCGTGTATTCATTGCCTCACCATCGAGGATGCAGGTTTCCGTCCCGTCATACGCCATAGAACACCTGCCTGCGCCCGTCGATCTTCTCGAGTCAACACGGCGAAGACGGCGCATTGGCGTTGGACATCGATACGTTCGTCTCTGCTTGTCAGGAAAATGTTGACAGCCGTGTGCGGAATTTCTCGTTGGCTCAAGATCATTTCCGATCCTATTATTTGTTCGCATTCCTTCTTTACGACGTAGAGTGCGAAAGCCATTCGGCAAACCGCGAATCTCGAAACGACGGATATATCTGGACCCTCGCCCCATGACGCCACGGAAAGTTCTCGGCACCGCCCTTCACAACGCTGCCCCGGTAACCCGCACGAACCATCGAAACGTATCCGCCACGGACCAGCGAAACGTCTCCCCGTACACCGCCCTTCTGCGTGAACCGATGTCTTCCATCGCAGCGAATGTTCCCGATCGGCCCGATCTCCGGTCGGTATCGATCCTCGGCTACAACTAAGTCTCGCGCCACGGATCTGCATCCGCGACAGGAATTCGAGGCTCGCCGAGCGAGCCTCGGGCAGCATGTCGCGCAAGTTCTCCCGACTTGAACGCCTACAGCAGCAGCCGCTTCTCCGTTCTCGGTACGGCGCGCACATCATCGAGCGTCAGGTTCCGGCGACTAAAACGCGTCGGTTCGATGGATACCACCGTTCCCGTGCGAGCAGACGCCTCGATCGCCAACAAGGCCCTCAGGTCAGCCAGGCCCTCTTCGACACTCGACGCAGGCTTGCTGCGTTTCTGAATGCATTCGGAAAACTGCTGAATCAACCCGCCGAAGTGATCGCAGTGCCGGAAATGCATCGTCTCCGAAGCATCCTTCGTGTTCAGTACCATTCGGGTCGGTGTTTCGAACCTGAAACCGGGCTCCATGGTCAGGTCCCCTTCGGTCCCGAGCACCCTGTACATATCGATCGGCGCCGTGCCGAAGCTGCAATAGAACTGTGCAATTCGATCGCGAGGGAAGCGCAACGTGACCGCAATGGCGTCGTCGATGTGTGCGAATCGCGGATCTCCAGAACGGCGCGTCGAGATCGCCGACGCATCGACTGGTTCATCGGAAAAGACGTGCCGCGCGGCGTTGACGCAGTAAATCCCGATGTCTTGAAGCGGGCCACCCCAATTCTTGCTGTCCAGCCTGTGGTTGCCCGCCGCAGACTGAAAGCCGAACACCCCGCTGAAGTACTTCGGATCGCCAATGCGGCCTTCCCGAATCGCTTCCAGTGCCGCGATCGTTCCTGCCTCGTGATGCAAGCGATAGCAGGTGCTCAATAACACGCCGGCGTCGGTGGCTGCCGCAATCATCGCCTCGGCGTCCGCGACGCTGGTCGCCATCGGCTTCTCGACCAATACGTGCTTGCCGGCACGCGCCGCGCGAATCGCATAATCGGCGTGAAGCGGGTTGGGTACCGCGATATAGACCGCGTCGACGACATCGCTGTTCAGCATCCGCTCGTAGTCGTCGTAATCGGCAATTGTTTCGACGCCATGGAATTTCGCGAGCTTCCGCGCCCTGTCAGGATTTCCGGAGACCAACGCACCGATCGTCGAATTTCCGGTCTGGGCAACGGCCGGCATGAACGCCTCTTGCGCTATCCATCCCGCGCCTACAACAGCGTATCTGATCATGTTTGCGCCTCTGTGTGGCTCAAGAGCCGTAGATGACCGGCACAACGCTCCGCTCGCGCAGAGACCGGCGTGCCGCTTCCAGAACGGCGGCCGCGTCATATGCGTCGTCGAGCGTCGACAACGGAGCCGTGCCTTTCGCGACGCACTCGTTCACGAAGAAGCTTTCGACCTGAAGAAAGCTGTCCCAGTAGGTCGCGTCATCCCAGAACGGAAGTCTCGCATCGCCGAACTTTGTTACATCCCAAGGAATGACACCGCTTCCGTCTGAACCGATGATCTTGAAATAGACGGACCAGGGATCGCGACTACGATCGTCAGCTGAAAAACTTCCCCACAGATTCGCAATCGTTCCGTCCGGATATTCCGCGGTGATCATCAGCTGGTCGTCGGCATTCGGATCGTCGAAGTGCACATTCGAACCGGTCGCGAATACCGACGACGGACGGCCGACGAAGTACAGCATGCAGTACGCGTGATGCACCATCAGCTCGCGCATCGTGAGATCCCGCGCGCCAATCGAAGCGTCATGCCGCTTGTTGTAGATCGCCCAGAAATTGACGATCCGTCCCATTTTCCCGGAAGCGACATGGGCGTGCAGTCGCCGCATGCTCTCCGCATAGACGTAATTGTGGGATGGCATGCAGATCCTCGATTGCGAACTTGCGATCTCCGCAAGCTCGCGAATCTGCGCCGCCTGCTCGCACAACGGCTTCTCGATCAGTACGTGTTTTCCTGCCAGTAGCGCACGCCTGGCCATGTCGAAGTGCGACGCGGCATTCGTGCACACGACAACGGCGTCGACCGCCTTGTCGCCCAGCAGTTCGTCAACGGTTTCGTATGCACGTCCACCAAACCTGTCGACGAATTCCCGCGCCTTGCTGTAAGTTCGACTCCAGCCGCCGCAAAACAACTGCGGATCCATTTCGGCGAGAGCCGTCACGTGTAGCTCTGCCACGTTGCCGAGGCCGACGATACCGATCTTCATGGGAGCACCCGATACGTAGGAAATGGCGACCGGCCGGTTTTCCCGTGCCGGCCGTGTCGATCAACCGGCGATGTCCACCGGCTGCCTGCGCTGCCACGAAAGCGTGGCCGCGTCGGCAATCAACTGGGCCTTCAGGCCGTCGCTGGCGTCCGGTTGCGGCATTTTTCCTGCCGACACGGTGTCGACGAAGTAGCGCATTTCGGCAAGATAGGCGGCACCGAAGCGCTCGAGAAAGAACGGCTGCGCTACCGGCATGGCAAACCCGGATGGCGTGGCACGCTCAACCTGAGACTCGTGCACGTTCTTGACGCGCAGCATGCCGCGCGATCCATGAACTTCGATTCGCTGGTCATAGCCGTAGGTCGAGCGGCGCGAATTCGAAATCTGGCAGATCCGCCCCGACTTCGTCGTCAGGATCACCGCCGCCGTGTCCACGTCGTCTACCTCCGCGATGGACGGCTCGACCAGCACCGATCCGGTGGCGAACACACGCACCGGATCTTCCCGCAACAGGAATCGTGCGAGGTCAAAATCGTGAATCATCATGTCGCGAAAGAGGCCACCGGATGTCTTCAGATACGACAGCGGCGGCGGTGCCGGATCGCGAGATGTGATCGTGACCGTCTCGACCTCGCCGATCTCGCCCTCGTGTACGCGCCGCGCCAACTCGCCGAAGTGCGGGTCGAACCGCTGATTGAACGCCGTCATGAAAGGCACCCCCACATTCTCGACGGCTTCCATGCATGCTCTTACCCGAGCCGACGACAGGTCGATGGGCTTCTCGCAAAAAATGGCCTTTCGCGCGACCACTGCCGCGTGAACGAGATCGAAATGCGTCGATGACGGTGTCGCGATCACAACCGCATCGACGTCCTTCCCGTCGAGAATTTCCGATGCTGTGCGTGCGTCAGCCCCGAATCGGTCGGCGCAGATGCCCGCGGCACGCTCGTCGACGTCTGCAACCGCGACCAGCGTCGCTGACGGAATCTGCTTGACACCCAGTGCATGAACCTGACCAATGCGCCCACATCCGAGAATACCGATTCTGATCATTTTTCCTCCCGAGTCGCATAAACCGCTTCATTTCCGTGGATCGGTACGACTATGCGTACATCGTCGGACGGTAACGCTCGGTCGCGAACGTCACTGACGTTCCGCGGCCCATCCCCGCGACGATCTGCTCCGCGACGGACGTCGTGACATAGCCATCCCAGGCATGTGCGCCACCACTAGACGTGCCGGTTCCGATCGAACGGACCCACTCGTTGAGCTGCTTCACATAGGCTGGCCTGAACCGGTCGATCCAGTTGCCTGCATAGGCTGTCATGCCGTAGCCGCCGACGCTTCTGCCGACGAATCCGGGCGGAGCGGTCTCGATCGTTCCCGTTCGCCCGACGACCTGCACGTGCACGTGATAGCCATACTGGCAATTCATGAACACCTCCGACGACACGATCACGTCTCCGGCCATTTCCATCACGACGACCAGCGGATCGCCGTTTCCAGCGTTGTAGACACGCGCGGCGACAGGCTCGGAATCGATCAGCCAGCGGGTTGCATCGATTTCGTGAACGAACGCATTGGTGATGGACATTGGACCGTTGAACCAGTCCGGCGCGACGGGATTGCGATGGACGTTGTGCACGACCACCGGTGCACCGATCTCGCCGTCTCCAACGGCACGTTTCATCTCCATGTACGGCGGGTCGAAACGACGCATGTAACCGACCTGGACCAGCCTTCGGCCCTTCGCGATTTCCGCGTCGACGACCTTGAGGGCCTCCGCTGCCGTACCGGCCAGCGGCTTCTCGCACAAGACCGGCTTGTCGGCCTCGATACACTGCAGTACGAGGTTGCCGTGCAGCGGGTCCGGTGCTGCAACGAGAACGGCGTCTACATGCTCCGAGCGAAGCAGCGCCAGCGGGTCCGTATAGACTCGCGCGCCGCCTGCCACCGTACGCGCGCGCCCTTCGTCCGCATCGCAGACCGCGACCAGCTCCGCACCCGACGTCTCTTCACGCAAAATGCGCACGTGCTCCGATCCCATTACGCCGACACCGATCACCCCGATTGCCAAGGTCATCTTCTGCCTCCGATCTATTGACACGCTATCGTTCGAATACGGCCGACGGGGCGGCTGCATCCGGATCCATCGCCGCTTGCCGCCGGCAACGGTGATGACGGTGATGCTTGAACGTTGGCGGCAAACGAGGAGGCGCTCGTCGAATCCGTTGCCGACGAGCCGCGCCATCGATTTGCCACTCACCGAGGAAGCTCACCGTCTCCGCACGACCTCAGGCGGCGGCCGTGTTATCCGCGAACCGGCTGCTGGATGTGTTCCCACACGCCGCTTTGCCCCGACACGAGGATCGCGTCTGCGATGCGCTCGATCTGGACACCATCCTCGAAGTTCGGTGCGGCGGGTTTGTTCCCGGCGATGGCCTGCAGGAAGTTGTACCACTCGATCGACTTGATATCGATGTAGCCCTGGCCCATCCCTGCAACCGGCCACAGCTTGTCGCCGAACGGTTGATGCGGGCCCGAGTAGATCGTGCGGAAGCCGAACGCGTCCGCAGGATCGTCCGCGAACGCTACACGCAGTTCGTTCAGCCGCTGATAATCGAACGCAATCGAGCCGCGGGTACCGTGGATTTCGAAGCCGAGCTGGTTGTGGTGTCCCCACGCATTGCGCGTCACTTCGATCGTCCCGCACACGCCGTTGCTGAACTTGATCATCGTCATGGCCATGTCGTCGACGTCGACCTTGCCCTTTTCCGACGACGCCTGACCTGCCGGGCCGAAGAAGCGCCCGGCCGGCAGCGGCCGCTCGGTGATGAAAGTCTTGACGATCGAGTTCACGGATTCGAACTCGCCGACGAGCAGTCGCGCCGCGTCGATGACGTGCGTGCCGATATCGCCGAGCGTGCCCGAGCCGGCCTTCTCCTTGTTGAAACGCCACGACAGCGGCGTGCTCGGATCCGCGCCCCAGTCCTGCAGGTAGTAACCGCGGAACGTCAGGATCTCGCCGATACGTCCTTCGTCGATCAGGCGCTTGGCCATCTGCAGCGCCGGCGTGTGGCGATAGTTGTACGAGATCATCGTGACCACGCCCGTTTCCTTCGCGGCTGCATGCATGGCTTCCGCATCGGCTACCGTCATGGCCATCGGCTTCTCGCACATCACGTGCTTGCCCGCCTTCGCGGCGGCGATCGCGATCGCCGCGTGCGTGTCGTTCGGTGTGCAGATGTCGACGATGTCGATATCCGGGCGAGACACGACTTCGCGCCAGTCCGTCGCATGCTCGGCGAACCCGTATTGCGCAGCTGCATTGCGTGCGAGTTCGTCGTCGATGTCGACCACGACCTTGCGCTCGATTTCCACCGGCGAGCCGAACAGGATCGGCACCACGGCAGTAGCGATGGAGTGGGCCTTGCCCATGAAGCCAGTGCCCACCAGAGCGACATTCAGTTTTTTCACGGTTTTCCTCCAATAAGGCTGTCGTACTCGTGACGCACTCAGCCGATTCCTTGACGCTTCCGACATCAATCTGATCTTTCGCCAGTCACTCAGTATTCCGAATCACATGGCGTACATCTTCTACATTTCGACAACTCAAGCTCGATTCAATGCCTTTTTCGCTCCTTACTCGATAACCGCGATCTTTTCGCCCGCCGAGACCGGACGTCCGGCTAGCCCATGGATCCGGATCCGCCCGCCTTTCGGTGCTACGACCCGCATCTCCATCTTCATCGCTTCCATGATGGCGACGGCATCGCCCTCGGCCACCGTCGCCCCCTCTTCTACCAGCCATTTCTGCAGCGTTCCGGGAACCGATGCCGTCACGATGTCGACGCCCGTTTCCGCCTTCACCGCATCGTCGAATACTCGCGGGGCGCCGACGTTCGCAAACAGCGACGCGGGCAGACCGATCGTGTGACGCTTTCCGTCGATCTCGATGAAGCTTTTCAGCAGCGCCCCCTCTGCCGGCGCAACGCGTCCGGACGGCTCGACCCCGCCGAACTCCGTTTCGATCCAGTTGGTATGAACCTTGAAGCCATCTTCGCCGGTGAAACGCTTGTCCTCAAGCACCGCCCGATGGAAAGGCAACACCGACGCCACGCCCTCGATAGCGAATTCGGCGAGCGCGCGACGGGCGCGAGTCAGTGCTTGTTGACGCGTATCGCCGGTAATGACCAGCTTGGCCATCAGCGAGTCGTAAAGCCCCGGAATCTGCGAGCCTGATTCGACACCGGAGTCGAGCCGCACACCGAGACCTGCGGGTGGACGAAAGCGCGTGATTGCGCCTGGTGTCGGAAGGAAGCCGCGGCCCGGATCCTCTGCGTTGATACGGAATTCGATCGCATGACCGCGGGGCTCCGGCGTCGCCGCAATCGACACAGGAAGGCCATCCGCGATGCGCAGTTGTTCGATCACGATGTCGACACCCGTGGTTTCCTCCGTCACCGGATGCTCGACCTGCAACCGCGTGTTCACCTCGAGAAACGAGATGACCCCGTCTTGAGAAAGCAGAAACTCGACCGTGCCCGCCCCCGTATAGCCGGCCTCGGCACATATCCTGCGCGCCGCGTCGTGAATGCGCGCGCGCTGCTCGTCGGTGATGAAAGGTGCGGGAGCCTCTTCCACGAGCTTCTGGTTTCGGCGCTGCAGCGAACAGTCGCGCGTGCCGAGCACGACGGTGTTGCCGTGATGGTCGGCCATGATCTGCGCCTCGATATGGCGCGGACGGTCGAGAAACTGCTCGGCGTAGCAGTCGCCCCGGCCGAACGCCTCCGTCGCCTCACGGACGGCCGAATCGAACATCTCCGCGACGTCTTCGATGCGTCGGACGATCTTCATGCCGCGCCCGCCGCCCCCGAAAGCGGCCTTGATCGCCAGCGGCAAGCCCACTTCCCGCGCGAAGGCCACCGCGTCCGACGCACTGTGCAACGGCCCGTCGGATCCCCTGACCAGCGGCGCACCGACCTTCGATGCGATACGCCGGGCCTGCACCTTGTCGCCGAGCGCGGTGATGACCTCCGGCGACGGGCCGACCCAGATCAGTCCGGCATCGATGACCGCCTGGGCGAACTCTGCGCGTTCGGACAGGAAGCCGTAGCCCGGGTGGACCGCATCGGCACCGGCGCGACGGGCGATCGCCAGAATCTTCAAGATGTCGAGATAGGTTTCCGCCGGGCGGCCCGCACCCAGCCCGTACGCTTCGTCGGCCAGTTCGGCATGCAGCGAACCGGCGTCCGCGTCCGAGTAGATTGCGACTGATGTCACGTTGTAGTCGCGCGCAGCGCGAATGACGCGAATGGCGATTTCGCCGCGATTGGCGATGAGCAGCTTCTTCATCGAACGAGTTCCTTCACTTGCGGATCGAATGCGGATATCGGGTTGAAGCGGATGCGGGCGCCGATCGGAATCTGCCCGAGCATGCCGAGATGATGGGCCGCGACGACGGCAATCACCGGGTACCCGCCGGTGACGGGGTGATCGGTCAGGAACACCACCGGCTGGCCGCTGTGCGGCACCTGAATCGATCCGAACAACGTGCCTTCCGACGGTAGCTCCGCGTCGTCGCGCCGCGCCAGCGCCAGGTCGCCCGACAGTCGCATGCCAACGCGGCTCGACTCGGGCGTGACGCGCCATTCCTGCGACAGGAACCGTGCAATGCCTTCGTCGGTGAACCAGTCGGTGCGCGGCCCCGGGACGACGTCGACATCGACTACGTCGCCTTCGCGCGGAAGCGGCCGCGCGGCCGGCAGCTCTGGCTCGACGAACGTAGCGGCTTCGTCGGCCGGGACCAGGACATCGCCGCGAACGATCGGCGCCGGGCCGATCCTCGAAAGCGTATCGGTCGACGCAGACCCCAGCGTGCGCTCGACGACGAACCCGCCGCGCAATGCGACGTAGCTCCGCATGCCGCGGCCGGGCATATCGAGCGTGACTTCCTCGCCCGCATCGACGGCAAAAGGACGCGAGTGAGGGATCACCGTCACGCGGCCATTCGCGTCGCGAATCGAAATCGGGCACGGCGCCCCCGTCACTGCGAGGGTCACCGGGCGATCGGGCACCAGCGAAAGGCCGCCGAACATCACTTCGAGCGCGGCGCGACTGTCCGGATTGCCAACACAGGCATTCGCGAGTCGCAGCGCGGCGCTGTCGACGGCGCCGCACACGGAGACACCCTGGTCAGCCTGTCGGGGCCGCCCGAGGTCCTGATACAGCACAGGGCGGTCCGCACGCGTCACCAGAATGCCGGTGCCCGAAACCTGGAGCACCGGCACTGGCGTCGGCCACCCCGATACCGGAACGGCCGAACCTTTGCCCGCATCGCGGAAACGAACCCGATCGCCGGGTGCGAGCAAAGCCGCACGCGGACGCGTCACGTCCCACATGGGCACCTGCGTCGTGCCGAGAAGCTGCCATCCTCCGGGGCTATCCGACGGATAGATCCCGCTGAATTTCCCGGCGATCGCGACCGAGCCTGCCGGGATGCGTACGCGAGGCGTCTTGCGTCGGGGAACGTCGAATCCCGGATCGTCGGTGGTCATATACGCGAACCCCGGTGCAAATCCGGTAAACGCGACCGAGTGGACCGCATCCAGATGTCGCTGGACCAGCTCGGCCACGGACCATCCCAGCAGTTCGGCAACCTCGCCCAGATCCTCTCCGTCGTAGGAAACCGGGATATCGAACATACTCCCGCCGCGCTCCCGACGAACGGACACGTCCAGCTGCCCGAGCCGCTCGATCAGCGCCGCGCGATCGATGACAGCCGGGTCGAAGCGAACCAGCACGGTGCGCGCGCCCGGAACGACTTCGTCGACGCCGTCCACTTCGCTCGCGAGCAGCCGGTCGAGAAGCGCCAGCGTCGTTTCGAGACTATCGAGCTCGACCAGCATGCCGGCAGAGCCGGCCGAAAGGATGCGCATCTGCTCAGCCACGGTTCTCTCCCCTGCACACCCCGGCAAACGGACGAAGCGTGACGCCGCGCGCGGCGAGTTGCGTTTGCAGCACGCGAGCAGTTGCAACGGCCGACGGGTTGTCTCCGTGGATGCAGATTGACTGTGCGTCGATCGTGATGTCCGTGCCGTCGATCGCGGGCACGACACCCTCCTGCACGAACCGCAGCATGCGACGCGCAACGACGTCCGGATCGTGAATGACAGCCCCGTCCGCGCGGCGATTCACGAGGCTTCCATCCACGTTGTACGCGCGGTCGGCAAATGCCTCGCCGACGACGGCAAGGCCGGCTTCACGCGCCTGATTCACAACCGGCGCGCCGGCGAGCACCATGAGCACGAGCGTCGGATCGATCGCCAGAATCGCGTCGATGACGGCCACCGCCTGGTAGGTATCGTGCGCGATCGTGTTGTACAGCGCGCCATGAGGCTTCACGTAGCGAATCGACGTGCCCGCGGCCTTTGCAAGCCCCTGCAGCGCACCAATCTGGTAGATCACGTCGCCCATCAGTTCTGCATGGGATGGCTGCATGTTGCGACGCCCGAAGCCCACCAGATCGCGATACCCGACGTGCGCGCCGACGGCGACACCGCGCCGTGCCGCTTCATGCAGCACGGTATAGATCCCCGCCGGATCGCCGGCATGAAAACCGCAGGCAACATTCGCGCTCGTCACGATGTCGAGCATCGCCGCATCGTCGCCCATCCGCCAGGCGCCGAAGCTCTCACCGAGATCGCAGTTCAAATCAATGCTTACCATGACGCTGCCCACAGGATTTCTTCAGTGCACGAACACGCGATGCCGCTCGAGCGTTCGTGCTCGGTTCACGCGATTTTCCGGAACTTGCTGAGCGAGACGGATTCGATCCATTGCCCCGCCCGTGCGCCGAATGCCTTCGCGAACTCGGTATTCGAGTGGGTCTCGAGGGCGGCTTCGTCTTCCCAGATTTCGTAGAAGACGAACTGCCCCGGCGTGTCGGCCGACTCGTGAAGATCGTATTGAATGAACCCCGGCTCCGTCCTTGCGTACGGCACCAGCTCCTTCAACGCTTCGCGCAGCACGTCTTCGCTACCGGATCGGGCAACGACGGTTGCAACCACGACCAGACCTTCCTTCTTCATCTCACTTTCCTCATTACGTTTGTTGATCGGCTGGCAACCGATCCCGGTCCAAACTCAGCCGAGATCGATTTCCACTTTCGACTTGATCGAATTGGCGATGAAGCACCCTTTGTGAGCACGGTCATGCAGCCGCTCGAGTTGCGCCTGATTCGGCTGCTTTTCGGACGCGAAGGTCACGCGGGGCCTGAGCACGATCTCGGATACCCAGTGAAACCCGTCCGCGCTTTTCTCGACTTTCCCGACTGCATCGTCGGAGTACGATGCGACCGCATACCCGCTTCCTTCGCAGAGCGCGAGGAAGTACAGCATGTGGCAACTCGCGAGCGCGTTGACGAGCAACTGCTCCGGGTCGGCCAGACGTTCGTTCCCGAGATAGTCGGGAGCCGCGGACACAGGGATCGTCACCGTCGGGCTGATGATCGCCCGGTGGTCCCGGCTATAGGTCTCTTCCCGCTCGTGGTGCTGCTCGATAGTCCATTCCAGTCGGACGCCATGCTCGGACATCGGTGTCTCCCGGCGGGCTTCCCCGCCAATCGGTCAATTTCCATTGCGGGCAGGCTGCGACAGCCTCGCCGTATCATTGCGCCGCAATATATTTGTTCGCGCTGTTTATCGATTCGACGCCGCCGGGTTTCACAATCGAAACCCATTCGCTCCAGCCCGTTTGCGCATCGTCGGTACGAATGCGCAACGCGCGAGAGCCGTCGCCAAATGTCAGCCATTCGATTTCGCGAGGAACCTCGGAACCGGCGCTCTCTCCGGCCAGACGCTCGATCTGGTGAGAAAAATCGAGCTGTCCCTCGCGCAACACGTCAAGGTATTGCCTGCCACATTCGTCCGACGCCTGCGAGGTGCCGCGATTGAGCAGCTTCGCGGCGATTTCTGCATCGAACATTGCAACGACTCCTCGCTCACACGGCCGCCGCGTTCGCCGGCAAATCGGTGACGAGCATGTACCCCGGTTCATGCGTGATCGCAAAATCCGGCTTCGCCGCCTGAAGTGCCATCTGCGGCGTGACCCCGCAGGCCCAGAACCCGAGGATGTCACCGGCCTCGATCACCGGCGGATCGCCGAACTCCGGCCGGGTGACGTCGCGAATCCCGATGGTCGCCGGGTCGCCGATATGAACCGGTGCGCCATGCGCGAGCGGAAACCGTTCCGACAGCACGATCGCCTGAATCGCATCGGCGGGCTTGAACGCACGCATCGACACGACCATCGGGCCACGAAACGGCCCCGCGGCCGTCGTCTGGATGTTCGTCACGTACATCGGCACGTTCCGGTTCGCACTGATGTGGCGAATGTCGATCCCAGCCTGCAGAATCGCGCTCTCGAAAGAGAACGAGCAACCGAGCGCGAACGTCACGAGATCGTCACGCCACAGATCGACCAGATCGTCGACCGTATCGGTGTGAACCCCGTTCCGGTACACGCGGTAGCGGGGCACGTCAGTTCGAATATCGATCGCGCCCAGTCCGTCCAGCCCCGGGTTGCCGGGCTGCCCGATTCCCACCAGCGGACAGCTCTTCGGGTTGATTCGGCAAAACTCGCGAAAATCATCTGCGTACGTCTTCGGCAGAATTGCCAGATTTGCCTGCATGAAGCCGTCGGCGTATCCCGTCGTCGGCGCACGCAGCTTGCCGTCGCGAATCAGCAGCCGAACCTGGTCGGCCGACATCGTCCGCGTACCTGCAGTCGATTCCATTGAAAGTACCCTTTCAGGAAGATGTTCAGTTCTCGCCGAGCGCAGCAACCATCGCACGCGCAATCGCCACGTCCGCTTCTTCCGGACCGCCCGACACGCCGACGCCGCCAATGACCTCGTCGCCGTGCTTCACCGGCAGGCCGCCGCCGAACACAACCAGCGGGCGGGACGCGGCGCGCTCGAGCCCGTAGAGCGCGGCTCCGGGCTGGACGAGTTTCATCCAGTAATCGGTAGGGAACCGCAGTGCTGCGGCGGTATACGCCTTGTGGTGCGCAATTTCGATCGTGCCGAACGCCGCGTCGTTCACGCGTGTGAACGCAACAAGGTGGCCGCCAGCATCCACAATCGACAACGACGAGCTCTGCGCCAGTTCGTTCGCCTTCGCGACGCCCGCTTCGATCGCCCGCCGGGCGGCTTCATATGTGATCTGCTTGCTCATTGGTTTCTTCCCGATTCTGTCCGGCGGTCAGTTGTACGCGCCGCCATCGACATTGATTGCCTGCGCGGTGACGTAAGACGACTCGTCTGATGCGAGGTAGACAAACAGCGGCGCGACTTCGTCCGGCGTCGCCTGTCGGCC
Source organism: Burkholderia sp. BCC1996 (assembly GCF_905339955.1). NCBI lineage: Bacteria > Pseudomonadati > Pseudomonadota > Betaproteobacteria > Burkholderiales > Burkholderiaceae > Burkholderia > Burkholderia sp. BCC1996. Next base: position 19,954 of record NZ_CAJPHM010000032.1, read on the forward strand.
CAGGGGGATAGCCGTCCGAACCACCGACTCCTGCTTGTCGCGGCCACCCATGAAATCGATCACCGGTTGATTGAACGGCGTATCGATCCAGCCGGGACACACGGCATTGACACGCACGCCGTCCGGCGCGAGCTCGATTGCAAGCGTGGTCGTCAGACCGATGATGGCCGCCTTGGACGCCGAGTAGCATGCGAGGCCGGTGCCGCCGCGCTTGCCCGCGAGCGACGACATCATCACGATCGACGACTGCTTCGCGGCTCTCAGGTGACGGAGCGACTCACGCGCGAAAATGAAGTTAGCCCGCACGTTGATCCCGAAGACCTTGTCCCAGCTCTCGGTGCTGAACTGCTCGATCCGCCCGGAGAGCTGGACGCCGGCATTCAGACACAACGTGTCGATGCCGTGCATCCATTCCGACGACTTCTCGATGACGGCCTTGATCTCGTCTTCGCTCGAGATGTCGGTTCGAAAAAAACGCACCTTGTCGCCGAACCGGGATTCGAGCGCGCGGCCCTTGACCTCATCGATATCGACGACCGATACGGTCGCACCTTCGGCAACGAACGACTCCAGAATGGCGAGACCGATATTGGCAACGCCGCCGGTCAGAAGTACCCGCTTGCCTGTCAAACGTCCTGACATGACTGTTTCCTCAAGATCACCGCGCCGATAACCGCTCCACACCGCCGAATCGGCGTCCCGCCGCCCGGCACGAGCAGTTATCGGGCGCGACGGATGTTGTCCAGCAGCGCATCGTTCACGACCGACGCTGCCTCCATTTGCGGCATGTGGCCGACGTCCGGAATCACGCGCAGCTGCACCGTGGACGGCAGGCCGTCGGCCTGCGGGGCCGGAATGATGGCGTCGCGCTCGCCCCAGAGCAGCATCACGGGGCAGGTGAGTCCCGCCAGCGTCGCACCGATCGTCTGAACCTGGCCGTTCTCGTCGGCGATGGTGTCGGCGATAGCGGACAGCGCCTCCTGGACGCCTTCCAGCCGCTTGAACTGAAGCGTGCCCTCGACCATTTCGCTCGTGATCTTCGACGGATCGGCAAACAGCTTCTCCAGCGCGGCCTGAAGCGGACGGCGGCGCTCCGCGGCGACGAATTCGGTCACGAACGAACGGTTGATCTCCTTGCTCAGGCCGATCGGCGCGATGAGCGTCACCGATGCGACACGCGACGGGTTGGCGGCCGCGAAGGCCGCGGCGATCGCGCCGCCGAACGAGTGACCGACCAGGTGCAGTTTCCCGGACGTGATCGCGCTCGCCGCTTCCTCGACCGCCACAGTGATCTTTTTGATCACACCACCACCGGTAATCGGCGTCGACGCGCCGTGCCCGGGAAGGTCCACCGCGATCGTCCGGAAGTGCTCGGCGAGCGTGCCCTGGTTGAACAGCCAGGTTGACAAGTCGCCGCCGAAGCCGTGAATGAACAACACGGTTTCGTTGCTTTCGGGGCCGAGCTCCAGCACGTTCACGCTGCCGCCGGACACGGCCACCGCCTTCGGTGCGACCACACCGCCCGCCTCGCCGTCGTCCGCATTCAGTCGATACGCGTAGCTTGCGACGAGCGCGTCGATTTCCTCCTCGGTCGCCGCTTCATCGGCGATGACGCCGATCAGCGCGCCGACCGGCGCGATTTCGCCCTCGTTGATGACGATGCGCCGCAGGATCCCGGACACAGTCGCCTCCACCACGTTGTTGACCTTCGTGGATTCGACCTCGAGGAGTTCCTGGCCGCGTTCGACCTTGTCTCCCTCCTTCGCGTGCCATTCGAGCACGGTGCCTTCGGTCATCGTCATCCCCCACTTGGGGATGGTGACGGCTTCAATGAACGACATGATTGATTACCCCTTCAGAATCGACTTGACGGCATTCACGACGGCTTCCGGCGACGGCACGTACACGTCTTCCAGGTTCGGTGCATACGGCACCGGCGTGTGCGGCGCCGTCACGAGCCGGATCGGCGCCTTCAGCGAGTCGAAGCACTTGTCGGCCAGCAACGCGGAGATGTCCGCCGCGACGCTACAGCGCGGATTTGCCTCGTCGACGATCACGACCCGTCCGATGTCCTCGGCGTATTCGAGCAACGTGTCCTCGTCGAGCGGCGACGTCGTGCGCGGATCGATGATGCATGCCGACACGCCGTCCGCCGCGAGGAGGCGAGCGGCCGTCTCCGCGACGCCGACCATGCGGCCGAGCGCAACGATCAGCACGTCTTTCCCGTCCCGCACCACCCGCGCCTCGCCGAACGGGATCGTGTATGCACCGTCGGGCACTTCGCCCACGGTGTCGTACAGCATCTTGTTTTCGAGGAAGATCACCGGATCGTCGTCGCGGATCGCCTGGAGCAGCAGGCCTTTCGCGTCGTACGGATTCGACGGGATCACGACCTTGAGGCCGGGAATGTGCGTGAAGATCGGATAGAACGCCTGCGTGTGCTGCGCGGCCGAGCGCGTGCCGGCCCCGTACGTCGCGCGAATCACGAGCGGTGTTTTGGCACGGCCGCCGAACATGTACCGGAACTTCGCGATCTGATTCATGATCTGGTCGAGACACACGCCGGCGAAGTCGACGAACATCAGTTCGGCGATCGGACGCAAACCCGTGAGGGCCGCGCCGGCGGCCGCGCCGACGAATGCGGCCTCGCTGATTGGCGTATCGCGAATGCGCTCGGGGCCGTAGGCGTCGAGCAGCCCGCGCGTCACGCCGAAAGCACCGCCCCACGCATCCTTGACGCCGTTGGCGCCCGCGCCGCCGGTCAAATCCTCACCCATCATGATCACGCGCGGATCACGCGCCATTTCCGAGTGCAGCGCGTCATTCAGCGCTTGACGGAACGATTTCTTAGCCATTGCTGTGGGTCCTTACAGATACTTCACGTAAACGTCGGCGGTCAGTGCCGAAAGCGGCGGGAACGGGGCTGCGCGCGCAGCACTCACGGCGGCGTCGATCTCGGTCTCGATCTGCGCATCGACCGCGTCCAGCTCGCCGCTGGCCACTTGCGATCCTTCCTGCACCTGCCTGCGGAAATTGACGACGCAATCGCGCTCCTGGCGCATGGCCTTCTTTTCTTCCGGCGTGCGATAGTTGTCGGGGTCTCCGCTGTAGTGACCGTAGTAGCGCGGCACGTGAATCTGCAGCAGGCTCGGGCCGCCGCCATTGCGGGCACGGTCGATCGCCTGGCCAGCGGCCTCGTAGACCGCGAACAAGTCGGTACCGTCGACCTCCGCAGCGGGAATGTCGTAGCTCTGCGCACGCCGCGTGAAGCTGCCGGCCGAGACGAACGAGTTCGCCGTCGCTTCGCCGAAGCCGTTGTCCTCGATCACGAAGACGATCGGAAGCATCCAGATCTTCGCGAGGTTGAAGCTCTCCGACATCACGCCTTCGTTCATCGCACCGTCACCCGCGAACGCAACCGCCACGCCACCGGTGCCGAGCAACTTCGCCGTGAGCGCGGCGCCGCACGTAATCGGCGCACCGCCGGCCACGATGCCGTTCGCGCCCAGCATCCCCTTGCGCAGATCGGCGATGTGCTGCGAGCCGCCTTTGCCGCCGCACGTTCCCGTCGCACGCCCGAACAGCTCGGCCATCATTGCGCCGATATCGCATCCCTTGGCAATGCTGTGACCATGCCCGCGATGGGTCGACGAAATGTAGTCCTTGTCCGTCAGGTGCAGGCACACGCCGACGGCGCTCGCCTCCTGCCCGGCACAAAGATGAGTGTTGCCCGGAATGTCGCCGGTCGCCATCTCGTCCATCACGCGCTCCTCGAAGCGGCGAATTGTTCGCATGGCGCGATAAGCGTCCACGAGCCGCTCACTGGGAAACTTCAAGGCGGACATTCCAATCTCCTTAATTTAAATGGTGTGCGTGGCTGTACGCTTCGACGCGACACACTCAGTGTTGCAAATCCGGCTCGCCCCACGAATATCGCGACAGCAGTGCCGACATGCAATTTCAATCGTCACCGTTCAATTTCGTCCGGTCCAATTGTGATTGGCGATTTCGCTCGATCACCGATTCTTATCAGTGCGTGAGTGCCAGTCAGCATCCCGATCATGAATTCACGTCGACACCAGAACCGTGCGATCGCGATCGGTCGTCGACTGCTCGCTTCAACTGCCACGAACGCATTGTTCGTTTCAGCGTTGTTGAAATTCTAGTGATGCGTCTGATGAGGTTCGTCCACCTAAAGGTGGAGAAATAAATCGCAGCGCGTCCGCTTTCCTCGGAATCAGGCGTTCTGTGTTGAGCACCCCAACCTTCGTCGCTATGATCGATCGAACCTTCCCCGCACCGGGGATATGCATCGCCTCGTCCGATCGTCGATCGACATTCGGATACGCGCGATCGAATCGCTTTTCCCCATGCGGGTGGAGTTCGTCACATGATCGATCTTCGAAACCTGGAGACCTTTTACGCCGTCGCCCAGCTGGGGGGATTTCACCGTGCCGCGGAAAGGTTGCACACGACACAGCCCGCTGTATCCGCGCGCATCGCGCAACTCGAACAGCAACTGAAGGGACGCCTGTTCGAGCGAGACAAGCGCGGTTGCTTCCTGACCATCAAGGGCAGGCAGCTGCTCGTTTACGCGGAACAAATGATTTCGCTGAGCGCCGAAATAGTCGAGGCCGTCGCTGGCCGGACGGCCCTGAGCGGGACGGTTCAGCTCGGCGCGTCGGACACGATCGTGCACACATGGCTGTCCGCGCTGCTCAAGCGGCTCAGCATCGAATACCCGGAGATCACGCTCGAGGTCAATGTCGACGCCACGCCGAATCTGACCGCGGGGCTCACCGACGGCACGATCGACGTCGCGCTCCTGATGGGTCCCGTGAACGCGAGCAACGCGGAGAATCTGCCGTTGTGCAGCTATCCGATCAGCTGGATCGTCTCGTCAGATTTTGAATGCGACACGGCGCACCTCACGCTGAGCGATCTTGCGCGGCATCCGATCATCACGTTCTCCAGATCGACACGTCCGTACATGCAGCTGAAGGAGATGTTCGATCGGTCGCATCTGCATCACGTGAGAATCTTCGGCAACTCGTCGCTGTCGTCGATCGTCCGGATGACGCTCGACGGCATCGGCATCGCGGCGATTCCGCACCACGTCGTGGCCGAACATCTGGCGAGCGGCCGGCTGCGCCGGATCGACACCGGCCACGAGATGCCGGTGATGCCGTTCACCGCCAGTTTCGTTCGCCGCGTCGACATGCCGCTGAGTGCGGTCGTTGCCGGACTCGCGCAAAACGTCGCCGCGCATTACGAAGGGCGCTAGGCGCCACGCCGCGCTTGCTTGGCGCAAGCGCAAAAAAACCAGGACTCGGCGAGTCCTGGCTTGTCGTCATCGTCAACCGTTCTGGCTGCGCCCCAGGCATTCGAAGACTTCGGGTCGCCGGTGCTTGAAGTATTGGGCAAGTGCCATGCCCGCGACCTGCACGCCGATCAGGCAGTAGAACATCCACACGTACTGCCCGGGGTCCCCGCCCGCGAGCACGTCGAAGTGTGCTGCCACGAGATAGACCAGCGCGATGAAGAATATCGACGAAATCGCCGGTGCCAGAAACGACTTGGCGAAACTCACGCCCTGTTGCCTGCCGCGACGAACGTACCAGACCAACGACGAGATGTTGACGATGGTCATCAGAATGATGATGCCCGACGTTCCGACTCCGGAGAGCTGCCCATAAAGCAGATCGGGTTTGGCGCCCATCAGAATGAACGGCAACAGCACGCACAGCACCATGACCGAGACGGTCATCGAAGCAAGATACGGAGACTCGTGCTTCGCATGCACCTTTCCGAGGAAGCGGGGAAGCGCACCGTCCGTTCCTAGGTTGTGCATATAGCGCGAAAGCACGTTCTGCGTGGACAGGCTCGCCGCGAACGCCGACGTCATCACCAGCACCGAAACGATCAGGTGCAGGCCAGGGCTCACGAATTTCGCGAAGGCGTCAGGGAACATCGCCGCGGGTGTCTTGGCCGCGATCGACTGAACCTGCGGCCCGTAAGCCATGATCATCGCATACGCACACAGCGTGTAGATCACGCCGATGAAGATGACGGCACCATAGGTCGCACGCGGAATCGTTCGGTCCGGCATCTTCACCTCGTCGCGAAACAAGGCGGTCGCCTCAAACCCCATGAAGAACGACACGGTGAACAGCATGCAGAACGGCACGTTGGTACTGTTCGCCAGTTGGCTCGGCAGGAACGGAGCGGATGCGGAAACACCCGGAACACCGCCTTTTGCCAGCACACCGAATGAAAATACCAGACAGACGACGATCTCGAGAATCATCACCCACGTCAGCACCTTCGCGGACAGCTCGACATGAAGATATCCCAGCATCGAGACCACCAGCCAGCACGCGAGCGTCGGCCAGTACCACGGAATCGCCATGCCGGTCATGTCGTGCGCGAGATCCGAGCACGAGACGCCGAAGAACGACGTGACACCGGCGAGGAGCAGGAAGTACGAAACCGCCGCGAGTATGCCGGAGCCGAGGCCGGTCGACTTTCCGATGCCATAGCTGATGAACGCATAGAAGTCGCCCGGGCGCTTCACGATATTATTGAGCGTCACATAGCCGACGGAAAACAGCAGCAATACCAGCGTCGTCAGTACGAATATCACGGGGCTGCCGACTCCGCCGAACATCAGCGCGAACGGGATGTAACCCGACACGGTCGTCAACGGGGCCGAGAACGCCAGCACGGTAAGCGCCAGACCGACGGCCCCCATGCTGCCCGACAGTTTCTTCTGCGGAGACGTTTCTATCTGCACGTCTTCCACATTCAGTTTCATATCCATCTCCATCTCCTTACGCCTCCAGCATATCGTCAGCATGATCGAACGATCGCTGCATCGCGCCGCGATCGTTCATGTGTCCGGGCACCCTTCATCGGTTTCGGGCCGGTACGGTACTCAGTCCGGTTCGTATTGCGGCCATCGTCGGCCGCCAAATTGATCGGGTCCAATTGCCGTTGGCGATGTTTTTCGATAACCGCGCTTTATCACGCGCACCGGTTTCGCCCCTCACGCAACGCCGGCCCCATGCGCCTGCAGATCCGCGTGATAGCTCGACCGCACCATCGCGCCGACCGCCGCGTGCGTGAAGCCCATCTTGTACGCCTCTTCCTCGTACATCTTGAACGTATCCGGATGCACGTACGCACGCACCGGCAGGTGGTGCTCGGACGGCTGCAGGTACTGGCCGATCGTCAGCATGTCGACGTCGTGCGCGCGCAGGTCGCGCATCACCTGCAGGATTTCCTCTTCCGTCTCGCCGAGGCCGACCATCAGGCCCGACTTCGTCGCGACGTCCGGATGCTGCGCCTTGAAGTCCGTCAAGAGCTTCAGCGAGTGCGCGTAGTCCGAACCCGGGCGCGCTTCCTTGTACAGGCGCGGCACCGTTTCGAGGTTGTGGTTCATCACATCCGGCGGTGCCGCGTTCAGGATTGAGATCGCGCGGTCGAGACGGCCGCGGAAGTCCGGCGTCAGGATCTCGATGCGCGTTTCCGGCGACTGCTCGCGCACTTCGCGAATGCATTCGACGAAGTGGGCCGCGCCGCCGTCGCGCAGGTCGTCGCGGTCGACGCTCGTGATCACCACGTACTTGAGCTTCAGCGCGGCGATCGTGCGGGCCAGATTCTTCGGTTCATCCGCGTCGAGCGGGTCGGGACGGCCGTGGCCGACGTCGCAGAACGGGCAGCGGCGCGTGCACTTGTCGCCCATGATCATGAACGTCGCGGTGCCCTTGCCGAAGCATTCGCCGATGTTCGGGCAGCTCGCTTCTTCGCACACGGTGTGCAGGTTGTGCTCACGCAGGATCGTCTTGATCTCGAAAAAACGCGTGTTGGGCGTCGCGACTTTGGCGCGGATCCATCGTGGCTTGCGAAGCGGCTCGATCGGGACGATCTTGATCGGAATGCGCGCCGTCTTCGCGTACGCCTTCTGCTTTTCCGATGCGTCGTAGCGCACCGCCGGGTTTGTCGAGGCCACCCGCTTCCCGCTCGCATCGGTCATTTGCGCCCTCCTGTCCGGCGCTCTTGCGAAAACCGGTGGTCAACAGCCTGTTTGTCGGTCGAAATGATCGCCATGCCGCGCTTCCCTGAAGCCCTGTCGAAAGGCGCGCAACGTGCGCATCGCGTCAAGCCGGACGGTGATATCGCATGTGCCGGCAATTGATTTCATTCTAGAAATGACGCGTGCATCCCTCGTCCACCCAAAGGATGATAAAAATCTCCAAACCTCGTCAGGCAACGGGTTGCGCGTTGATACAACCCCATTAATCGCGACGCGCTGTCGCACGTCGGAACATTCGTCTAGCGACGCGTCGACCCGGCCGCGTCGTGGGCCAATCCGGCCAGGATTTCGTGGATGCGTACGTCGAGCCCGCGCGCGTACGCCGCGCTGAATACGAAATCGTCCAGCGCGAGCGTCGATTCCTTGACGACGAGTACTCCCGTCTCGATTTCGCGCTGCACGACCGCACCCGGCATCACGGCGATGCCGATCCTGTCGATCGCCATCTTCACGATCGTCGACAACGACCCGTTCGAGAAGATGCGCGGAGACGGCTTGTCCCGCGTCGCAATGGCGTCTCTCAGCGTGATGTACGGATGGGTCCGCTTCGGCAGCGTGATGATCGGGAAGCGCGCCAGGGTGTCCGGCGTCAACGGGCTGTCACCGACATCGAGATCAGGGGACACGAGGAAATTGACCGGATATCTGCACAGCGGCACTTCGATGAAATCGGGATCAACAACGGGCCCGGCCAGTAGAAACGCCATGTCGATCTCGCCGGACTTGAGCGCATCGCGAAGCGCCGGCGTGATGTCGACCACGATGTCGATGACGATGCCCGGATGTTCGCGATGCACACGCGCAATGAACTCGGTGAGCCATATATGCACGATGGTTTCGGCGACACCCAGGCGAACTACACCGGACAGCGTCTGCGGGCTTGCGATCGCCGAGATCAGTTCGGACTCGAGCGCCAGGAAACGCTCCGCGTACTCCAGCAGCGTTCGGCCACGGGGCGTCAACCGGATGCTACGAGCCGCGCGCTCGAACAGCAGCACACCCAGATCGTCCTCCAGGCCGGAAATCCGGTGCGACACGGCGGATTGCGTCGTGTGCAGCTTGGTTGCCGCCTTATGGAAGCTGCTGAGCGTTGCAACCCAGTAGAAGGTTTCGAGGCTTTTCAGATTGATCATCTGCTCCGTTCGCGTCGAACATGAAGAAAATGCCGGCCCGCAATAGTTCAGACGGAACAGACGTCAACGGCAATCGATCTCAGCGATTAACGAGGTTCTTCGGAAGGCACAGCGTCAATACCATGCCGATTGCGGCCATCAACGCAATAAAGAAAACACCGTAATCGGTGCTCCCGGTAATGTCCTTGACGACGCCCACGACATAGGGGCTGACGAATCCACCCAGGCCGCCGACACAGTTGATGAAGGCGACACCGGCCGCCATACCGATCCCCGTCAGGAACAGCCCCGGAATCGAGAACAACATCGACGTCGTACTGTACGCACCCACGGCCGCGACACACAGCGCCGCCAATGCAAGGACCGGCGCGCCACGCGTGAATACGCTCGCGACGAGCCCCGCGATCACGCACAGAAACGGCACCACGAGATGCCAACGGCGTTCGCGCAGTTTATCGGAGCTACGCCCGATCAGATACATTCCGACAAATGCCGCGCTGAACGGCAACGATGTGTAGAATCCGATACGCAGGACGTCGCCCGGCGCCAGTTGCGCTACCAGCGTAGGCAACCAGAACGAAACGCCGTACGAACAAATTGCCGAACAGAAGCAGATGAGTGTCATGTGCCAGACCTTGCGGTTCGTCACCGTCTGCCGCAGGCTCATACCGGCGCCCTGTCCGTCTATTGCTCGACGATCCGCTTCCAGCTCGCGCTCGATGAAACGTCTGTCAGGTTCCCGCAACCAGCGAGCGGACTCCGGGCCGTCGTCGAGGAATACAAGCGTCAATAGCCCAAGAACGATCGACGGTATCGCCTCGATGACGAAGAGCCATTGCCACCCTGCCAATCCATGCGCGCCCTCGAGCGCCGACATGATCGCACCGGATACCGGCGCCCCGATCATGCCGGACAAGGGCACCGCCCCGACGAAGAGGGCCACCATCTTTGCGCGACGCGCAGACGGAAACCAGTATGTCAGGTACAGGATGATGCCGGGGTAAAAGCCCGCCTCGGCCACGCCGAGCAGAAAGCGAAGCACATAGAACTGGGCCGGCGTCGAAACGAACGCAAAGGCCGCTGAAATCAACGCCCAGAGAATCATGATTCGCGAGATGGTCCTTTTCGCACCGATCTTCGCCATCAGCACGTTGCTCGGCACCTCGAACAGGAAATAGCCGATAAAGAACAGGCCGGCCCCCAGCCCGTAGGTCGCGTCCGTCAGCCCAAGATCCGATAGCATGCGAAGCTTCGCGAAGCCGATGTTGATACGATCGAGATATGCCGTGACATAACACAACATCAGGAACGGCATGATCCGAAAAGCGACCGTCCGGTACGTACCTTCGGATTGCGCGCCGTCACGGACCGGACTGGTTGCTGAATCGAATTGCATGCTCACCTCTCTCCCTTCAGGTTTCGTACCGTCATGATCGGCTTGCGTCCGGAATTCCACATAGGCGAGCGTCAGGCGATCTCTACGGTCGCTTCCACTTCCACGGCCATGCCGGACGGCAAGGAATTGGCGCCCGTCGCAATACGCGCGTGCCGCCCCGCTTCGCCGAGAACGGCAAAGAACAGGTCGGAAGCACCATTCAGCACCTTCGCATGCTCGGTAAAATCGGCGCCGCACTGCACGACGCCGGCAACCCGAACGATCCGAACGACGCGGGAAAAATCGCCGTCCAGCATTCGTCCGATGTGGCTTAGGATATTGAGTGCACAAAGCCGTGCCGCACGCTGCCCCTCCTCCACGCCGAGGTCGATGCCGACCTTTCCCGCATAAAGGAGCTCATCGCCGCGGCGCGGGCCCTGCCCCGCTATCTGGAGGATGTTTCCCGACCGCACTACCGGAAGATAACTGCCGCGCGGCACGCTCACCGGCGGCAGTCCGAGGCCCAGTTCGGCAAGGCGAGCGTCGATCGTTGTCTGCCCCGTCATTTCAATTGCCTCCAGTCGCCACGCTCCCCCTGCCAGTTGATCGAGTCGCCCAGCGTGCGGCGCACAGTCGCGCGCAGTGCACGAAGCAACCCCTCCCATTCGACCGCGCTGATGCCGTCAACGGCGGGCTCGGGCGCCATGAACATGCCGTCGACGCCGCCCGAATTGACACAACATTCGATGCAGCGGATCTCGAGTTCGGGATCGTGAAACACGAAAGGGTTCTCCAGCAGCGCCGAAAGCGCAGCAATGATGCCCGTCGCGCCCCAGTTGGATACGTTCGCGACGACGAGGTGATCGGCCGCATTGACCGCCGCAACGCCGCCCCGCCCTTCAACACCGGTCGACGCCGCCTTCGGCGAGAAGGTAGGCAGATCTGCCGCAATCACGCCCATGCCGAGCTCGTTGCCGCCATCGCCCACGCCGATATGCAGAATCCCTCGCTCCTTTCCCTGGTAGAACAAGTAATCGAGGTCGGCGATGAGCCCGTCGAGCGGGCGGCCGCCTAGGCCGTGGTAGAGCCCCAGCGCATTACAACCCGGGCGCTCGATGGAAATCATCACGCTGGGCCGGGTGCGCTCGAGCAGGTCATCGGAAACGCGATGACTGCCTTCCGTGTCCTTGGGGACGGTGCGGATGTAGACGGGCCGCAGATATTCGATGCCCTTCACCACACCGTCGTCCGGGAAGGGCATCGGCGCCAGCCCTGCACCGCGGCAGGTCTGCACCATCATCTCCTCCCAGTCCTCGTCGATCACGATGACGGTCGGCACCCCAAGGCCCAGAAAGAATGCGCGCGCCATCAGCGCGGCGCCCACCGGGCCATCGGTTTCTGGCGCACCGCCCCCCTCCGGGAATCCCGTGGCGATAAGCACCGGACCGCCCTGTCGCCTTACCGTCTCGACGATTCGTTCGGCCGCGCCCATGCATGCGTAGCCCGGCTGCCGCTTCTGCAGCGCCTCGTAGATGTTGCCGATGAGCCCGACGCCCGTGTAGTCGAGCGTCATGAATTCGTCGATCGTGCGTGCGACACGTTGATACTGTTTGCTGTCTGGTTGCAGCATGGCAATTGCCTCTTGGCGGGAATGCGCTCTGGGTAAATGAATGCCGGACGGTCAGGCCAGTGCACTGACGAAGACGTCGTGGTCCACGTTACCGCCGCTCAGCACCAGCACGATGGTCTTTCCAGCTACCTCGAGCTTTCCGGCAAGGACCGCGGCGAGCGGCGCCGCGCCACCGGGTTCCACGACGAGCTTCAGTGTCTCGAACGCCGCGCGCATCGCCCGACGCACCTCGTCATCGTCGACGACGAGACTCCCGGCCAGCAACCGCTTGTTGATCGGGAACGTCAGTTTGCCGGGCGAAGCGACCTGCAGCGAATCACAGATCGATGTGGCGCCCCGGGCGTTGCCAACCTGCTCACCCTTCGCCAGCGATCGTGCGTGATCGTCGAACCCCTGCGGCTCGACAGCGTAGATACGGGCTTGCCGACAGTACGCGTTGATCGCCGTCGCGACCCCGGCGACCAGACCGCCGCCGCTGGCAGCGGCAAGAACCATATCCGGGACCACCGAAATCGCCTGCGTTTGCTGCACGATCTCGAGACCGACGGTGCCCTGCCCGGCCATCACCTGGAGATCGTCGTAAGGGGGAACGGTCACGGCGCCGGTGCGCTCCGCAATGTCCCGGCCAATTGCTTCCCGGTCGTCGGTTTGTCGGTCATAAAGACGCACGGTTGCGCCATAGGCCCGCGCCCCCTCGATTTTTGCCTTGGGTGCATCCGCCGGCATGATGATGGTGGCCGGCATGCCGAATCGCGCGCAAACCGCTGAGATCGCCAGCGCGTGGTTTCCCGACGAGAAGGCGACGACGCCTCGCGGCCGCATGGCAGCCGGAACCTGCAGCACGCGATTGCACGCGCCGCGGAACTTGAAGGAGCCCGTCTTCTGAAGACTTTCCGCCTTAACGAGCACACGGGCCCCTACCGCACGGTTGAGCGCCTCGCTCTCGAGCAGCGGCGTTCGCACGACGAACGGCAGGATGCGCACATAGGCAGCTTCGATGTCGGCGACCGAGAAATCGCCGGATGAGAGATCGGTCATGGCATTCGCTCACGGTGAAAGACGTCAGCGCATTACATCAACCTCGACCGATTCAATCCAATGAAGAACAAAAATGCTTACTGATCGAAATTCGTAATCGGTCGGCGGCGCACGCCGAACGTTCAACCATGCGCCCCGACTTATCAGCGGGGCACACCGAACACGTCACGACTCGATATTCCGGCCACCAAACGCGGCGAGCACAAGCAGCACGGCGAGCAACGCAAATGCAAGATGCAGGCCAATCGCATGCGCAAAGAAGCCGACAATTGCCGGTCCGACCAGATTGCCGCCATAGCCTAATGTCGTGATCGACGAAATTGCGGCAGAAGGATCCATGGCCGTTTGTCGCCCGGCGGCCGCGAACAGGATGGGTACGATGTTCGCGCACCCAGCCCCGCACACGGCAAACCCGAAGATCGCGCCCGTGCCCGACGGCGAAGCGATCGCGATGGACATCCCGACCGCACCGAGGATCCCGCCCGATACGATCACCACGCGCGGACCGAACCGGGTAATCAACGCGTCACCGAAGAGTCGACCGATCGCCATTGTCATCGCGAATGCGGTATAGCCGAAGCCTGCGCGATCCTGCGCATACGACTTCACGGAGGTCAGGAATAGCGCACTCCAATCGAGCATCGCACCTTCAACGAGAAAGCACCCGATCGCAATGGCCCCCATCAAGACGACGATGCCCTGCGGCAGGATCAATACCGAGGCTTTGCGCTCGCGGGGCCCTGCCGGCTCCAGGAATCGCGCGTAGCGAAACATGAGCACTGCGATGACGACAACCATGGCTGCCGCTACACCGAGCGCATTCGCACCGGCCGACAACAGCGAGCCACCGACCAGCGAGCCCGCAATTCCGCCGACGCTGAACAGGCCGTGGAAACCAGACATCAGTTGCTCGCCGCTTTGTCGTTCAATGAGCGTCGCCTGGATGTTCATCGCCACATCGACGAATCCCAGGCCGGCACCGAAGATCAACAGCGTCATCGCCATCGCCGGCATACCGGACAGCGTCGCGAGGAGCGGAAGCGATGCGCAGATCATCGCGGCGCCCGCGCCGATGACCTTGCGGCAACCGAATCGCTCGACCGCGCGCTGACAGAGCGGCATGCACCCGACTGCCCCGATACCCAGGAAGAGCAGCAGGAAGCCGAATTTCGCTTCGTCGACATCAAGCCGTGCCTTCGCGTAAGGCACCAGCGGCGCCCACGTCGCGACGCTGATTCCCGCGAGAAAAAATGATGCTCGTGTTGCAGTCCGTTTGTTGTTTTCGCTTGCAGTCTCGAAGACCATGGTCTGGGATGCGTCCGACAAGTCGGACGTCTTCTGGATGAACGGATGAAGTGAAGCCGGCCGTGACGTTTCTGCACCGCCCGTCGTTACTGGTAGCCGGACGCGCCGGGGACGACGAGCCGAAAATAAAAAAAGATCCCGAAAAATTGCTCGGGATCAAAGGAGAAACGACCCAGGATGAGGCGAACAGTCCCGCCCCGGTCGCTCAACGATTCAGTCCTTGTGGCTGCGGCCAAGCCGCTCGAAGATTTCCGGGCGCAGGTACTTGAAGTATTGAGCCAGTGCGATGCCAACGAGCAGCACGCCGATCAAGCAGTAGAACATCCACACGTACTGCCCCGGATCACCACCGGCCAGAACATCGAAGTGCTGGGCAATCAGCACGACGAGCGCGATGAAGAACACCGACGAAATGGCGGGTGCGACCGCCGACTTGAAGAAGCTGACGCCCTGGTGCCTGCCGCTCCGGCCGTACCATACCAGCGACGAGATGCTGACGATGGCCATCAGAACGACGATCCCCGACGTACCGACTCCGGAGAGTTGCCCGTACAGCAGATCGGGCTTGGCGCCCATCGCGATGAAGGGGATCAGCACGCAGAGCACCATCACCGACACCGTGATCGACGCGAGATAGGGCGACTCGTGCTTCGGATGAACCTTGCCGAGGAATCGCGGCAGCGCGCCGTCGGTGCCGAGGTTGTGCATGTAGCGGGCCAGCACGTTCTGCGTGGACAGCGCCGATGCGAACGCCGACGTCAGCACCAGCAGCGAGATCACGACATGGAGACGGCCGCTGACGAACTTCGAGAATGCGTCGGGAAACATTGCGGCAGGGGTCTTGGTAGCGATGTCCTGGACATGCGACCCATAGGCCATGATCAGCGCATACGCACAAATGGTATAGACGACGCCGATGAAAATGACCGCACCATACGTGGCTACCGGTATCGTGCGGTCGGGCATCCGGACTTCGTCCCGGAACAGCGCGGTCGCCTCGAATCCCATGAAGAAGCCGACGATGAACAGCACCGAGAACGGCACGCTCGCGCTCTTCGACAGTTGGCTTGGCGCAAACGGCGCGGCTGCCGAGATGTCTGCCGCGCCGCCCTTCGTCAGCACGAAGAACGAGAAGATGAGACATACCGCGATCTCAAGCAGCATGATCCATGTCAGCACCTTCGCCGACAACTCGACATGCAGGTAGCTGAGGATCCCGCAAGCCATCCAGCATGCGATCGTCGGGATGTACCACGGGAGCACGGCGCCGGTCGTTTCATGAAGGAGATCGGAACAGGACACGCCGAAGAACGACGTCACCCCGGCGAGCAGCAGAAAATACGACACCGCCGCGAGGATGCCCGAACCGAGGCCTGTCGACTTCCCGATGCCGAAACTGACGAACGCATAGAAGTCGCCCGGGCGCTTGACGATGTTGTTGAGCGTCACGTAGCCGACGGAAAAGAACAGCAGAACGATCGTGACGACGACGAACAGGATCGGACTGCTGACGCCTCCGAACATCAGCGCGAACGGGATATAACCGGACACCGTTGTCAAAGGTGCCGAGAACGCGAGCACCATCAGCGCCAGGCCGATCGGCCCCATGTTTCCGGACAACTTTTTGGGTGCAGATTCGCTTATGCGAATCTCTTGCATGTTCATCTCCATCTCCGTCACACCTCCGTCATTATGTGAATCTTCGCCGTACGAAAACACCGGGAAATGCAGCAACGACTGGTATTTGTCGGTTTATTTCGCTACATTTGTCTCACGATTTCGCTTCAAGAAGCTTTTTGTTCACGACAAGTGAAACGATCGTCCACCTCCAAATTGAAGCGGTCCAATTGCGATTCGCGATTTGCGCTGATCGCCAAAATTTATCAATGCGACAGTAGGCCTGCCCTGCGTCCGAAACTTGGCCACGTCGTTCGTCGCAATCGCCGCGAATCTGTTGCGCATGCCGTCACCCGCTGTCAGACAGGGCTGTAGCGATGGCAAGCGTCCGGCAGGTAACACAAGGCAAAATGACGATCAGGGATCACGCGGACATCGCCCGGTATGCCTGGGTGAAACGCAGCTGGGGTGAGACCGCACGCGCCGGACGCTGGAGAACCAATTCAGCGCGGCGAGCAGCCTCGCTGCAGGTGGGTGCGGCCTGACGTTTCACCTCGCGGCTCGTCACGCGTTCTTGATACAGACGCCCGACTGGACGAGCCGTGGAAGGAAACCAGGCAATTTTCGAGAAAGCTTGAACGGCTTTCGGGTGTGAAGGCTACGCGTGTTCGAGAAGACCGGACGGTAGTTCCATCCGGCAAAATCGCCTCCTCGAATCGCGCCGTGTCGGCCGGTAAGCAGCTCGGGAGGCATAGTGAAATAGCCCGACAAGGCGGGATACCTGCGCGGCGAGACAGGTCGCCCGCCCGTCCGTGTATCAAGCCGGGCCCGCGAAGCAGTGGCAAATACGAATCTTGTGGATCGCCGATGCCACGCCTCTGTCGTTTCCCGATCGGAAGTCAGATTTCCGTCACGAGTTTCTTTGCGCGCAGTACCGAGTTGGGACTCATACTGAGTTCGTCGACCCCGAGGTTCACGAACACCGGAATCATGTTTGGCCGAGACGCAGCTTCCCCGCACACGCCGACACTGATGTGCGCCCGCTTCGCCGCGTCGCATACCATCTTGATCGCCTGAATGACAGCCGGGTGCTCGGTCCTGTAGAGCGAGGCAAGGCTGGGATTCATGCGATCGACGGCCATGATGTATTGCGTAAGGTCGTTGGTGCCGATCGAGAAGAACGCGACTTCCTGCGCCAGCAGATCGGCAGTGAGAACCGCAGCCGGCGTCTCGATCATGATGCCGAGCTTCGGAACCGCAAACGGCACCCCCGCTTCGGTCAGTTCCGCAGCGATGCGCTCGATGATCGCCTTCGTGCGGCGAACCTCGTCGACATCGTCGACCATTGGCAGCATCACGCAGATGTTTCCGTGAGCAGCCGCACGCAGTAGCGCCCGCAGTTGCGGCTCGAACACTTCGGGGCAGTCGAGACACATCCGGATGCCTCGCCACCCCAGAAATGGATTCTCCTCCTTCGGGAAGCGAATGCCCGGCAGCGGCTTGTCGCCGCCAGCATCGAGCGTTCGAATGATGACAGGCCACGGGTGAAAGCGCTGTGCGAGCGTGGCATAAACTTCGTATTGCTCGTCCTCCGTAGGCACGCGCTGATGGTCCATGAACAAAAGCTCGGTACGGAATAGCCCCACGCCCATCGCGCCGGCTTGCAGGGCCGAGTCAAGTTCCGACAGAGAACCCATGTTCGCGGCAATCAGTATCTTGCGTCCGTCGCGCGTGGAGGGCTCGACGTCCCGGTAAGCAAGGAGCGCCGATTGCTGCTCGCGCTGCGCGTCGATACGGCGCGACAGTTCCTTTTCATGCGCGTCGGAATGGTCGAGCCAGACCTCCCCGGTCGTACCGTCAATCGATACACGTGCGACTGATCGCAGCCTGTCCTTATCGATCGGCAGACCCAGAACTGCCGGAATGCCGTGCGAGCGCGCGATGATCGCGACATGAGACGTCGCACTGCCGGATGTGCAGACGATCCCGAGGATATTGGCGAGGTTCGCGCGTGCCAGATCCGGCGCGGACAATTCTTCGGCAAGGATGATGCTCGGCACGTCCAGTTCCCGCAGAGACTTTTGCTGCTTGCCGAGAAGCACGGCCACGATCTCGCGCGTCAGGCCGCGAATGTCGTCGGCGCGGCTGCGAAGATACTCGTCCGTCATCGATTCGAACGCGAACGCCAGATCCTGCCCGCATTTCAGCGTAGCCGCCGCCGCGCTCCACCGCGTTGCGATGAGCTCGCGGATCGTGCCCGCATAGTCGTCGCTCCTTGCGACATCGGCGATCGCCTCGATGATCTCGGTTCCCATCGTCCCGTCGCCCGGCTCGAGCATCGCACCCAAAGTGAACTCGAGCGTCGCGGTGAATCGCTTGGCCTCGTCTGCTACCTCGTGTTCCGACACGAACTGGCGATCGACCACGAGCTCGTCACGCACATACGCGAGCGCACTGCCAAATGCCAGGCCTTCACTCGCCGGAACACCTTTCAATGCGCCCGGACAATCGGCATCGTCGGCGGATCGCGCCGCGGCCGTGTGCTCGAACGCTCGCGGAGCCGTCGCTGAACCGTCGGATCCGCAATGGCTGTCCGGCGCGGTGACGCCCTGCACGATTGCGCTGACATTCGACAGAAATTGTGTCAACTTGTCGACCGCCTCGCATTCGTCTTCGCCGTCCGCTCGGAGAAGTATCTGCTCATCCTGCTTCACACCCAGCAACATGAGCTTCACGGCGCTCTTCGCGTCCGCCCATGCATCGCCTCTTCCGATTTTCAGCGCGCTATTGAACTCCTTCGCAAGCTTTGCGAATTGCGTCGCGGGGCGCGCGTGCAGACCCTCGTGTACCTTGACCACAACCTGAGTTTCCAACATGACGATGCCTTTTCGTATTCCGTGGGTGACGACGATTGACGTCGGCGCAATTCAGGCGTCAACGATCTCGATGACGGTCCCTTTCTGCATGCTCTTGAAGAGCCGTTCAAAATCGACCGTCGATGCGCAGATCTCTCCCGGGCGCTCCGCCGAATGGGCTCCATTGAACGTGATGACGACATGACCCAGTTCGCTCACCTTGTTCCAGGCCGTCGGCCCCACGGCAGTCACGATCGCCGAAATTTCGCCGATGCGCAGCACGGAACCGATACGCGGCGCATGGCTGTCCGCCTGCTCTACGCGGTGAAGAACCGACACCTCGGCCAGTTCGGAAGGCGCGCCATCCGAATACAAAATCAGCACGCCGCCTTCGAGAAGGGACTCCACCTCTTCGCCGATACTGGAAATGATTGTCTTGTAGTAATGCATGCGTGACCTCAAGATGTTTTTAGAGAGCGAAACTGACCACCCAGGCAATTAACACCGAGACCGGCCCCATGATCTGGCGACTGATCAGTACGGCCGGCACGCCGACGCGAATCGTCTCCGGTTTCGCTTCGCCGAGTGCCATCCCGACCGGCACGAAATCACAACCGACCTGGGTGTCATACGCGAACAGCGCCGGCAGCGCCATATGCGGCGGAATCGTGCCATTGCCGATGGCCGGCCCGATGATTGCCGCGCCGATGACCTGCGCGATCACCGCGCCCGGCCCAAGTACGGGCGACAGGAACGGAAGACCGCAGATCGCCGACAGGATCACCAGCCCCACGATATTGCCCGCCAGCGGCGAAAGCAGATGAGCGAGCCCAGTTCCCACCCCGGTCGAATTGATCACGCCGATCAACATCGTCACGAACGCCATGAACGGCAGCACGTTGCGAATGACGGTATCGATCGACTTGCGCCCGCTCGTGAACAGCACATTCACGACGCCGCCCATACCGCGGCCGACCGATGTGATCATCCCGACGAAGCCGCCGTGGCCTGCACCGGTTCGGGGTTCGGCCGGCGACGGCGTTGCAGCGGGTGGTGTGTCACCGCTTGTTAAAGCGGCGCGATGCGCGTCGACACTCGACGCGTCGTCGTCGACGGACTGCAAGCTGTTCAATTCGACGGCGGACACATAGATGTCTTCGGTAATGAACTGCGCAAGCGGACCCGACTGCCCGACCGGACTCAGATTGATGGTCGGGATGCGTTTTCGCGGATATACGCCGCACCGCGCAGTGCCCCCGCAATCGATCACGACAGCCGCGATTTCCGATTCGAGCGGCGGATTGCGGAAGCCATCCACGACCGTTGCTCCGGTCAGATCAGCCAGCCGCTGCGCCACCTTCGGAATATCTCCTCCGGTCACGGCCACAATCTTGTTGCGCTCCACCGTCGGTGCGATGACGAGTGGACCTCCCCAGCCGTTGGGTCCTTTTCGAACCTGAACCGCCTTGTACGTACGCGCATCCATTTCGTTCTCCTCCAGGTGATTTCTCGTGTTTTATCGTGTCGAGTTCAAAGAGTCAGGCCTTCGCGCTTCGCGATCATGCGGGTGATCGCTTCGGTCAGCACCCCTTTCAGGAGATTGACGAAAAGGCCGACGCCCAGGTAGAAGAGCGCGAGTTTCGGCAACGAAAACGGTGCGGCATGGGTTTCAGCGAGCTTCGTGATACCCGCTGCCACGCCAAGCCAGACGAACAGCTCGCCGGGATTGCAGTGCGGAAACAAGCCAGTGATCGGATGACACAAGGACACCGCGGAATCGTAGAACGCGGGTTTGTGACGCTCTTCAAGGAAGACGCCGAACGTGTAGGCCATCGGATTGGTCAGAAAGAACATCGCGAGTAACGGCAACAGCGTATATCGCGTCAGGATGTTTTTCGAAAGGAAACGAGCCAATCCCTGGATCCGCTGCTCTCCCACCAGCGCGATGATCGTATAGACCGCGGTGAGCAGCACGATCAGTGTCGGCAAAATACCTGTAACAAAGCCGACGAACGTCTTTCCGCCTGCGTTGAATACACCGATGAACGCCTCGGCGGCATGAGTAAGAAAATCCAGCGGATTCATGGTTGTCTCCTGATGAAGTTGTGATGTGCGACAGATGCGTGAATCAAAACAGCGCTGCGACCTGCGTGCTTTACAGCGTTCGTCTACTCAATCACGGCACCGATAGGATGACTGACGTTCGCAGCTCTGCAAGCCATGTCGAGCGCGCTGTGAAGCGCGTTCCTGAGACGCGGCGCAAGCGCTGAGGACGCCACATGTTGCTGAAACTCGCCGATCGACCCGCCGTTGAATCCGGAAAGCGCTTCGAAACGAGCAAACACAGTCAGTCCGGACATGGCCAATACTTGCCTGACAATGCGATCGTCACTGATGACGACGATCGCAACCGCGCCGCGCCCGATCCGCGGCTTGAACGTTCCCACGCCGAGGAACCCGTCGCCCCACGTGCGCGCCGTCTTTCTCAGCGTGTCCCTGTAGTAGCGCATATGGGCCCACCCGGCGATGAGCTGCAGCGCCCACGTAACCGCCAATGCCAGTAAACCAAACCGTACGAGTTCCATTGCGTGTCTCCTGCCTCGCGCGAGCTGCTTTAACAAACGGTACGAATCTGGCGGGCAATTTCGCGCCGCCATTTGAACAAATGTTTATTTGAATAATACAATTGTTCATTTTCGGGTAAATACGGGAAAACGCGACACGAAGCTCGTAGAAACGATTCTTCTAGCAAAAACCCGAATTGACCTCGATCGGGAACACGAGACCCGAGATGTAGTGTGACGCATCCGAAGCCAGGAATAGAGCGGCACGCACCGCGGCGGACATGCCATCCTCTCGCCTCGGGATCGATGGCAGCGGGGCCGGATGCAGCGTCGCTCCCCGTGAGACGCGGCGAAACTCATCGTATGAAGGTACCGTTGGACAGACGGCATTGACGCGGATCCCGTCACCTTTCAATCGTTGCCCCAGTGCTTGGGATAGCTGACAGAGCGCCGCGGTACAGGCGCTCTGCCACGGCACGCACCAAGAATCGGCTTCGGCGGTCGGCGCGATATTGACGATCACGCCTCGCTTGACTCGCCGATACTGCGACGCCGCGGCATGGGCTATGTAAAGCGCAGCCTTGACGCACTCGGCGTACGCCTGATCGATTTCTCGTTCGGGAATCTCGAGATCGCCTCCCCCGTCCAGCCGCGCGCAGCCGTTATGGACGACTATATCGAGCCTCCCGAATTCGAGAACGGTACGTTCGACCAGTTCGACCGCACGCCGCGCCGTGAAGATTTCCGGCGGCGTACCGTCGACATTCGCTTGACCGTCTCCCGTGTCACCCACCAGTTCGAGAGCGCGTGCCCGCTGCGTAAGCACCGTTGCGCCGGCGGTACGCAAGGCACGGACCACCTCGTCGCCGATCGGGGACGAGAGCCCCGTTACCAGCGCGATCTTGCCGTCAAGCTCCAGGTTCATGAATGGCTCCGCCTACCGTGACAGTTGCTCGCCGACGATACCGACCACATCAGCCAGCGCTTCGACGTGCGGCAAATGACCGATGTCCGCGAAGCGGTGCTGCGCAATCCGGCCAGGCAGGCCGTTCGTGTGCGTCATCGGAATGATTTTGTCCGACGCCCCCCAGACGACGCGAACAGGCATCGTCAGCGACGCGATGACCTCTCGCAGGTCGATCTTCTGCCGGCCGCCCGGGAAGAACGTATCTACGATTGACGCAAGCGTCACACGTTTTGCCTCACTCGACAATTGCTGCTCTGCCGTCGCGATGAACGCGTCGTCGATCACACCGGGACGCGCGACCAATTCCCGCAGCCATCGCATAAGACTGGTTCGATCAGCGGCTTGCGTCAGCCCGCGCAAGAACGCACCGTTGCATTCGGTACCCAGCCCGGCCGGTGAAGCCAGCGTCAACGACGACACACGCACATGGCGCGAAGCGCTCAACGCAATCGCGATAGCCCCGCCGAACGAATGCCCGACGAGATGGCAGTGCGCGACATCTTCTGCCGCCAGCGTAGCGCCGATCGCGTCGACGATGTTCTCCAGCGATGCGGCAGCATCGGCCGGTGATTTTCCATGTCCGGGCAGATCGATCGACAGTACATCGAGATTCTTCGCAAGGCCGGCGTCGCGCAACGCATTGAAGAACGGGCGCCAGCTATTCGCCTCGGCCCCGAATCCATGCAGAAACACCAGCGTCGCCGGGCCGCCGCGCTGCAGCCAGACCCGATTGAGCGCGCCTTGCTGGCTCGCGCCGGCCACCACTTCACGTGAACCACCGCGCCCAGCGGCGACAGCGCGCACGTCATTTTCGATAATCCGCCCATGCGGACCGGATCCCTGCAGGCTGCCCAAGTCGATTTCGCTTTCGCGAGCAGCCCGACGAGCGGCGGGCGTCGCGCGAATCCGGCTGTCGCTGATATCACCCGGCAATGCTGCATCTGCGACGTCCGCGCGACGATGGATCGGGGGTTCAGCCGCAGCGTCAGGCTCGGCAACGCCTAATGCGGTTGTGCCGACGTCCTGCTCGATGACGGTCTCACCATTGGCATAGATCCATGCGATCACGGTTCCGACGGGGACCGTATCACCGACGCTGGCGGTAATCTGCCGGACCGTACCGCTCGCCGGGGCCTCCACTTCCATCGTGGCCTTGCTGGTCTCGATGTCGAAGATCGGCTCGCCCTGCCTGATCGTGTCGCCGTCCTTGACATACCAGGCGGTAATCGTGCCCTCGGTCATGTCCATGTCGACGCGAGGAAGAATCACTTCGGTCGCCATCTCAGCCCCTCCGACCGACGATATGCCGAACCGCCTCGACGATGTCGGGCACCTGCGGCACGGCAACCTTCTCGAGCTGCGGGTTGTAAGGCAACGGACAATCCGCGCCGCCCAGCCGGACGATCGGTGCGTCCAGATAATCGAAGGCGTCGCTTTCGCAAACGATCGACGCGATCTCGGCGCCTATGCCCAGTTGCTGAACGCCTTCGTACACACATACCAGACGCGAAGTCTTGCTTACGCTGTCGATAATCGCCTCGCGGTCGATCGGCCGGATGCTGCGCAGATCGATCACTTCCACGTCGATGCCTTCCTGCTGCAGCGCGTCTGCCGCTTCCAGCGAACGCACGGTCATGATCGAAGTCGCGACGATCGTGACATCCCGCCCCTCGCGGCGAACGACGGCCTTGCCGATCGGCTCCACATAGTAGCCCTCCGGCACGATGCCCTTGCTCTTGTACAGGAGCTTGTGTTCGAAGATCATCACCGGATCGGGATCCTCGAGCGCAGCAAGCAGTAATCCCTTCGCGTCATGGGGCGTACTGGGTTGCACCACCTTCAATCCGGGAACGTGCGCGAACCAGGCCTCGAGGCTCTGGCTGTGCTGGGCTGCGGCACCCGTCCCGGAACCGGCCGGAAAGCGCATCACAACCGGCACCGAGACTTCTCCGCCCAGCATGTAACGCATCTTCGCGGCCTGGTTCACGATTTGTTCCATCGCAAGCGTTGCGAAGTCCGAAAACTGGAATTCGTAGATCGGCCGGCAGCCGGTCATGGCCGCACCGACCGCAATGCCGGCGCCTGCCAGCTCCGCGATGGGCGTGTCCATGACACGTTCCGCACCAAAGCGCTGAAACAGGTCACCGGTCACCTGGAACGCACCGCCGTAGACTCCGATATCCTCGCCCATCAGGAACACGCGCTCGTCTCGCTCCATTGCGATGCCCATTGCCTCATGAATCGCCTGAGCGTAAGTCAGTTCGCGCTGGTCACTCATGGTCATTCCCCCCGTTCTCCGTATATACATAGCGCGTCAACTCGGCGATGTCCGGTGCCGGGCTGTTCTGCGCGTAGTCCAGACCAGCCTTGATTTCTTCCTCGACTTCCGCGTGGATTGCTTGCACCGCTGCGGCATCGATCAGCCCAAGCTCCACCAACTGCCGCTCGAATTTCGCAATGGGATCCCTTGCGCCCCAGGACTCGATCTCTTCGCGGGTGCGATAGCGGTTCCGGTCGCTCTTGGAGTGGCCGCGAATGCGGTATGTCTCGCACTCGATGAGTGTCGGCCCCTCGCCTTTTCGTGCACGCTCGATCGCGCCTTCAGCCGCCGTCAACACGTCGCCGAAGCTGTTGCCGTCGACAGTTACGCCGGGCATGTCATACGCAGCCGCGCGCTGCGAGATCCGACTGACGGCCGTCGAACGTTCGACCGACATCGACATGCCGTACCGGTTATTTTCACAGACGAAAATCACCGGCAGCTTCCAGATCGCGGCGAAATTCAGCGATTCATGGAACGCACCTTCATTGTTCGCGCCATCGCCGAAAAAACACACCACAACCGAGTTCTTGCGCTGCTTCTTGATCGACAGCGCCGCGCCGACCGCAATAGGCAAGCCTCCCCCCACGATACCGTTGGCGCCGAGATTTCCGCGGCTCACATCCGCGATGTGCATCGAACCGCCCCGCCCCCGGCAATACCCCGTCTCCTTACCGAAGAATTCGGCGAACATGCGTTTCGGATCTGCACCTTTGCCGATGCAGTGGCCGTGCCCCCGATGCGTCGACGTGATGTAGTCCTCATCGGTCAGGAGCATCGTCATCGCGATCGCGGAAGCTTCCTGCCCGATAGACAGGTGCATCGTCCCGTGAATCAGCCCACGCATATACGCCTGCTCCGCGCTCTCCTCGAATCGACGCACGAGTTGCATCTTCTTCAGCGCGTCACGCAGCGCTTGCACCGAGACATGCCGATAGACTTCGGGCATTCCTTCGATCTTCTCTGCAACGAATCCCATCATCTTCTCCTCAAGCGGCGGCACGCGCACCGCGGACCATTTCGTCCTGGCGCTGGCGCAGTTTGACGATCGGTGCGTTCGCGTCGACCGCGGCGTTCTGGTACGTCAGCAATTCGCCCTTGCGGATCGCTTGGGTGACGGTGCCGCCTTCCAGCAAGCCGCATGGAACCGCGCGCTGCGCAAGCGCGTCGTCCGCCGCGATGGCCCACGCGCGGTACGTAAATTCGCCGATCGCGTCGAGTCGGTCACCGACTTTCAGGTCTCGCTTCGCCACCGCGCAAACCTCGACCACCGGAACGGGGAGCGGCCGCATGTCGGCTTTGCCGTACAGGACGGCGCGCGCGCAACTGAGCGGCACCTCGAGACTCGTCAGGTGATACGGGCGATAAAACGTGTAATACGGCCCCTTGCCGAGCTTGAGGTCTGCCATGCGCTCGCGCAGGCGAGGATGTGCAAGTTCGGCAACGACGAATACCCCGGGCGCGACGCCCTTTCCGATGGTGTAATCGACTACACCCTTTTGGGTGAGGATCCCGCCGTCCGCCACCGGACAAAGCACCTCATGCAGTTGGTCGAGCGTGGCCGCGGGACCGTGCATGCCGGCGACATCCGGAATCAGCCCGGTCGCATTTCCGATCGCCGCCATTTCGACCGCGGTCTTCGAACCGTCGACAAACTCCACCAGCATGCGCGGATTCATGTTGCGCGCCTTGGCTTCGGCCATGTAGTCGTCCGGTGTCGCGTCGATATTCAACGGGTTGTTCTTGCCCTTGCCCGCGGCAACGATCGGATAACCGAGCGCGCTGACGAAATCGATCAACTCGATCGTAGAGCTCGGCTCATCGCCAGCACCCAGCGTGTACACGACGCCCAGCCGCTCCGCTTCACGACGCAGGTATGCGCCGATGGTCACATCGGCTTCGACGTTCATCATCACGAGATGCTTGCCGTGCTCCATGGCCAGCAGCCCAATCTGCGCGCCCACCGCCGGTTTGCCGGTCGCATCGATCACCACGTCGATTTGATCGTTGGTACAGATCGCATTCGAGTCTTGCGTGATGGCGATCGATCCGGCCTCGATCGCCTGCGAAATCCCCGAGCCGGTCCCGACGACGCGATAGCCTTCGTCCGCCTGATTGGCGACTCGAACCGCTTCGCATGCGGCGTCGACACGGAGGTCCGCGATCGCGCCGATCTCAAGACCTTCCATTTGCCGGACCTGGGTCACGATGTCCGTGCCCATTTCGCCGGAGCCGATCAAGCCGATTCGGATAGGTCTGCCCAATTGGGCACGGGCTTTGAGGTCGGCCGCCAGGCCGCTGGGAATGATGTTGAGCATCGACGATGTCTCCTGGGTAGTGACGCGCGCTTGCGCAGGCATGTGCCCTTAACCCGCGTCTGCAACCTGGATCGCCGCGACATTAAGTGCACATTTGTTTTTTACAATAGCACTTTGTTCATAAAAGGTACAAGCAACCGAGCGGCAAAAAGCGCGCAGCTAGGGTTATTCCTAGCGCGCAAAAATCTGGGGGCGGATAGAGAAGGAGTCGCGCCGCAGGCTCGCTGACGCGAGTGCCAACCCAGCGGCGAGCACTGATACAGACGTTGATGCGGCGCAGCATCGCTGCCGTCGCCGCGAACGAGGGAGGGTGAGAGAGCGCGCTTCTCTCGGCAGCAGTGATGAGCGCGGAGTGCGGAAAGGTAGCGGCGACCTTTCCGCTCGAAGGTTAGTCCGCGAGTTTCAGCAAGTCCGCCGCGGCGTATTGATCGGTGATCAATACGGACGGACGCAATAACCTCAGAGCGCCGCCCAGCGCCGGCACCTTGCTGACGCCGCCCGCTGCAAGAACGCGCACCGGCACTTGCTTGACGATGTCGAGCGGCACGGACATCACACGCTCGTTGATGGGATGGTCAACTAGTTGTCCGTTGGCGTCGAAAAAGTTGAAAAGCAGATCGCCCACGGCACCGGCTTTGATCACTGATTCGCGATCAGCATCGCTGATGAACCGCGATCGATGCGCAGTTGCCTCCGGGCCGGTGCCCGCAGCGCCGAGCACGACCGCGTCAAGGGATCTCGCCAGATCGAAAATGTCCCGGAGGCCGCAGCGTTCGATGAGCGTGCGCCGGGTCTCCGGGCTGTCGACCACCAACGGCGCAGTCATCAGGTAGCAGTCCGCCTGATACAGCGTCGCGAAACGCCAAGCGAACTCGGCCGGGTTGAAATGTCGGGCTTTCATGATGCCGCCCAGCAGTGAAACTACCGAGACGTTTTCGACTGGGCGCTCACCCATGTACGACAGCGAACTGACAAGGGTGCGTCCCCAACCGACGCCGATTTTCATGTTCGACCGCACCATCGACGACACATATTCGCCAGCGGCAGCGCTCACCGGGGCGGTGGCATCCGCGTCTCGCGCTGACAACGGTACGACGATCGCTTCCGCGATTCCGAATCGCTCCTCGAGTTGCCGTTCGAGATCCACGCATTCGACCAGGCGATCACCAATCGAAATTTTTACCTCGTTTCGCTCGCGCGCAGCGGCCAGCAGGCGCACGACCGTCACCCGACCAATGCCGAGTTTCTGTGCGATCTCGTGTTGCGTCATCTCCTCCACGAAGTACATCCACGCCGCGCGCAGTCGCAGTCTGCGCGCAGGACTTTGTTCGTCGATGGCCTCTTCTCGGTGCTTGGTTCGGGCTCTCGGCACGCTTCCTCCCCTAAATTAACGTGATCAATGACACTGAACAAATGTGCTATCTTAACTTCAAATGTTTCATCCTCGAGGCAGCCATGGAACCCAAGTCATTGACGCCATCGCACATCGTCCAGGATCTCAGTCAGGTCCGCCTTGCATTGATGGATTGTGCGCGGCAACTTCGATACGCGGCGCGAAACGTCCCCGGCTCTGGGTCCGATTCTCAGCGAACCGCTAGCCACCGCGCGAACTTGCCGCCGTTGCCGCAATTTCTTGGCTCCGTCGGCCATATCGCGGACACACTGCTCGAAACGGCCGAAACGTATGCAGGTCATGCGATTCCCCCACTGCAGGATCACTGGAAAGCGCCGGTCAGCTTCGACGGCGGCCTGGAACGCATCATTCGCGATTCCGCGGATACAAAGCTGATCCGCCACTGCTCGGCACTTTATTACGCAGCTGCGAAGCGATTCATCCTGCACGCGGGTGCGACGGACGTCCTTATATTTGAACACCGCATCAATGACGCATTCAGCAGCCTGCGCGGCGCGCACAACGTGTTGAAAGGCATATCGGAAATCCAGGTCGAGGCGTCGCCGGATGAATTTTCCGACGATATCTGTCGTGCGTATTCCCGGCTCACGTTATCGCTAATCGACCGCCATCCGATTCGAAGCGCACGATTCGATGAATTGCCTGATGTCGTCGCGCCGTGGTGGCTGGTATCCGAGCCGAACGTATATGTTTTTCTATTACTCGGTATCACCGGGTGCGCAAGAATTGTTCAGCCTGAAGCGCTTCCGTCCGATCCCGACGCGCTGCTTCGCGTCGCGGCCGATCTCGTAGGTGCTTCCGAGTCGCGAATTCGAGCGGCATTGCGATCGAAAAATCCGGACGACGCGATGCAGCGCGAGTTTTCCAGAATTGTCAGCTACCTGTGAAGTCAATGCGCCGGAGAAGCATCTTGGTAGACGAACACGAACCGATCGCAAGGTCCATACATCGCGTATGGCCGGCTCTCACCAAACTGTCATCTTGCAGACTGCTTCTTCAGCAGTATTGCGACGACTACTCAAAAAATTCCGGTGTGTTGCTCGAACTCGATGATCGACACTTCACACAAGCGTTCGTCGCGTGGACTCAAATCCTCGAAGACAGCGAGTTTTACCTACACAAGAACGCGGCTGACTATTTTCAGTTCTGCATCGGCGCGCTGCTCGCCGAACTATTGAAATTCAAAGCCGTCCGAGACACATCGGTGACCGTCATTCCACATAAGAAATCGAGCAGCGAAATTGCAGACTGGTGGCCGACAGGATTCGCACTGACTCATTTTTGCGTTGAGCTCGTCAAAAAAGTATCACGGCAGGAATGTGGAAAAGTCGTCGAACCGTCCGAAAAAATCGGACAGGTCAAGATCTGGCAATCATATCGCGAGAATTTGCTCGAAGAGCCGATGCTGGCCATTGCATATTTCGACGACTTCATGGGCATAACGCCAAACTGGCGCACCCCGTACTATGCTGGTCACCGCACGGCGGGGGTCGATTGATTCGTATGAGAATCGTGCAGTGCGCGCACGTCCACGGCGCACTGCACGGCTACGTTCTTTAGTGCCGACAACGAACATTTGCGGCACTCCGCCGCAAAAGCCGATCGAGACAATCGTCCATCGCCGTATTCCGTTCGCGACGGTCGGGGGGCTGTCGAATTCCGGCAATATCACTCGGCTCAGCCACCGATCGGCATATCGATCCTGCGTATCGTTGCCAAACTCGATGCCGCGAGTTTGCAGTAACGGTTCGTCGCTTCGACCTTCTCTCGCAGTTCCGCATCGGTCAGTACGCGGACGATCCGTGCCGGCACGCCCATGACCAGCGCTCGTGCCGGCACCTCCATTCCCGACTTGACGAACGCGCACGCCGCCACGATGGCAGAATCTCCGACTATCGCGTCGTCCATCACGATGGCATTCATCCCGATCAGCGCGTTGCGCTCCAGACGTGCGCCATGTACCACGGCGCCGTGACCGACATGAGACCGTTCACCCAGCAAACATGTCATTCCGTGCCCGACATGCAACGTACAGTTGTCCTGTACGTTGCTGTCCTCGCCGACACGAATGGCGCCAAAATCCCCACGTAGCGACGCTCCGGGCCCGATATAGCAACCGGCGCCGACGATCACGTCACCGATGATGCTCGCACTCGGGTGTACGTAAGCGGACGCATGAACGCGCGGGGCCACGCCTCGATATTCGTATAACGCCATGATCCGCTTGACTCCGTATCGATATGTTGTCTGGTCAGTTGGCGCAGATATCGGTGCCGCGCGTCTCGCGCAGGCACAAGACCCCAACGATTAGCGAAGCGGCCGCAATGACGATCGGATACCAGAGGCCGGAATAGATGTTCCCGTTTGCCGCGACGATCGCGAATGCGGAAGCCGGCAGGAATCCACCGAACCATCCGTTGCCGATGTGATATGGCAACGACATCGACGTGTAGCGGATCCGTGTCGGAAAATACTCGACGAGCATGGCCGCGATCGGCCCGTAGACCATCGTGCCGTAGATCATCAGGATCGCCAGCAGAAGGATCGCCATCGGCCAATTGATCTTGCCCGGATCGGCCTTCGCCGGATAGCCGTTATCGTGCAGCGCACGCTGCAGCGCCCGATCGAAATCACGCGCTTGCATGGCTGCGTCGGCGGCTTTTCCATCGTATGACGCAATGACGCTGCCGCCGACGACGATCGCGGCCCGCTCTCCCGGCGGCGCCGGTTCGTTACGGTAGCTCAGCCCGGCTTTCGATAGCGCACTCTTGGCGATATCGCATGAACTGGTAAAGGTCGCCGTACCAACCGGATTAAACTGGAACGAACACTCGAGAGGAGATGCCTTCACCACGATTGGCGCATTCCGTTGTGCCGTCTCCAGCGCGGGATTGATGAAGTGCGTCAGCCCCTTGAACAGGGGAAAGTACGTGGCGGCCGCCAGCGCGAAACCAATCAGGATGATCGGCTTGCGTCCGATCCGGTCGGACAATGAACCGAACACGACATAGAACGGAGCCGAGATCATGAGTGCGATGGCAAGGATCACATTCGACGTCGAACCCTCGAGCTTGAGCGTCTGCGTCAGAAAGAACAGCGTGTAGAACTGCCCCGTATACCAGACGACTGCCTGCCCCGCCGTCAGCCCGAACAACACGACCAACACCAGCTTGAGGTTCTTCCATTGCCCGAATGCCTCGGCTACGGGTGCCTTCGAGCGACTGCCCTCGGCCTTCATGCGCTCGAATGCCGGCGACTCGTGCAACTGAAGGCGGATCCACACCGATATCCCGAGCAGGACGATGGACATCAGGAATGGCACTCGCCATCCCCACGATGCGAACGGACCTTCGCCTGTCGTGGTTCGCACACCCAGAATGACCACCAGCGACAGGAACAGCCCGAGCGTCGCGGTCATCTGGATCCAGGCGGTCCATGCACCGCGCCGGTCATTCGGCGCATGCTCCGCGACATAGGTCGCCGCGCCGCCATATTCGCCGCCAAGCGCGAGCCCTTGAATCATCCGCATCGCGACAAACAGGATCGGCGAAGCGATCCCGATAGTGGCAAAGCCCGGCAGCAACCCGATGAGAAACGTCGAGCCGCCCATCAAGACGATCGTCACGAGGAACGTGTACTTGCGGCCGACAAGGTCGCCCAGACGTCCAAATACGATCGCCCCGAGAGGCCGCACCGCGAACCCCGCAGCAAAGCTCAGCAGCGTAAAGATGAATCCCGCGGTCGGGTTGACACCGGAGAAAACGTGCCTGCCAATGAACGTCGCCAGCGAGCCAGCGAGAAAGAAGTCGTACCACTCGAACACCGTACCTAACGAAGATGCGAAAACCACCCGTTTTTCGTCACGGGACATCCGCGACGCAGGCACTGCCACATTGACCGTTGACATATCTAGCTCCTCCAAACCAATGGATTCATCGTTGTTGTTTAACTTTCATTGCTGGACTTTATTGCGCGAGATTCCTCCATTGAAGCATTCACGATGAACCGGCACCGAAGCGTCGATGCACTCAGGTGCCGCACCGAGCGTCAGGCGATTCCGCCCATGCACAGATACTTGAGCTCGAGGTAGTCCTCGATGCCGTACTTCGATCCCTCGCGTCCGAGCCCGCTCTCCTTGACACCGCCGAACGGTGCGACTTCGGTCGAGATCAGGCCTTCGTTGATGCCTACGATGCCGTACTCGAGCGCCTCGGCCACTTTGAGCACGCGGCCGATATCCCGGCTGTAGAAATAGGAAGCAAGACCGAATTCGGTGTCGTTGGCGAGCGCGATCGCCTCGTCGTCGGTACTGAACCGGAAAATGGGGGCGACGGGACCGAATGTCTCCTCGCGAAAGATCCGCATCGACGGCGTCACATCGGCAAGAATCGTCGGCTCGTAGTAGTTGCCGCCCTTCTGATGCCGCTTTCCGCCGACTACGACACGCGCGCCCTTCGATATCGCGTCGTCTACGTGCTCCACAACCTTCGCGACGGCATGCTCATCGATCAGAGGACCGATCGCGACACCTTCCTCGAATCCGTCGCCGACACGCATGGATTGCACGGCCACCGACAGTTTTTCGACAAACGTGTCATACACGCCGTCCTGAACCAGCAGCCTGTTGGCGCATACGCAGGTCTGCCCCGCATTGCGATACTTCGACGCGATGGCACCTTTCACCGCCGCATCGAGATCCGCATCGTCGAATACGATGAACGGCGCGTTGCCGCCCAGTTCCATCGATGCCTTCTTGACGGTCGACGCGCATTGCGCCAGCAGAATCTTGCCGATTTCCGTCGATCCGGTGAACGAGACCTTGCGGACGATCGGGCTGGCCGTCAACGTTTCGCCGATCTCCGCCGCCGCGCCAGTCACGCACGAGATCACCCCCTTTGGTACGCCGGCACGCTCCGCCAGCACGCAGAGCGCAAGCGCGGAGAATGGCGTCTGGCTTGCCGGTTTCAATACCATCGTGCAACCAGCGGCCAGCGCCGGCCCGATCTTGCGCGTCAGCATCGCCGCCGGGAAATTCCACGGCGTGATCGCAGCGCACACGCCGACGGGTTGCTTCAGCACGACGATGCGCTTGTCGCGCGTATGCCCTGGTATCGTGTCGCCATAGGCACGCTTGGCCTCCTCGCCGAACCATTCCAGAAACGACGCGGCATAGGTGATTTCCCCACGACTTTCCGAAAGCGGCTTGCCCTGCTCAGCCGTCATGATCGCGGCCAAATCATCCTGATTCTCGACCATCAGTTCATACCAGCGACGCAAAACTGCCGCACGCTCCTTGCCCGTACGCGAGCGCCATTCGGCCAGCGCGGCATTGGCACCGTCGATCGCGCGCAATGTTTCATTTCGCCCCATGCGCGGCACCGTCCCGAGCGACTGCCCAGTCGACGGATTGCGCACGTCGATCGCGTCTCCCTGGTCGGCGTGAATCCATTCGCCTGCGATCAGGCACGCATTCCTCACCAGATCAGGATTCCGAAGTGTTACCTGTCCGTTCAATGAAATTGTCGACATCAATACTTCTCCAGTCAGAGGATAGCTGAAATGCGTCAGGCGTCACCGTGCTCGGCAGGTTGTACGGCTTCGCGCAATTTGAACCGCATGACCTTCCCAGATCCGGTCCGCGGAATTTCCGCCGTCACATGAATCGCGGACGGCACCTTGTAAGCCGACAGATGGAGACTGCAGTGCGCGAGCAGCGCCGCGACATCCACAGCGCCCTCGGCTCGCTCGACGACGAACACCACCGGCACCTCGCCGAGATGCGCATGCGGCATACCGACGACCGCGCAATCGTGAACGCCGTCGTACTCGCAGACCACCTCTTCGATCTCGGCCGGTGAGATGTTCTGGCCGCCCCGAATGATTACTTCCTTGAGGCGCCCCGTGATGGTGATATAGCCGTTCGCATCAAAGCGTGCCAAGTCGCCCGTGCGATACCAGCCGTTGCTCAATGCCGCATCGGTTTCCGTTGGCTTGTTCAGGTATCCCTTCATCACATTGGGGCCGCGAACGAGTAACTCGCCTTCTTCCCCGACACGGACATCGCGCAACGCAACAGGATCGACGACGCGCGCCGCTACGCCCGGCAGCGGCAGGCCGCACGAGCCGAATACGCGCGCACCGGTCGGCCAGTTCATCGTGACCATCGTCGAGGTTTCGGTAATGCCGTAGCCATCGAGCAGCTTCAGGCCGAACATGTTTTCGAATTCACGATTCGTCGTGCCCGGCAGTATCGCGCCGGCCGACACGCATAATCGCAGCCCGGGCAGCGAGCCGCGCCCCCCTGTCGCCCGCGCGGATTCGAGCAGGTAGTGGAACATCGTCGGCACGCCGGGCATTACGGTGAAGCGCCCGTCTGACAGTAGCCGCGGGATTTCGCTCGACGAATACTTCTCCATCAGGTACGCGGTCGCGCCGACTGCGAGCACACTCAGCACCGAGAAGTTCAGCGCATACGAGTGATACAGCGGAAGCGCGCTCAATATGCGGTCGCTGCCCGTCAGGCCGGCAATCGGGGCCCAACATGCGGCAGCGACCCACAGCATGCCGCGCGTCGACAGCAACACGCCTTTGGGCTTACCGGTCGTTCCCGACGTGTAGATCACGAATCCCGGATCGTCGATCGCATCCGGATCCGACGGCTCGCTCGGGGCGCCGCGCGCCGTCGCGACTGCAAATGGCGTACCGACGACGGGCTGCGACGACCACGGCACGGTCACGTATTCGTTGACCGAGCCAACCGACGCACCGACCGCGCGTAATTCCCGCTCTCGCGCATCGCTCGTCACCAGCGCAGTGCAGCGTGCATCGTCCAGCCGATACTCGATCTCCGGCGACGTCGCCTCGTGGCTGATCGGCACGGCGATCGCACCGGCGCGAACGCAGGCGAGGCAGCTCACCACCCATTCGACCGAATTCGGCAGCACGACGGCGACGCGATCGCCGGCCTGCACGCCCGCCCGCTGGAAGTGCGTCGCGAGGCGTGCCGTCATCGCGTCCAGTTCCGCGTAGGTGATGGACGTACGTGCGTCCTCGAATGCGGCCTTGTCCGGATTGCGCTCTTTATGGCGTTTGAGCAATTCGTGGACAGGCACAATAAGCTCGGTATGAATCACGTTTGTCTCCTCGGGCGCTGCCGTCGGTTTCGGTCGGCGGCGCCGATATGTCAGTTGTCGGAAGGAAGCCGGGGGTTGCGCCGTCAGACCATACTGAAGCCGCCGCTGATGCTGATCACCTGACCGGTAATCCAGCTTCCCTTTTCCGATGCAAGCAGGACCGCCATAGGCGCAACGTCGTGCGGCTGACCGAGACGCCGAAGCGGATAGAGCTTGACCAGCCGTTCCAGATTCGCCTCGAGAAATTCCGGATCATGTGCAGTCTCGATCAGCCCGAGCGCAAGCGCATTGGCAGTCG
The DNA here is from genome assembly GCF_905339955.1 of Burkholderia sp. BCC1996. Classification (NCBI taxonomy): domain Bacteria; kingdom Pseudomonadati; phylum Pseudomonadota; class Betaproteobacteria; order Burkholderiales; family Burkholderiaceae; genus Burkholderia; species Burkholderia sp. BCC1996. The sequence goes on from NZ_CAJPHM010000032.1 coordinate 56,016, forward strand.
TGCCCGAGCGCGTTTCTCGTGCGATCGACTTCATCAGCGCAATATTGGCCGCGCGCGCGGCCGCGCCGATCGCCAGGCCGGATTCACCTACCCTCGACGAATCGCCCGTGATCGTGATAATTCGGCCGCTGCCTTTCTGGCGCTCCAGATGAGGCAACGCCGCATGCGTGCAGTTCAGCGTGCCGTACAGGCAGACGTCGATCTGCTTGCGCCATTCGTCCGGATGAGAATCGAGAAAGCGCTTGCGGATGACGAGCCCGGCATTGTTGACAAGGATGTTGAGACCGCCGAAGACCTCGACGGTCTCGTCGATCATCTGATCCACGGCCCGACGGTCCGAGATGTCGCAGCCGATCGCCCGCCCTCGCCCACCTTGCGCGCGGATCTCGTCCACGACCGCTTCCGCTGCGACCTTCGATCCGTGATAGTTGACGACGACACTCGCACCCTCCCCAGCCAGGCCCAGTGCGATTTCACGGCCCACGTCCCGGGCGCCACCGGTGACGAGCGCGACCTTTCCATCAAGTCTGAATTCCATCTTGTTGCTCCTTGATTGATTCAATGGGGGATAAATGAATGAGGCGATACAGGCGTTCGGGCGTCACCGGCAGCTCCGATATGTCGACGTTCAACGGCGACAGGGCATCGGCAATCGCATTCGCGATGGCGGCAGGCGAGCCGATCGTCCCGCCCTCGCCCATGCCGCGAAAGCCGCCCAGCGTATTGGGTGCCAGTTTCTCGAGGTGCACGAGATCCAACGTCGGGACCTCCGGTGCCGATGGCAGCAGGTAATCGACCAGGCTCGCCGTCAGCAGTTGGCCGTCGGCGTCGTACACGACTTCCTCGAGAAGTGCTGCACCGATGCCTTGCGCCACGGCGCCACGCGTCTGCCCCGCGACGATCAACGGATTGATCACCCGTCCGCAGTCCTCCGCGATCACGTATCGCTGAACGTGAACGCCATACGTCTCGGGATCGATTTCCACCTGAACGAGATGCGTCGACGAACTGGTCGTGCCTACTACCGGGTCGTACACCCGACTGACACAAAGATCCTCTCGGAACTCCAGCGGCACGCGTCCCATTTGCGAATAGAGCGCCTTTGCCAGATCGGCGAACGAAAGACGTGCGTCGCTCCAGCGCACGCGAATGACACTCTCGATCACGTCAAGATCGTCCGGCGACACGTCGAGCAGATGGCCGGCGACGCGCAGCATCCGTGCGCGCAGCTCGCGCGCTGCCAGCATTCCAGCCCCGCTGCTGATGACGGCCGTGCGGCTGGCGTAACTGCCGGTACCATGCGGCACGGCGGCACTATTTCCGGTGATCACGCGCAGATCTTCGATGCGTGCGCCAAGCTCGTCCGCCAGAACTTGAGCGAGCGTCGTCTCGTGTCCCTGACCATGCGATGCGCAGCCGAACGATGCCGTGACCGCTCCGGTCGAATCGAGCTGAATCACGCACGTATCGGTGCCGGTGTTGATCGGCATGCCTGGCGATGCCGAAATGCGCGAGCCGATGCCGGACAGTTCCGCATAGCAGGCGACGCCGATACCGACCCAGCGCCCTTCGGCACGCGCCTGCGCCTGTGCCTGCCTCGCGGCGGAGTAGTCGAACCGCTCCTTGGCTGCCTCGAGTCCTTCGATGAACGCCGATTGATCCCACACGATGCCGACCGGCGTCCGATACGGGAACTCCTCGGGACGCACAAGGTTGCGCAACCGCAACTCCGTCGGGTCAACTCCGAGACGCTTTGCCGCCAGATCCATCAGGCGCTCCATCGCGAATGTCGAGGTCGGGCGTCCGACGCCGCGATAGGGTCCGGTCGGCGCCTTGGGTGTCGTCACCCCGCGAACGTGTCCTTGGTACGCGGGGACCCGGTACGGCCCGGGCAGAAAACTGATGACCTGTACCGGCTCGATGCCGGCGGTCCATGGATAGATCGAATACGCGCCCACATCGCCGATCACTTCGGCACGCAGCCCCAGAATCCGGCCATCGCTATCCAGTGCGAGTTCGGCATCGACCCGTTCGTCGAAGGCCTGGCTCGTCGACAGCATGTCCTCGAGCCGATCACCGCTCCAGCGCACCGGGCGCCCGACCTTTCGCGCGAGCACGCATACGAGCATCTCCTCCTGATAGACCGAGGTCTTGCCGCCGAATCCGCCCCCGACATCGGGCGCGATCACCGTCAGCCGATTGCCCGGCATGTCGAGCAGATCCGCCATCGCGTCGCGCACGATGCCCGGTATCTGGCTCGACGTGTAGAGCGTCAGGGCGTCTCGGCCCGGATCCACTTCCGCGATATAGGTGCGCGGCTCCATCGCAGTCGGCATCTTCCGGTGAAACCGGAACCGGCCGCCAACGGTGACGGGCGCGTTCGCGAATGCTTCGTCGATCTCACCGCGCACGAACCGTCGTTCGACCAGCACGTTGCTCGTCAACCCGTCGTGCAGCAGTGGCGCGCCGGGATGTGCCGCCGCCTCGGCATCGGTCTCGACTGGCAGCGGTTCGTATTCGATCTCGATCGCATCCCGCGCATCCTCGGCCAGATAGCGGCTATCAGCGAGCACCGCGATAACCGGTTCGCCGACGAAGTGCACGACACCGTCCGCCAGCGCATGAATCGGCGTGGGTTGATAATCCGCCATGCGCGATACCGCGACAGCCGGCTTGACGAGGTCGGCCAGATCGGCCCACGCATAAATGCCGAATACACCTTCCATGCCGCGTGCAGCGTCGGCACGCACGGCGCGGATGCGCGCATGCGCCTGGTCGCTGCGCACGATCGCGAGATGAAGTGCATTTCCGGCCGGCCGATCGTCGACATAACGTCCGAGCCCGGTGAGCAGTCTCGCGTCCTCGAATCGACGCACCGGCTGCCCGACAAAACCGCCGCGCGGCTGTTCGTCGATGCCGACATCGGCGTCCGGCGGCGCGCCAGGATCACGACGCGGCTTACTCATATGCGTGAGCCCCCTTGCGAAGCGTCTCCCACTGTTGCGGATCGTGGCCGAAGATCACGCTCGCGCCATCTCGTTCGAGCCTCCGGACTTCGTTGAGGGATGACAAAGCGGCATCCGGGTCCCACGTGTTGCGCGGCATCACTTCGCGCGTGAGATTCTCGCGCAGCGCAACGGCGTCGGCAGCCAGCAGGAAGGCGCCATCACGCTCCAGCGTCGCGAGCATGCCCATGCTCCCTGCCGTATGCCCCGGCAACGGCACCAGCAGCAGCTTTCCATCGCCGAAGACGTCGCGCTCCCCGTCGACGAGTTCGGTCGGCATCGGATGATGCCAGTCGGCGGGAATGTAGCCGCGTTGCAGTGCCTCCTCTCCCTGGGCGGCCGCAAGCTCCTTCGCATGACAGAAGAAAGCCGCTCTCTTGAAGAACGCATTGCAGCCGCAATGATCGGAGTGGAGATGGGAGTTGACGACTACATCGACATCGTCCGGCCCGAGCCCGAGCGCTTTCAACTCCGAGATGACGTTGTCTTCCGGTCCGGCGATCGGCGTCATGGCCTTCGCCATCGCCCCCCAGCGAGCGGCGGCATCGTCGACGACCTGCGGGTGGCATCCGGTGTCGAATAATACGTTTCCCTGATCATGCCGAAACAGCATGCACGCCACCGGCAGATCGATCGTTTCGCTTCGCTCGGCTTCAGGAAGATAGACACCCTTGCGCATCCGGAGCCGGCCGCCATTCAGAACATGCATTTTCATTGTTGGTTATCCTCGATTGGCTCTGAACCGGCGGCTTGCCGCAATGCGTCGCGCGCCGTTACGCAAACACGGACGGCTTCGACGATGCCCTGATAGCCGGTACAGCGGCAAAGATTTCCGGACAGCGCGTCGCGAATCTCGTCATCGCTGTCGAGCGGGTATTTCTGCAACGCATCGGTGCAGGTCGCCAGCATGCCGGGCGTACAGAACCCGCACTGAAGGCCATGATGTTCACGGAACGCCTCCTGCAGCGCGCACAGCGAATCGGGTGTACCCATGCTCTCCACGGTACGCACGTCGCAACCGTCGGCCGAGATCGCCAGCATCAGGCAGGACCGCACGCTATCGCCGTCGACGATCACGGTGCATGCCCCGCATACACCGTGCTCGCAACCAACGTGCGTGCCGGTCAGCGACAGGTCGTGTCGCAAGAAATCGGACAGAAGCAGGCGCGGTTCGACGCTGCGCTCGACGACCGTACCATTGACGATCATCCAGACGGGCTTGCGGGCAATGTCATGTTCGTTCATTGCGGGACTCCTGAAGCACGGCGCCATGCGCTGCGTATCGCACGCCGCGCCAGCACGCCCGCGAGATGGCGGCGGTATGCCGGCGAAGCGTGCAGATCTATGGCGGGCGACAGTCCGTCGCACGCGGCTTCCGCCGCCTCCTCCACGAGCACGTCGGACAATGGCTTGCCGCGCAAGATCGCTTCCGAGTCGGTGCGCCGCAACGGCGTGTCGCCTACTCCCATCATCGCGACGCGCGCATCGTGAATCACGCCGTCGCGGACATCCAGCAGCACGCCCACGGCGGCCAGCGCAAAGTCACCTGCGCGACGCGAGAATTCCTCGAAACACCAGCCGGTCCCGGGCTTCACGCCCGGAAAATCGACGCGAACGACCATCTCGTCATCGTCGAGCATCGTCGTGAGTGGCGCGACGAAGAAATCGGCCGCCGCGATCCTGCGCTCGCCGCGGGGCGAACGCGCGACGATCGTCGCATCCAGCAATCGCGCCAGCATCGGCAACTCCGCAGCCGGATCGGCATGCGACAGGCTTCCGCCGATCGTGCCGCGATTGCGGATCGCGAGGTGGGCGACATGGCGCATCGTGTCCGGAATGACCGGAAAATGTCGGGCGACCTGGCGCGACGTCTCGAGCACGCGGTGACGCGTCAGCGCACCCACCGCGAGTCCGCCGTCCTCACGCTCGCGCACGTAGTCGAGCTCGACCAGTTTGCGGATGTCGACGATCATCGCGGGACGCACCACACGAAAATTCAGCATCGGCATCAGGCTTTGGCCGCCGGCCATCAATTTCGCATCGCCGCGGCAGGCTGCCAGCGCGGCGATCGCCTCGTCGACGGAGTCCGGGCAACAATAATCAAACGGTGCCGGTTTCATCGGTTCCTCCGATCAACGTCCCTGGAATTTCGCTGCGCGCTTTTCGGCGAACGCGGCCCGGCCTTCTCGATAGTCGTCGCTACCGGCTGCCGCCGCGATCATCGCTTCGGCTCGATCGAGATCCAGCGCGCCGGTGCCCATCGCCATCCCGTTCAGCTGGTATTTCGCGCCCGCCACGCTCAGCGGCGCGTTGGCCGCCATCGTTCTCGCGAACGCGCGCGCATCGGCCATCGGATCGGTCGTCCTTGCACGCGGCTTGCCGCCGGTCACCCGCTGCCACCACGAGAGCGGCGCGACCTGCGCGTCGTCTCCGGCGATCCGGTCCAAGAATCCGATGTCGCGTGCCGCACGCGCATCGAATCGCTCTGCGCCGTAGAGAATCTTCTTCGCTTGCGACACCCCCACCAGCGACAACAGCTTGCGCGTCCCACGCACGCCGTAGATGATGGACAGGCGCGCCGCCGGAATGCCGAACGTGGCGTCGGGTGCCGCGAAGCGGAAGTCGCACGACATCGCCAGATGCGCGCCGCCGCCCAAGCAGTAGCCGCGCAATACGGCGATGGTCGGCTTCGAGATGTTCGCGATCGCATCGCAGCACGCATCCACCGCAATCTCGTACGCGTTCGCCTGACCGGCGTCGGCGCGCACTTTCTCGAACTCGGAGATGTCGGCCCCGGCGCAGAAGTCGTCGCCCGCGCCGGTCAGCAACACGGCCCGCACCTCGGGATTTCGTTCGAGAGCGGTCATGACCGACGGCATCGCGAGCCACATCCCGTATGTCATCGCGTTGCGACTGCGCGGCCGGTTCAAGGTGACGACCGCGATCTGATCGGAGATCCACACCTTGATCTTCTCGGTCATCAACGCATCCGTCACCTCCGCCTGAAGATCGGCCAACGGGGCCGCAGGTGCGCCGTTCGCCGCGGACGAGCGAGCCTGCGGCGCAGCGGCGCCGACGGGTTCGGCACGTTGCCGCGGCGCCAGGGGTCCGGCGGCGACGGCCAGTTGCGCGTAAGCTGGCGCAACGACCGGACGCTCGATCGACACGGCCGCCAACAGTGCATCGACGCCCATCGTCGATGACGACGTCTCCTGTTCACCATTGGCCACTTTCGTGCCGACCTGCCTCGCGAACAGATCGAAGAAATCGTCTGCCGACTTGCGCGCCGCCGCATCGATCATTCGCGAACCCAACTGCGCCAGCTTGCCGCCGACATTTGCCTTGACGCCGTATCGAAGCAGCGTGACATCCTGCTCGAGCGCTTCGAGCGCCACGTCAATGTCGGCACGCGCGAAGCCTGCCGCGCCGCCAGACCCTTCACCCGTCAGCGTGTAACTGACGGGGGCGGCGATATTCGACAACGTCACCTTGCCGGCGAACCGCGCCTTGATCGGCCCGACCTTCGACACCACCGTCGCGGTAAATTCGTTGTCGGCGCTCTTCTCGAGCACTTCGCATCCCGGGATGCTGGCCTGCAGCACCGCCGGATCGTTGAGCGCGTTCCACACGGTCTCGCGGGATGCTTGCAACCGCGCCTCTCCTGCCATTTCCATTTGTTCTCTCCTCCAGGACACTTGTCGCAACCGGCGCGTCAGGCCATCAACGACTGCAAGACTTGCCGGACTTCGGGCGGAACCGGCACCGGGCCGTTCGTTGCCCGATCGACATAGACGTGTACGAACTCGCCGATCGCCGAAGCCGTGTCGGCGTCGTTGCGAAACAGCGCGATCTCGTAGCGCACGCTACTGTTGCCGAGATGCACGACCTTCATGCCGACATGGACGACGTCGGGAAAGCCGATCGACGAGAAGTACGTGCAACGCGTGTCGACCACCAGGCCGATAACGGGGCTATTTGCAATATCGAGCACGCCGCGTTCGATCAAATGCCGATTGACTGCCGTATCGAAGTACGCGTAATAGACTACGTTGTTCACGTGCCCGTAGGAATCGTTGTCGGACCAGCGCGTCTGGATGGCACTGAAGTGAGGATATTGGGCTCGGCGCGACGGCATTTTTTTCTGGCTCACAGAACCTCCTCGTAAAGCGCAGCCGCATCCTGAAGGGAAATCTCGCGCGGGTTGTTCACGAGCAAACGGGTTTGACGCATCGCGTCTTCGGCCAGTGTCGCGATATCGCCGTGGCCGATACCGACGGCCGACAGCCGTGTCGGCAAACCGAGCGCCTTCGGTAACGCAGTTAGCCGCGCGACCAGCGCGTTCGCACGCGCACCGGTATTTCCCGTGACGTCCGGCATCAGAACGGCGGCAAGCTCCGCATACCGGTCAGCCGCGGCATCGAGGTTGAAACGCATGACCGCCGGCAGAACGAGCGAGTTCGACAGCCCGTGCGGAACATGAAAGCGCGCGCCTATCGGATACGCCAGCGCATGCACGCCTGCTACGGGCGCATTGGCGAACGCGAGACCGGCCAGCATCGCGCCGAGCAGCATTGCCTGGCGTGCGTCGCGATTGGCGGCGTTGGCACAGGCCTCGCCAATGTTGGCGCCGAGCAAGCGAAGCGCTTCCTTCGCGAGGCAATCGGAGACCGGATTCTTCAGGCGCTTGCTGGTGTACGCCTCGATCGCATGAACCATGGCGTCGATGCCCGTCGCCGCCGTGACCGCGGGCGGCAGGCTCAACGTCAGATCCGCATCGAGCACCGCAATGTCCGGCAGCAGAACCGGCGAGACAACGCCCTTCTTCTCTCCGTCGCCGGTTGTCACGATCGAAATCGGCGTGACCTCGGATCCCGTTCCCGCAGTCGTGGGGAGCAACACCAGCGGCAGTCGCGGTCCCTTCGCGACGCCAACGCCGTAGACGTCGTCCAGCTTTTCCGTCCGGCGCGCGAGAAGCGCCACCAGTTTCGCAACGTCTAATGAGCTGCCGCCGCCGATACCGACCACGCAGTCGGCCCGCGCGGACACCGCCGCATCGGCCGCACCGTTCACAACATGAGCCGGCGGATCGGCCTGCACGTCTGCATACACCGTTACGGCCATGCCGACTGCCTCGAGGCTTTCAAGAGCCGGCTTCAGCAGACCGTTATCGACGATGCCGCGATCGGTCACGAGAAAGACCGAGCGACAACCCAGCCGGCCGACGATTTCTCCAAGGCGCGCCGAGGCACCGGCCTCGACGATCGTCGACCTGTTCGACTGAAACTCAAATGCGTTCAATTTTGCTCCTCCACCCGATCACGGAATCACGGAATCGACGACGAGGTCGTGACGTCAAACTAACTTGCATAAGTGGACTATAGTGAGCGAAATTCTGATTTGCAAGTCCCTTGTTCGACAACTTGTCATGAATGACGCCGCGCGGCTATCCAGCCGTTATTGGCTGATGTCTTGAAGCATTCCGCGCGTATGCAGTCGTCTCTTTCGCGTGTGGGCGCAGCCGTTCCAATATGGAATCGTGAACGTATAGATCGCTTGCATTTCCGATACCTTCCTGGTTGTTGTGTACCGGGCATGCCCACAAGGTTAACGTCTGCTGCAAGGTCGAATCGGGACGCGGCAAGAGTCCGCGCGCGACTGGATGCGCGTGGCGATACGTGCAGTCGATCAGGCGCACCAAACCATGAGGAAGGGGAAAAGGGGATGACTAGGCAAATCGCCACGCACGCAGTCCGCCGGCGCGCTCTGAACGAAACGCCCAGCCGGCTGCCAGGCCCACCGGGCGAGAAGACAGCCGCCGCCATCCTGATGAATCGATCTGCCGCCGTACGCGCGCTCGGGCGCCACGCGGCATCGAGAAGCGCGAGTCAGGCGACGTCGAGCTCTACCGGCAACGCATACCGCAGTACGTATGACATTTCACGCGGATCGAGTTCGGTGTCGCATTTGTCGCATACGACGATTGCATGAAAATCATGGTCACACTCTCGGTGCCGCAGTTTCAACGGCGCTTTTCCGCCAGACAGCCACTTGTCACCCCAAGCCATCATCACCAGCAGCGGCCCATACAAGTCGCGGCCCATTTCGGTCAGCCGGTACTCGTAACGTTTCGGCTTCTCCTGATACAGCCGCTTCTCCGCGATACCCTGCTCCACGAGTCGCTGCAGCCGGTCCGACAGGATGTTGGTGGCGATACCCAGGCGCGACTGAAACTCGTCGAAGCGTCGAACACCGTAAAAGAATTCCCGGATCACGAGGAAGCTCCAGCGGTCACCGATGATCTGCAACGTTCGCGCGACCGAGCATGGCCGAATGCGCTCGAGGACGCTCACGTCCGAATTCCGGCGCGAGCGCTTGCGTTCGATGCTACGCTCCTCGCCGCCCGCCCCCGGCCCGTCGCGATAGTGGACGGACCTCGGGTCAATGCCAGCGTGGCAGTGCGAGCACACGACGCGCGGTGCGCAATCGCATTTGCAGGTCTTGTGAATGAGCTTCAACGGAGGCTGCGCGCCGCCCGCAAGCCAACGGTCGCCGAACGCGAGCAACGCGATCATCGTCGCGTACAGGTCGCGGCCTTGCTCCGTGAAACGGTACTCATAGCGGGCACCGCCCGTCGACGGAAGCCGTTTCTTCAGTATGCCCAGGGTCGTGAATTTCTTGAGCCGCTCCACCAGCGTTGTACGCGGCACCTGCAGGATACTCTGGAACTGCTCGAATCGCCTGACGCCGAAAAAGCACTCCCGCAGCACCAGAAATCCCCACGCGTCCGACAGTATCTCGACGGTTCTCGCAACCGACGAATAGCGCTCGATCGATGCAAAACGTGCATCCGACGCACGGTGGCTCGACGATTCGAGCATGGCGGGTTTAACCATAAGTTCATCGAAAAAATTTCATCTGCCATTCGCGCAACGCAACACAGGTGCGCGCGCGCCTATTCGATCCATTGCGGAACCGATGGCGCATCGCGAAGCGCGTGCGACTGCACGACCGGCACGCCGTAGCGGTGCGAAGTCATCTCCGCCATGATCGCCACCGCAATCTCCGGCGGTGTCCTAGCTCCGATGTGAAGCCCGATCGGACCATGAAGCGCTGCAACCTGCGTATCGGTCAAGTCAAACAGCTTGAGCCGTTCCCGACGCTTCGCGTTATTCGCACGCGCGCCGACCGCTCCCACGTAGAACGCCGGAGATTTGAGCGCCTCGATCAACGCAAGCTCGTCGATCTTCGGATCGTGCGTCAACGCCACCACGGCCGTGTTCGGATCCAGGCCGACTCGCGCGATCAGGTCGTCCGGCATTTTGCGAAATACTTCGGTATGAGGCACGGACCATTCCCCGAGATACTCTTCACGCGGGTCGCAAACGATGACGTGATAGCCCAGCGCCACTGCCATGCGCGCAACATATTCGGACAGTTGCCCCGCACCGATGATCAGCAGGCGATGGCTCGGCCCGTAACATGCGCGCAGCGACACGCCGTCGAACGAGGTCGGGGCTGCCGAATCGGTCGGCGTCACGTCGGCTTCGCCGGTATTGGCGTTCACGTTGCGGATCACCGCCCGGCCACGCCTGACCCATTCCAGCGCCTCGTCCAGCCGCGATGATATCCGGACCGGTTCCACGAGAATAATCAGCGTGCCGCCGCACGGAAGACCGAAGCGATGCGCGTCGTCTGCCGAGAGGCCATAGGTTACAACGGTCGGCGTCGAACCCGAAAATCCGACGCGCCACACACGCTCGACCAGATCGTCCTCGAGACACCCGCCCGATACGGAACCCTTCACGGCACCATCGTCACGCAGCGCGACCATCGCACCGATCGGGCGAGGCGCCGAGCCCCACGTCTTCAGAACCGTGCCGAGCATCACCGCGCGCCCAGAGCGATGCCACATGACGGCAGTTTCCAGTACGTCTCGATCCATGCTGTCCAACGCGGTTTCCCTCCACGGCCCTTCCACAGTACGCCAATCAGTTCATTTATGCAAGTTATAACCTGACAGACGTTAGAAAGTTTGCCACTGGATTCGACCTTGATAGCCCTTGGAACGGAGGGACAGGCTTCGAGTTGCTGCGACAGTTCGGGCAACCGTAAGCCAAAATAAATCTATGGTCCGCCCCAGTTTTACAACCCCTGACGGTTGATGTCACGTTGGCTTGCCCAGATCTATCCAGCGTCGTTTTGAGGACCGCGCCCCGCGCCTCAATAAACTTCGCGCCTGCGGCTCCTTTAAAGTCGTGCGGCTCTGGTAGGTGTCTTTATTTTCCAAGATGTTCCACACAGACTGAACCGCCCCGGGAAATCGGGGAGGCTGGTTGGTTTAACTTGATGTCGATTCAGCGGTGGCTGTTCCAAGTTGGCGATGGTAGTTTGTCTCGGCTTTGGCAGCCTCACGGTATAGCCGAGCGGTTTCATCAACCGATAATGATTAAATCAGGTCACCCACTCCCGCGTTGCTAGTTCAACGGAGTACTTCGTCAGGCAGCCCCGCGCATCTGCACAACGGCCCGCGCGCGCACCGTGAACGTCAGGATGACCGCACCGGCCAGCGCCGATGCACCCGCGAGCACGAACGCACTTGCATACCCACCGCCATACTGGATGAGCCAGCCGGTCAAGCTTGGCGACAGGATGCCTGCGAGATTCGCGAGCAGATGAACGAACCCGCCGGCCGAGCCGACACGTTCCCGCGGCACGATTTCCTGCAGAAGCGACCAGCAAGCCTGCGGTGCCATGAACGCGAACAGGCTTGCGATCGCGATCAGCGTGACGGCCGCGCCGAGCGAGCTCACCCGTGACGCCAGCAGCACGCAAGCCGCCGTTACAGCCAATCCGACGACGATCACGATCTTGCGCGCGAACAGCACGTCGCCGGTGCGGCGGTAGATGCGGTCCGACACAGTGCCGCCGGCCACGAAACCGACGGTCGCGCCGAGCCAGGGCAGAATCCCGACGACACTCATCTGCTTGATGTTTAGATGCTGGTAGTCGGTGAGATAGCTGGGCAACCATGAAAGGAAGAAATAGAGCACATAGTTGAAGCTGAAGAACGCGAACGCCACGCCGAGCACCGGCTGCGACAGCAGATCGCGCAGCAGCGGACGCGCAGCACGCTCGTCCGCATGCGCATCCAGTGAGACGCCGACCGTCCGGTCGGATGCGATCTCACGCACTTCTTCCGGAGACACGCGCGGGTGGCTCGCCGGATCGTCGCGGAACAACGCCCACCACGCGGCCAGCCACACGAAGCCGAGCGTGGCGATCACAACGAACGAAACGCGCCAGCCAAACTGCAGCGCAACCAGGCCGACGATCGGCGCCGCGATGGCCGCACCGAGCGGCTGCCCCGCGTTGGTCCAGCCGACCGCACGTCCCGCTTCGCGGCGCGGGAACCAGTTCGAGATCGCCTTGTTGGTGGTCGTCCCCATCGGCCCTTCGCCGATCCCGAACGCGACGCGTACGATCAGTAGGTGCGCGAACGACCCGGCGAGCGCGGTCGCGCCGCAGAACAGAGACCACACGCCGGCCGCGCACGCGAACACTCGACGCGGCCCGAATCGGTCCGCGGCCCAGCCGCCGACGAAGCAGAATACGCAGTAGCCGATGAAGAAGCTGCTGAACAGGATACCCATCTGCGCGTCGTCGATGCCGAGTTCGCGCTTGATGATCGGCGCGACGACGGACAGCGCCGCGCGATCGAGATAGTTCAGCATGCCGGCGCCGAAGAGCAGCGCGCCGATCCACCAGCGATAACGTGTTTTCATGTTGTCTCCTGTCGAGCCGGGCACGTGCCTGCGCATCCGCCCGGCTTCCTGATTTCCGATTGCGCCGCCACACCGGCGACGGCTTCAGACGCGTGCGCCATGCGCACGCTTCCTGCGTTCAACCGATCGTCGCGTGCGCGATCGTGTTGCGTGCCAGCACCGCTTGGTCCGGCAAGAAGCCAAGCCCGGGCACATCGGGCAAGCGCAACCGCGCCCCGGGCCGCTGCGCGTCATGAAGCCGCTCGGGCCAGTCGAGATAGGGAATTTCGAGCGCTACATCGTCCGGTAGCGTCGCAACGACGTGCGCGGTCGCCAGCAGCCCCGCTCCGTAATAGAAACAGTGCGGCACGACCCGCACGCCGTGCTCCGCCGCAAGCGCGATCACTTCCGCGATGCCGGTCGGTCCACCGATCTTCGCGATGCTTGGCTGCGCGACGTCGAGCGCGCCGCGTTCGAACAGGTCGCGAAAGCCCGCGACACCCGACGCGTTCTCGCCCGCCGCGACCGGCACGCCGGCGCCGCGCACGCGCGCGATGCCGTCCGCGTCGTCGCAAGGCCACACCGGTTCCTCGATCCAGCCGAGCCGCAGGTCGGCCAGCTCGCTCACATGCCGCAGCGCGTCGCTCGCCGTCCACGGGCAGTTCACGTCAACCATCAGTTCGCTGCCGGCCGGCAGTGCCGCACGCGCGGCCGCGATGGCCGCACGTTGCGTCTCATGCAGCTTGATACGCCGGAACCCTTCGTCCGACGCCCGCCGCACGTGGCGCGCGACTTCGTCGGGGTCGTTGTCGTAGCTGACCAGGCTCGCATACACGTCGATCTCGTCGCGATGGCCGTCGAGCCAGCGATACAGCGGCAAGCCGGCCGCCTGCGCGGCGAGGTCGTGCAGCGCCGTGTCGATCGCCGACAACGCGTACAGCACCGGTCCGGTGCGGCCGAACGCATGCAGCGCGCGATCGGCCGCGTCACGCAATGCGGCGATCCCGTGCCGCGTCGGCTCGAATTCGGCGCCCTTGAACCAACAGCCAACCGGGCCTTCGAGCGCGGCGAACGTGACGGGATTGATCAGATGACCGAATGCTTCGCCCCAGCCAACGCGCCCTGCGTCATCGGTGAGCCTGACCAGCAGCGACTCCATGCGACGCAGCGAGCGGTCTGCGGCGTTATACGTGTCGGCGACGGTCGGTTCAACAGCGGCGACGGGACGTCGGCCCGCATCGAATGCGAGCGAGAGGCGAATGACTTCGATGGTGACGATTTTCACGAACAGATTCCCGGTGCGGCGGGTCGGTGGCATGGAAGCGGCCGACGGCAGAAAGTGCAATGCAATGGCAGCTTTACGAGGTCGTTCGATTGCGTCACGTCGGCTCCCATAGCAGTCTGTCATCGTACAACTTACGCCATCCGACGGCAATATATCCAGACCTCTTTACCTTATAGGTGGGATGATTTATTACATGGATTTGTCATGCGACATCTTATGACTGTTACAGGCGGAAAAAATGGAACCGCGGGCGCCGGGCCGATGGTGAACGGGACCCGGGTCGGCATCGCCTGCCTCGATGGCCAGCCAGCCTGGATCGGTCAGCGATTCGATCCGTCGAAGTTCACCAGTTCGACCCAGTTCGCGCCCTTGCCGACCGGATATTGGCCGAGCGTGGCAAGCCCGCCCGTTTTCGCGTCGATGCGATAGAGGCTCAACGTCGGCGACAGCTGCCCCACCGCGAGCAGATACCGTCCCGACGGATCGATGTTGAAGCCGCGAGGCTGCTTTTCGGTCGCGTACGTGCCGATCCGCACCAGCTTGCCCGTGGCCGTATTCACGCGATAGGCGCCCAGCGTGCTTGAGGTTCGTTCGGAGATGAACAGGAAGCGGCTGTCCGGTGTGAGATGCAGATCGGCTCCCCACGGCTTGTCACCCTTGAAGTCGGGCGGCAAGATCGAAATCGTCTGGACCGGCCTGATGGTGTCGTTGGCCCGATTGAAGGCAAGCACGTGCAGCTTGCCGTCGAGCTCGTCGATCAGGTAGACGAAGCGATTATCAGCGGAAAACACGAAATGGCGCGGCCCCGAATCCTTCGGCAGGGAATACGCGGGCTGCGCGTCCTCGGTGAGCGTGCCGGTGCTGGCGTCGAACTTGAGACGCAACCACGCGTCGGCGCCCAGCACCGATGCGAACGCATAGCGGTTGTCCGCCGACACGCGGACGGCATGCGCCATCGGCCCGGTCTTGACGGTCTGCTGCACATTGGCCGCCACCCCGTTCGCGCCGATGCGGTTCACCGCCAGCAGATTGCCGCCGTACGACGCCGAAATCAGGTAGCGGCCGGTCATGTCGGTCGACAGGTATGCCATGCTTTCGGCGAGCGGCGCACGGCCCAGTTCGACGAGGTCGCCGTCGAGCGGATTGATGGCGAAACTCACGACGCTGTAGGGCTTGGAGCGCAGCCCCGCATACAGACGACGATGGTCGGGCGAGAGTGCCATCGGCATAACGGTACCGTTCACGGGCACGGTTTCGACCGCGGCGAGCGTGCCGGCCCGTGCGTCGAGGCGGAACACCGAGATGTCCTGGCTGTCGGCGTTCGAAACGTAGGCGTATGTCGCCGCGTGCACGGCGAAAGATGCGGCCAGGCCCGAGAACGCCAGCGCCACGCGGCGCAACTTCATCGTCGTTTTCATTTCGTCCTTTTTTCTATTGTTGGTGAAAGCCGTCAAGCGTCGCCGAGACGGAATACCGCCACGGCGTCCTTCATCGATTGCGCCTGATGCTCCAGCGCATCCGCGGCGGCGGCGGCCTGCTCGACGAGCGCCGCATTCTGCTGCGTGACTTGATCCATCTGGCTCACGGCGACGCCCACCTGCTGTATGCCGGCGCTCTGCTCGCTCGTCGCCGACGACATTTCCACCAAGATGGTCGCCACGTTGCGCACGGCGCCCACGATCTCCTCCATCGCCGCGCCCGCTTCGGCCGCGAACGCGTTGCCGTTTCGCACCTCGTTCATCGAGGCGCCGATCAGTTCCTTGATCTCGCGCGCCGCGCTGGCGCTGCGCTGCGCGAGCGTTCGCACCTCGCCCGCGACGACCGCGAAGCCACGCCCCTGTTCGCCCGCGCGCGCCGATTCGACGGCCGCATTCAGCGCGAGAATGTTGGTCTGGAACGCGATGCTGTCGATCATGTTCGTTATCTCGGCGATCTTGAGCGCGCTTGCACTGATATCCTGCATTGTCCGGACCACGCGGCCGACCACGTCACCGCCCCGGCGCGCGAGGTCCGCCGTGCCGCTCGCGAGCGTGCTCGCCTCGGTGGCGTTCGCCGCGTTCTGCCTGACCGTCGAGGTCAGTTCCTCCATGCTCGCGGCGGTTTCCTCGAGCGACGCCGATTGCTGCTCCGTGCGGCTCGACAGGTCGAGATTGCCGGCGGCGATCTCGCGTGCAGCCGTGTGGATCGCGTCGCAGCTGTCTCGCACGCCGCTCACGGTGCGCGAGAGTCCGTCGCGCATCCGCCGCATGGCCGCAAAAAGCAGGCCGAATTCGTTGCGGCCCGCCTCGGGCACGCGCACGGTCAGATCGTTCGACGCGACGCGGTCGAGCACCGCCACCGCTTCGCCGAGCGGGCGCGTCACGATGCGCGTGAGCGCGACGTGCGTGACGACCATCAGCGCAAGCGCCAGCCCGACGCCCACCACCACGAAGCCCAGGATCCACCGGTAGCGCGCGTTGCCGTCGTTGAGCGCCTGTTCGGTCAGGGTGTTCGCGAGTGTCTGCAGCTTCTCGACGTTTTCCGAGTACACCATGCCCGCGCGGGTGACATCGCGGTCGTTGATGGTCACGTAGCCGGCAGTGTCGTTATTGCGCAGCGCGTCGGCCGCGCGCGCGAGCAGGGCCGCAAGCCGGTCCGACGACGCCACGAGTTGTCGTTTGAGCTCCGAATCCATGCCGTCGAATGCACTTGCGTCGCGATATGCGCTGGTTTCGCTCGCGGAGCGTTCGAAGGTGCGATTCGCGCTCTGCAAGGCCGAATCGCGCGCCGCCGTGTCGTTGCGCTCTTTCAGCGCGCTATAGGCGCTCACCAGCGCCGAACGCGTGCGGGTGCTGTCCTTGTATGCGTCGTTGACGAGGATGGTTTGGCGCGAAATCTCATGCAGGCGCTGCGCGCTCGCATCGGCCATTCGCAGCGACACGATGCCGGCGATGCCGCCAATCACGATCACCACCCCAAACATCGTCAGTGCCGCGAGCAGGCTGGCTCGCACCGTCATGTTGCGCATCTTGGTTCCTGTCTCTGCTTGGTCATCAGCCGCGGTGACGGCACGCGGGACGTCCCGGGCATCAGCCACGCACGTTCTGGCATTGTTGGGTGGATTGCGGGGTGCGTTACGTGGTGACCCGCGTATGGGTCGCGAATTTTGATATGTGACATCGTACTTCTTATACACGATTTTCGAGCTGTGCCACAGGAAACCTCTCCCCCTTTTGAGGTTGACCGAAATTCGCCTAAACCCCAGTGAACCTCATATGCCGCATGGGGGGGCAATAATAACGCGCAATCTGACGGCTTGTTCTTAGGGTAGACACGGACGGGAGCGTTGGTGCATTCAGCGATAATATCATCGTGTCATCGTATGACAACGGCCCAGGCGACGGTATCGCCTCATCGACAAGATCACAAGAAAAAGACGGAGACAGCAGTGACCGACAACGACTTCGATCCACAACCCGACGGCACCGTTCGGCATCCCTCCATACCCAGGATCACTCGACGCCATTTCCTCGGCTACAGCAGTGCCCTGATGGGCAGCGCCCTGCTCGGCGCTTGCGGTGGTACCGACAACACTCCGCCCCCCGCCAGCGTGCCTGCGGCGGATCCGATCTGGGGGCCGAGTGGCCTGGCGACCAACATCATCGCCTCGCTGAATGGCATCGCGCAGTCGTCGTTCCCTGCCCTCGATTTCCAGGTTGAGGCCTACGGCGCCCAGCCGTGTTCGGTCGTTGCGCAAACCAGCCCGTATACAGACGCTACCAAATCGCCGCTCAGCCCCGGCGCCGGCGCAACCCCCGGCGCTGGAGCGGTGGATTCGCGTCCAGCCTTCCTGGCTGCGATCGCAGCCTGCTCGGCAGCGGGCGGCGGACGCGTGGTAGTGCCGGCCGGCGCTTGGTACTGCGCGGGGCCGATCGTGCTGCAGAGCAACGTCAACTTTCACCTGAGTGCGAACTGCACGATCTTCTTCAGCCCAAACCCGGCCGACTACGCCAAGGACGGCCCCGTCGACTGCGGCGCCAACGGCAAGCTGTTCTATAGCCGCTGGCAGGCCAACGACTGCTTGAACTTCGGCGCGCTAGTGTACGCACGCAACGCCAGCCATATCGCGCTTACCGGCGAAGGCACCACCTCGATCCTAAACGGGCAGGCGATGACGCCGTTCGCCGGCTCGGGCAACACGGCCTCCTGCTGGTGGACCTACAAAGGCAACACGGGTGTCTACGGTTGCGCTGGCTCCTCCACGCCGTCGCAGGCCTATACGAACCCGAACAACGTCGACCTGAAAACGGCCGCGCCCGGTATTCCGGACGCTTTGTATACGCTGCTGACCAATCCGGCCACGCCGTGGCAGCAGGATCAGAACTACCTGCCCGCGCTGTCCGAGGCCGGTGTGCCGGTAGCGCAGCGCATCTTCGGGCTGGGCCATTACCTGCGGCCCTGCATGGTGGAATTCATCGGATGCACCGACGTCCTAATGGAGAACTATCACACCCAGAACACGCCGTTCTGGCAGCACCATCCGACCGACTGCACAAACGTGGTGATTCGCGGCGTGATGGCCGACAGCATCGGCCCGAACAACGACGGCTTCGATCCCGATGCCTGCACTAACGTGCTGTGCGACGGTATGATCTTCAACACAGGTGACGATTGCATCGCGATCAAGTCGGGCAAGGATCTCGATACGCAATACGGCGCGGCGCGGAACCACGTGGTGCAGAACTGCACCATGAATAGCGGCCACGGCGGCATCACACTCGGCAGCGAGATGGGCGGCGGCATCGAGAACGTTTACGCGCGCAACCTGACGATGCTGAACCAGCACTGGGCGACCAATTCGCTGAACATTGCTATCCGCATCAAGACCAACATGAATCGCGGCGGTTTCGTGCGCAACTTCTATGTGAACGGCGTGACACTGCCGAACGGCGTGAGCCTGACGGGCGGCGGCTACGGCAGCAAGATGCTGGCCGGCAGCCCGATCAACAGCACCGTGCCGCTCGGCGTGGCAACCTTGGCGTCGGGCAATCCGTCGGCATCGCAGGGCGGCCTGATCACATTCGATTGCGATTACCAACCCGCCGGCGATGCGATCCGGACGCGCCCGGCGCTCGTGCAGAACGTCAACATCACTAACGTGAATGCCACCAACGTCACGCTCGGCAGCGCGAACGGCTCGTGTTTCCAGGCGATCGTCGCGCAAGGCCCGGTGGCGTTCGACTACAACGGTCCGGCGCCGACCCCGACGATTCCCGCCATCACCGGTGTGACCATCTCGAACTGCGACTTCGGCTCGCCCACCGCAACGGGGCCGGCCAGCACCACCACGCCGGGTCCGATCTATGCGTGGAACGTGAACGGCATTAGCCTGCAGAACGTGTTGATCGCGGGGCAACTCTACAACACCACGATCACCGACCTTCGCTGATCCTCACGGAACCGCGCACGTGGATCTCACGCGGAAGTACCCGGGGGCCGGGCCGGCCCCCGGACGACGTTCAGCAGGCAGCCTTCCAACGATTCTCCGGTCGCCTGTTGCCGCGCGCCACCAGTCAATCGCCCATGCATGCAATGACTGAACGCGACCAAAAGTTGGACGACGAGCCCTGAGGCCAGACGCTGACGCAACCCTACGCGCTGCTGCATTACATGCTGTACGTGGCAACGAGGCAGGGACAGGGTGCCTTGCTCGACTGCTTCGATCTTGAACTCATCCGTGTACCGCTTGCCGCTCATATCGACCTCCTCGGTTGCCATAAATTATGGCTCGAAGATGTCTACGAAAGGCTAGCCGGTCCAGGCGCGAGTCGCCTGTCCATATCTCATTGGTTTTTATCGGACGGTGCGTTGCCGGCGATGTCCAACAACAGCGCAGCGAGCGGCGATCAGGTCACCGGCGCAGGATTGAAGAGAACCAGAGCGTTATGGAGCTTCAGTTTTTCAGCGCACGTCTGTTTGCGTCCGCTCGCGACGTCGAGCAGCAGCTTGAACAACTCCCAGCCCACATCTTCGATCGTTGCAGTACCGGTCGCGATCGTGCCTGCGTTCACGTCCATCAGGTCGTGCCAGCGACGTGCCAGGTCCGAACGGGTTGCGACCTTGACGACGGGAACCTCGGCGAGGCTATACGGCGTACCCCGGCCTGTTGTGAAAACGTGCAGATTGATCCCGGCTGCCACCTGCAACGTGCCGCAAATAAAATCGCTCGCGGGTGTCGCAGCGTAGATCAGCCCTTTTTGCCTGACCTTTTCGCCCGGCGCGAGTACGCCAGATATCTGCGAATTGCCGGACTTGATGATCGAGCCCATCGCCTTTTCGACAATGTTCGACAGCCCGCCCTTCTTGTTCCCCGGCGTCGTGTTGGCGCTACGATCCGCTCCGCCGCGCTTCAGATAGTTGTCGTACCAGTCCATCTCCCGAATGATCGCAGCGGCAACTTCGGGATTAGCTGCGCGCCCTGTGAGCTGACCGACACCATCGCGCACCTCGGTCACCTCCGAGAACATGACCGTGGCACCCGCGCGCACGAGAAGATCGGTGGCGAAACCAACTGCCGGGTTTGCGGTCAGGCCAGAAAAGGCATCGCTGCCACCGCACTGAACGCCCAATACCAGGTCTGAAGCCGGACAGGTTTCCCGGCGCCGGCTATTCAGCCGGATCAGGTGACCTTCAGCCATCCGAATGACCGATTCGATCATTGATTCAAAACCGACATGGGCGTCGTCCTGCAGCACCACGACGTCACCATTCACGTCCGAAGGCAGGTCACCGACGTCCGCGACGTCATCCGCTTCCGTAACAGTCGCAATAGGAATCGTCCCGGGAGGCATCAGACGCTCGGGCTGCAGTTTCTCGCAACCAAGGCTCACCATCATGACTTCTCCGCCGAAGTTCGGATTGAGCGCGATGTTGCGTACTGTACGGATCGGCACCATTGCATCGGGAGCGTCAATCGCAACCCCGCATCCATATGTGTGCCCGAGGCTGACCACGTCATCGACGTTCGGATATTTCGGCAACAGCTCGCTCTTGATCCGGGTCACGGCATGCTGAACGACGTCTGCAACACACTGAACAGTCGTAGTAATCGCAAGAATGTTGCGTGTACC
This sequence comes from Burkholderia sp. BCC1996, assembly GCF_905339955.1. Lineage (NCBI taxonomy): Bacteria > Pseudomonadati > Pseudomonadota > Betaproteobacteria > Burkholderiales > Burkholderiaceae > Burkholderia > Burkholderia sp. BCC1996. Next base: position 77,176 of record NZ_CAJPHM010000032.1, read on the forward strand.
GACCGAACCGTCGCTATTGCGGTAGCCCTCGAACGTGTAACCCTCCAGAGGCGGCATAACCGGCGCCTTGATGGTCGCGATCGGAAGATCGTCGAGGCCGGGAGGGGTTGGAATCCGAATGACGTGCTCGTTCACCCAGCTTCCCTTGGGCAGCGCCTGGCTCGCATACCCGATTACAACGTTGTACCGGACGACCTCATCGCCCTCAGCGAAATCCTTCAGCGCGACCTTGTGGCCTTGCGGCACCCGTTCGCGAAGTGCCAGACCATCTGGGAAAGTCGCTCCCTCCCCCAGTCCCCCGTCATTGACAACGATCGCGACGTTGTCATTGGGGTGCACGCGAATATAAAGCGGTGTCTGTTCCATTTGCATCTTCCTCTGAGCGGCGAGGTTCGCCCAATGACCCTGCTTAGTTTTACGTCATCATACAACGTACAACCTCTTTTGGATACCTATTTACCCTGGGAAATCTCTGAAAACCGCCATTTCCCGTTGCTCAGCCGAAAGCCTAGTTGTACGATAACATATAAGCAGTAACCGAAACCGAACCGAATTTCTTGGAACGCCCCATCATGACCACTCCGCAAGAACTCAAGCAAATCGTCTCCGACGGCCTCCTCTCCTTCCCGGTCACGGACTTTGACCAACAGGGCAATTTCCGCGCCGATACGTACGCAAGCCGCCTCGACTGGCTCGCGCCTTACGGCGCAACGGCACTGTTCGTAGCGGGCGGCACGGGCGAATTCTTCTCACTTACGCGCGATGACTACACAGCCGTCGTCCGTACGGCGACCGAAGTCTGCAAGGGCAAGGTGCCAATCCTCGCAGGGGCGGGTGGTCCGACGCGCGTTGCCATCGAGTACGCGAAAGAAGCGGAGCGCAATGGCGCGCAGGGCATCCTCCTGATGCCGCATTACCTGACGGAGGCCTCGCTCGACGGGATCGCAGCGCATGCTGAGGAAGTGTGCAAGGCAGTGCCCAATCTGGGCGTGATCATCTATAACCGGGCCAATTCGAAGCTGAACGCTGACATGCTCGAGCGCCTCGCCGATCGCTGTCCGAATCTGATCGGGTTTAAGGACGGTGTCGGCGACATCGAAAACATGGTGACGATCCGTCGCCGCCTGGGTGAGCGGTTTTCCTATCTCGGCGGCCTGCCGACGGCTGAAGTTTATGCAGCCGCGTATAAGGCCCTCGGCGTTCCGGTCTACTCGTCCGCCGTCTTCAACTTTATTCCGAAGACCGCCATGGACTTCTATCGTGCAATCGCATCGGACGATCACGCAACGATTGGAAAGCTGATTGACGACTTCTTCCTTCCTTACCTCGCAATCCGTAATCGCCGTGCGGGTTACGCAGTCAGCATCGTCAAGGCGGGCGCAAAGCTCGTTGGCCACGATGCCGGCCCGGTTCGCGCTCCGCTCACGGACCTCAACGACGAAGAACTGAGCCAGCTCGACGCTTTGATCAAAAAGCTCGGCGCGCAGTAAGCACGCCACGAGGAGACAGGCGGGGCTAGCCGCGCAGTTATGCCCAACAGCGACACAGGCACCCCGCTCGCTTTAAACAGAGGAAGATCGTCATGGAAATGAGCCGCACGGCAAATCCCGCGGACGCACTCAAGCGTACGAAGGTCCGCTACGTCATTCTGGCCCTTATTTTTGTCATCACGACATTGAACTACGCAGATCGCGCGACCTTGTCGGTCACCGGATCTGCAATGCGGGGAGAGTTCGGCTTCGATGCGGTCAAGATGGGATACATCTTTTCCGCATTTAGCTGGGCCTATGTTCTCTGTCAGATTCCAGCCGGCTGGCTGCTCGATCGCTTCGGAGCACGCCGAGTGTATGCCGCGAGCATCTTCCTCTGGTCTCTCTTTACATTGCTTCAAAGCTCGATCGGCCTGGCAGGGAGCGCCGCAGCAGCGGTAACCACGCTATTCATGTTGCGCTTTGTCATGGGGGCCGCTGAGGCGCCGGCGTTCCCTGCAAATGCCAAGGTCGTAGCGAGCTGGTTTCCTACAAAGGAACGCGGTACTGCCTCCGCTATCTTCAATTCGGCGCAATATTTCGCAGCTGTCGTGTTTACTCCGCTGATGGCGTGGATTACCCACGCCTTCGGCTGGCATTACGTCTACGTCGTCATGGGCTTTGCCGGACTGCTGCTGGCAATAACGTGGCTCAAGGTCATGAAAAACCCGGTGAACCATCCGGGCGTCAATAAACCGGAGCTCGAGTATATTGACCAGGGCGGTGGCCTCATTCACGGCCGAAAACTAGCCGACGCCGGTTCGCGCAGTCATCGCGGTGGCTGGGGCGTTGTGCGGCAACTGCTGGGCAATCGCATGCTGCTCGGCGTGTATCTCGCACAATTCTGCATTAACGTGCTTACCTATTTCTTCCTGACGTGGTTTCCGATCTACCTCGTTCAGGCCCGGCACATGACTATCCTCCAGGCAGGGCTCATCGCTTCCCTGCCGGCCATCTGCGGGTTCGGTGGCGGCGTTCTCGGTGGCGTGTTGTCGGACACACTTATACGACATGGTCGCTCGCTCACCGTCGCACGAAAGACGCCGATCGTTGGCGGCATGCTGCTGTCGTGCTGCATCGTCGGATGCAACTACGTCAATACCGATTGGGTCGTCGTTGCCCTTATGTCGCTTGCCTTCTTCGGGAAGGGTCTGGGTGCACTTGGATGGGCTGTGGTCGCAGACACCTCACCCAAGGAAGCGATTGGCCTGTCTGGATCGATCTTCAACATGTTTGGCAACGTTGCCGGTATCGTCACCCCCATTGTGATCGGGTATCTCGTCGCACAGTCTGGTGGCTCGTTTAACGGCGCCCTGGCTTTTGTAGGTGCCAATGCGCTGATTACAGTGTTCTGTTATCTCGTCATCGTTAAAGAGATCAAGCGCGTAGAGCTTAGTCACGACTAGTCCAAAGTTACTGGAGCAGGAGAAGTCCATCGGCAAACAAGGCGAGATCGCCCATAAGCTAATGTACGTCGACCTGGTGATCCTCGACGAACTGGGCTACCTGCCGTTCAGCCAAACCGGTGGCGCATTGCTGTTCCACTTGCTCTCGAAGCTGTATGAACACACGAGTGTCGCGATCAC
>NZ_CAJPHM010000033.1:0-77132 GCF_905339955.1 Burkholderia sp. BCC1996
AGCAGTTTTTAACCTCGGACTCTAACTGCAGTTCGGACTAAAACCGGGGGCAGGTCACGTTGTTGGATGACCCATTCTTGCGTCACGACTTTGGCCCGTGTTGGCCGTCTTTGGGCTTCTCTGAACGAAAGCGCAGGCAAAGAAAAAGCCGCTCGAAAGCGGCCTGTCGCGCCCTTCCCTACTGTCAACGTCGAGCGTTATGCGGCCGGCGCCGCCAGTCCCTCATGCAATCGCGCGGTGTGTCGCTCGTCGGAGATCTTGAGGCGCCGAGTCATTGGTGATCCCCTCTTGAGTAACGGATATGCGGGACGATTGACGGGTTGTCCAGATATATTGCCTCGATCGGTTCGCCTTTTACCTTCGCGAGGTATGAACTCCACCCGCGGAACAATCCCGCGACGAACTCACTATGTATGCTTGGAATCCCGTCACGCGTGACATGCGCCCAAATGAGGGTTGGCTTCTCAGTGACAGGCGACGAGGCAAACATATTGACCGTGCAATAGACAATCGAATTAATCTGTCGGAAGCTCGAACCAAGGATTCGGTTGAGCAGATAGAACACCGCATCCGCCTCTAGCGCATAGTTTCCGTCATTGACGAGGAGCAACAAGCCGGCACCATCGCCGATGCCGAAGTGGTTCAACGTAGCCTTGATTTGCTTATTTGCCTTGATAATGCGTCGCTGAATGGGCGGCAGGTAGACCTCTATCAGTTCGCGCTGGCAGCGCTCCGGCAGCGTCTTTGACTCGATCCTCACGCGTCCGTAGATCGGCCCAATAGTGCCATCTTTCATCCAACGGTCAAATTTCTCCTGAATCTTTGATTGAATGTTCACGTCTTCTGACTTGTTCTCGACCAATCGTTTTAGTTCGGCCACAACCCCTTTTGAGCGGAACAAGTAGTCTGCGTTACGAAAATCCGGCGACTTTCCGACAATATCCTCAATCACTTCCCCGCCATGTTCTCGAACAAAACCAGCAAATGCAGCTTCAACATCAATGTGTTTTGACATATGGAACTACCTCGAAAATTATGCGGGGCGCAATAGCGCTCCAGAGCATACGATCCGCCGTGTATCAACCGGTATTTCAGACGCGTCGATGCCGACCACCTATCGGTTAGTCACTGCCTCCCCTAGGTACATTGGGGAAATGGGGCAAAAGTCGATGGCAACGCTCGTGTGATTCTAGACGAGTCCTTTTGAGTGTTCGGGTCTATAGAGACGCTGACCAGCCGCTCGCCGCCCAAGTCAGATTGCACAAACGGTCGTTTGACAACGCCAGAGCTGCCTACCTGTCACGCGCGGCAGCAACAGCAATCAGATCCTAAATGTGTTGGCGACATGCCGCAAACCGACGCCCAGCATAACGGCGCCGTCGTGGCACCAGCAGTCAGGGCGCAGGACGGGCTCGGCGCTGCGTATGCACATGCCTGCCGGCTACGCGGGCCCACCACCGATCGGCCGATCGAGTACGGAAGCGCCGTCGGCGAAAAATGCTGACACCTATCTCCGGTCCGTGACAGCATGAGGCCGACACCCGCGACTACAATACGACCCGACACACGATCATGCGCGCACGCCAGAAGGCAACGACGGCGCAGCGGAAGTTTTTCCAACCACATCCTGGAGGATCGAACTATGGCCGTTGAATGTCCGCAGCAATACTCCGTATGGGAGAACGACAAGGGCGGAAAGATCTTTGTCGAGGAGGTGTATGACGAAGCAACAGACCCGGAGGTCGAACTCGAAGAAGGCGACGAGCCACAATTTTTTGTGACGGTGGTCCCCTACGCGGATCGCAACGATTTGGACGCAACTGCCGAGGAGCTCGATGCGGAGCAGTGGGCCGAACTCATTCAAGTTGACGGTATCCGGCAAACGGGAATCGAGCCGCCCGCGACTCACTAAGCCACTGACGGCGCGGGATGCGTCTCGCGCCCGAATTGCGCCCGAGAATAAACCTGCCGGGCGTCCACCAACAGACTTCCGATCTGTTGAAAATATCCTTTAAAATCAAACGATTGCATAGATTTTCGCGTCGCCATACAATCCGCCGGGCAACGGCAGATATCGAGGAAGCAAGGCATGGCGAGCACCATCGACGACACGGAAATCCAGCTCCCTGACTGGGACAAGTTCGGCCGGCCGCCCAAGCAAGGCGCATCAGGGCCGACCGACGAATCATACAGTTTGGCGCTCCTCATCTCCCGGATCGACCGACTCATTGACGCGCTTGAAAAAACGAGATTTAAGCCGGCAGAGGAGCTCGAGACGCTCGCCGGCCAGATAGCAGCGAAAGTTTCGCCCAACGCACTCTGGCATCTCGCCGAGGTCGCCGAGTACCTGCATCGCAGTGAGCAGCACACGCGGCAATGGATCATCACGCTGAGTGGCTTCCCTCGCCCGATTCGCATCCCTTCCGGCAAGAGCGCGACCGAGCGCGCGCGGCCGCTCTGGCGATCGAAGGACGTGATCGAGTGGGCGGAATCCTACGTCGAGGCCTGATGGAGCTTGTCGGCGAGATCGGTAGCGTGCGGAGCGTAGTAGACGTCCTGCAAGATGCGCAGATCCCTGTGGCCGCTGATTTTCGCCAGCTCCATCACATCGAAGATCTTCGAGAGACGAGTGAGCGCCTCGCGACGCGAGTCATGAAAGTGCAGATCTTCGATAAGTGCAGCCTTCTTGGCCTTGCGAAATAGCGCGTCTAGCGCAGTGCTATCAACGCCGAATACACTCCCCTCGAACTCATCCTTCAGCGGTTTCATTTGCTCGAGCATTGCGAGCGCACGTGGAGACAGCGGTACGTCACGCGCGACCTCCGTCTTCGTGCGCGGTAGATGCGCGAAGCGCTTCTCGAGGTCGACATGCTCCCAGGTCAGCCCGACGATCTCGCCGGCGCGCATGGCCGTCTCGATCGCCCACACCAGCATTGCGCCGATCCGCGCCGACTTCGTCGTCGGCACCTGGTCTTCGAAGTAGCCGAGCCGCTGCGTCAGCCGCTCGACTTCCTCGTCAGCAATCCGACACTTGCGCAGCTGTGGCTCGCTCGGCCTGCGCATGCCCTTGAACGGACTCTCGGTGACCCACTTCCATTCGTCGCGTGCTGTCGTGAACACGTGTGAGTACAGGTTGATCTCGCGTAGCACGGTCGCGGTACCGACAGCGGCCCGACCGTTCTCGAGATCACCAGCCAGCCGGGCGTCACGCCACCGCCCCATCACTGCGGCGTCGACTTCTGTCAGCGACATGTTCGCGATGTCCGGAAAGTCGCGAATGAAGGCCGCGAACCGAATCGCCTCCCAGCGCGCAGCGCGCTTTGTCGGGCTGACGCGCTTCTCGTACTCCCGCATGGCGTCGGCGACAGTCCGCGAGCTGCCGGCCGTGACCTTGCCGAGATTGATCTCGTGCTCTTTCTGGGTCGCCCACTGCACGGCGTCGGCCTTGCTCTTGAACGTCTCCGAGAGGCTCACACCCTTCCGACGCACCTGCGCCCGCCACATGCCGCCCCGCCTTCTCCCGGTGCAAATCCTGGTGCATATCAGGTGCAGTCGGGTGCAAAGAAGGCTTGATTAGGCTACCTCCCGACTACGTCAAAGCAGAGAGAGGATAGCACGCAAACCCTTGTCTGGCTTGGGTTTGCTTGGGACAGGATATGCCAGACTACAGAGAGATGTGGTGCGGGGACCGGAATGAAAAAAATCCGCCTATTCATTGCCAGGCAACGAACCAGTGGATTGCCGTGCGGAAGATACCAACGGAAGTACCAACAATTCGTTGCGCCGTCCTCGCGCTTCTTCGTTGCCAGCCACAACGAAGGCGCTCTAGCACGCTCGCCTGCGTGAAACGATCAAATTCTCCGAAACAGCTCCCATTGAGGGCAATCATCTCCGTCTGGGCTCTGTCGCATGAAAAACGATCCGCAGACGCCACAACGATACGTGCCCCATCCGGGAGCACAAAGCTCGGTATGAGCACACTCCAAGTCATCGACAGGGGTAGCCGCATGCAGCGCGGGATGAGGAGCCCGTTGCGCGGCACTTCGATCCTGCAGTCGACAGTCGATGCACACCTTCATTCCCGGGCCTCAATCGTCACTCGAAGCGCTCGAAGAGGTCGATGCGCGCGCCGGCCGTGCGCATCTTCTCGAGCACGCGCGCGAGTTCGCCGTCGCTCAGCGTGAGGCGCGCCGCGTCGAGTTGCCCTTGCACGCTGCATACTGGCACCATCGGGGCGGCTGTCAAGTATCCGCCCTAAGCCGCCGCTCTTCGAGGACATCGAAATGCCATCCAAACGAAAAGCTCCCGTGCTGCCCGTCTACCGGCAGCCGTCGGAACTCGATAGGCTCAAGAACGAGAATCGGCGGCTCAGGGACACGTTGTTCGTCACGCGCGAGAGCCTCATTGACCTCATGGACCCGCAGGACCTGCTGAGTGGGTATCTGGGCGTCCGCGACGACGTCCAGCTGGAGACCTGGCGGCGTGCGGCCTTGACGGCAGTGATGGAGACCGCCCAGGTTCGGCCCGGCGCGGAAATGGGCGACCCGCGCTGGCCGCGCGCTCTATGCCCGCTCTGCCGACAGGGTGCGCAAGGCGCGCGCGACGTCAGGGGATTCGCAGTGCCTGCCGGGCTGCGTCGGCACCTCCTCGGCGAACTCAACTCGCAGCAGTGCCCGATATTTCGCGCTGCCGAGGCCATTGCACTCGAAAACATCTACGACATCGAGCAGGGGCGCCCGCAGCCAAATTGGAGCTGACGCGACCTGTGGCAACGCGTACCGCCTAGACGGCACCGAGCGCCTTTACCCATCGCAGCGCGTCGATGCTGTCGATCTCGGCTATCGCCGTCGCCCCGGCGACTTCGACAGTCGCGCATTCGACGCCAGGAATGCGCCGACCGGTCAGCACGTCGGACACGCAGAAACCGCCGCATCTGCCCACTGGGCGATGAACCGCCCATGTGCGACCGCGATGCTCAAACGCAACGCCCACTGTCTCGACGTTGCCCCATTCCATCGCTGCGGCGAAGACGATGCCCGCGACAAGCTGCGGCGCCGGCGCGCCGCGCGGCATACGCGTTCTACGAGGGCGCCCCATATCAGCCGTTCCTCCGCATAGCCTGCGAGATTGACGCGCCGGCCATCGCCGCGATCTGGCTTTGCGTGCGCAGGTCAGTTCCGCCAGGCAGCACGAACTGGTTCGAGACGTTGACGTTGCCCGGGTTGTACGGCGAGTTCAGGTGCGCCGGGATGATCGCCTCGCCCTGGTGGATCTGCGCGATCATGTCGTTCGGCACGAAGGGGGTGCCAACGTCGTACGAGGCCAGCCCCATGAGAGCGGACATGCCGCCACCGCCAGAACTCATCGCGCCAGACGCGACCGCGCCGGCCGAGCCAGTGACGCCCGTGGCGGTAAATCCGAAGGCGCCCGCCATGTCCCCCTGGCCGAGGCCTCCCAGCAGTCCCGACAGCGAACTGCCTGCTCCGGAGACACTCGAGGTGATCGCGGCCGCGGTGAATGCCGCGAGCGCCGCCGTTGCTTCAGTGACCGCTGCCGTCATCGCTGCTATGCCCGTCGTGTCAGCCGTCACGGCCGTCGTGTGTGCCGTTGTCGCGGCCGCCCCGGACGCATCGCCGCCGAGCAGCTTCGACGTGCCGCTTCGCAGCAGCGAATCCGCCGAGAAGCCACCACCGAATTCGATCTTCGAGATCTTGTCGAACAGGCTCTTCGTGACCAACTGCGTCAGCTCCTGATTGATGCTCGCGAAGAGGTTGGCGAATGCCTGCTTGCCGCGCGCCGTGCCGTCGATGATGCTGGCGAACGTGCGCGAGAACCCTTCCTCGATACTGGTGGCAGCCTGCCGAGCCGACTGCATCTGCGCATCGTTCGCCGCGATCGCCAACTGCAGCTGCTTCGTCTGGCCATCCTGAGCCAGCTGAAGCTGCTGATCGCGCAGCTCCTGCTGCTGCACCTTCGTCAGCGACTTCTCGGTGTCGAGCCGGTGCTGGATCGCCTGGATCGCGATTTCCGTCTTCTTCTGTTCGAACTGGCGCTGTAGCTCGATCAATTGCGCCTGCGTCATCCGCCCCTGCTTGACCTCTTCTTCCGCCACCATCAGCGCGCGCTGTTGCGCCTGCGAGAATCCGGCATTCGCACGCTTCGCGGCGAGGTCTTCGAGGCCCTTCGTCTCAGCCGCGATCGCTGCCTGCATCTCTTGCGACGACTGCGTGACGGCCGCCGTGCGCTGCCGCTCCATCACGGTCAGTCGTCCTTCGATCTCGACCTCCTTCGTGCGCATAGACAGGCGCTCAGCCGGCGTGGCCGCACGCGCCTCCAGCGCCTTCGTCTGGTCGAGTTGCCGCTTCAGCGCGTCGCGCTCGGCATCCATGCCGCGCAACGTAATCGCTAGGCGCTGCTGGTAGTAGCCCTGCAGCGAAATCTGCTGTTGCTTGTACGCGCGGTCGAGTTCGGCCTGTTCGGCCTTCAAGTCCTCCCGCAGTGCGTTGAGCCGCGCCTGAGTCTGCGCGTTCTCATACGAGTAGTCGTGCATCGCAGTGATGCCGCCGGCGGCCTTCTTGAAATCGTGGCTGTCGTAGCGCTTCCGGATTTCTGCCTCTATCTGAGGCTGACGCGCGATCATCGCTTTGATGTCTTCGGGGATCGGTGAGCCCGAATCCTTGGCCGCCGCTTTAGCGTCATCGATCGTCCGCCGGAAACGCGCGATCTCGTCGTTCGCCAGCTTCACGTCGCCGCCGAGGCCTTTCCATTCTGAGCGCAGTGCGATCATCGCGTCGGTACCGCGGCGCTGGATACCTTCGGACGCTGCGACATTGCCGGCCGCGCCCTCGGCCCGATCACGTTGCTGCTGCAGGCGCCGAAGCTCGAGCTTATCTGCGGCCTCACCCTGGGGCATCAGATCGTAGAACGGCTTCGCGGATCCGATCTGCTGCTTGAGATTCGCGATGCGATCCTCGACCGTCACGCCTCGACCGAGACCTGCGGCTTCGTCCCAGAAGTGGTGCCACGCATTCGCGACGTCATGCAGGATGCCGGGAAGTTGCCCGACTTGCACCGCGATTTGTTCCTGCTTTTGCCGAACGAGCTCAGCCACCTCTACTTCGGCACGCTCTTTCTGACCTTGCTCTTCGAGAGCTCGAATGTGCTCGAGCTGAGCGTTCGTCGCAAAGTGGTACGACTTGTTGTACTCCACGGCGAATTTGTAGACGCCATCGTCCATCCTTTCGAACGCCTTCACCACTTCGTCCGCAGCGGCCTTCGAATATTTGCCAATGCTCGCAACGGCCTCGGCGACCGGCTGAAGAGCTGCGCCGGTAAAACGGCCCGATGCTGCAACCGCAGCGAGCGCATCGCGCGCGGAGCCGATGCTCGAACCCGTGGACTGCTGGATGGCATTGCCCATTTCGATGAACCTGCCGGCGGTCAAGCCGGCGTAATTGCCGGTCAGCACGAGGCTCTCCCTGAACTGGTTCATCTGTACAGCGCCATGGATGGCCGCAGCCGCAAGCGCAGCGATCTCGGCCGCGACCAGCCCGATGCCCATCCCGGCCGGGCTCATGATCTTGCCCATCCAGTCCATCTGCTCGCCAAGCACCATCAGCGAGCCGACGAAGCGCTTGTAGTTGCCCATCGCGAGTTCGTGACCCAGCACAAGCAACTCGCGCCGCGCCGCCACCGAGGTGTGGCCTAGCCGTCGGTGCGATTCCTCTTCGGCAGCGTTCGCTTGTTGCACTGCGCGAGACACGGCAGTGGCCGCACTACCTTGTGCCGCCATCGCAGTTGAGACCGTTTGCACCGAACTAGTCATGCGACTTGCCATCCCCTGCGCCGCGCCGCTCATGCCGGCGAATCCTGCGGTGAGGGCCGCGGTCGATGCTCGCGACTGGCTCACCAACTCGCGCAAGTCGCGCTGAATCATGCCGATCGCGCGGCTGAGAGAATCTGCGGCCTTCGATGCGCCTTGTTCCGCACCATCGCTGCTGACGTTGATCGATACATCCACACGGTTGTCGTCGCTCATTTGTTCACGCCCTCCGAGACAGCTTGCTGGATTTCTTCGAGGATCTCGTCGTGCATCTCCTTGAGCGCCGACCTCAAAAATGACGTCGGCGGGAAATGCATATGCATCGGGTGCTCTCGCACCGTCGCGGTGACCGGCGTCGTCAGCGGCTTGCCGAACGCCTGCGTGACCTGCCGCAGGTGCTCTTTCACCGTCACGACGCCGAGAAAGCCGTATTCGTGCGGCGGCGCGTACTCGACCGGCGTGCTGACCACGCCCGTGATCGTCGTGTCCGTCGTCGTGACGGCCTGATTGATCGACCGGCGCAGGCGCCCCGTGCGCACGTTCAACACCTGGCCGCTCAGCTTGTCGGCGACGACGCGTCCTTGCAGCGCGATGGCCAGTCGCTGCACGCGCTGCACGAGTGCGCTCCGTACGTTCGGCACGAGTTTTCCGACGCGACGCTGGACGACGGACGCGTTCTTGATTTTTGTGCTCAGTTCCATTCTTGCTCCCTGGATTGCGGGTAGGTTGGAGGGTAGGCGTCAGTTCGCATCGAGCACGGTCCCGATCGCGTTGTTCGCGACGAGTCGGCCGGCGATCTGATCGCAGAGCGCAGCGGCGCGCGTCATATCACCCGGCGTCGCGCGGTGTGCTGCCTGACGCTTCAGGATCCGAAGCAGTTCGCGCAGCTCGTCGTCCGTCGCCCAGCGAAAGTACGGGGCGAACTTCAGCGCGGCACGGCGCTCCAGCGGCGAAAGCGTGACGTCGATCTGCTGGAGCCGTTCCTCGACGAACCGGTCGACGCGCCCATTCGGGCCGGCGATGAGCACCTCCGCACCGAGCTTCAATCGACCTCCGCGGCGACCTTGCGCTGCTTCGCGCGGACCAGCAGCGCGGCGACGCGGCACGCGCGGTCGCCGTCCGAGAGCTCGTTGACGTCGTAGTGCTCGCCGATCGCCGATCGCACGGCCAGTTCATCGATCGTCCCGGTGACGCCGCGCATCGCGGCATGGTGAAAGATCTCCTGCATTCGGATCTCGATATCCGCACCGCTCAGTGTCGCGATATCTATCTGCGGCTTGTGCGCGGCCTCGCGTGCCTGCAGGAGCCGATCGAGGCGTCTTCTGAGACTACGGAGATTAGGCATTCGTCTTCCTCCGCACGCTTTCAGCCAACTCGTCGAGTTGCCTTTGCGCATCGACCTCGTCGAAACCAAGCGCAACCTGCATCTCGATGAACCGCTGTATTTCACATTCGATTTGCGCGTCGAGATCAAGCAGTACATCCCTGTTAGCAGCGGCCATCGTAGTCTGGGAGAGCAGACGGTCGACCCGCCGTCGGAGCGCCTTTAGCTTCATGAGGAACCCTTTTGCAAACCTTCCTGCAGTTCGAGGCGTTCTTCGAGCTCGTCGGCAGCAATCGCGTCCCGCATCTGGCCGAGGATGTATGCCTTCGTCTTTGCCGTGACGAGATCTTCTTCCTTGTTCGCGAGTGCTCGATACACGTGCGCCAATTCGCGCCGCACATCCTTTGCATTGGCGAGCCGAACCTTGCGCTTACGCCCCCGGGGTTCGCCACTTTCCGACGGAGAATCAACGGGTTGGCGCGTTTTTCGTGTCCCTGCTGGTGCGCGTAACGTCATTTTCGAGACCTCAAACGTGGTGGAAAGCCGCCCATATCGGGCGGCGGCCAATTACTCGAACCCGTACCCGCGCAGTTCCTGCGACAGCGCCTCAACCTCCTTCTCGGCAAATTCACCGTGGTGATCGTGGTCGAGCACGTAGGGAAGGTGGACATCCCAAGCAGTGTCCGGATACCTGTTCGGCTCGATACCCGGCGGAAGACACAACCCACGCGCCCGCAGCGCGATGAGCAACTGCTCCGTGAGCTTCAACGGTGGCTTCGGCTCGTTCGGCCCGCGGAAATATTCGAGACCGCGTTCGAGCGCGTAGAGCGTCTGGAGCTCGCTGATCAGCCCGTAGACTTTCTCGACGTAGCGCACCTTCGTCTCGTCGTATCGCTTCTGGATCAGGTCGCGCGCCAGCGCAGCCTGCCGCTGCCGAAGAACGCTTTCCTCCCGGAGCAAGCCGTTCGCCTTGTCCTGGAGCAGCCCGACGGCCGCCGCGGCGCCCTCGGCGGTCTTCCGGGCTTCGCGCAGCTGCGCCTCGAGCTTCTCGATCTCGCGATCGATCTGCTCGGTATCGGCCGTCTCGCCGGCGAGATACGCCTTCCCAAGCACCTCGGAGCGCTTGCGCTGCAGCTCAGCGATCGCGCCGGTGTCCTCTACCGCAGACTCGGCGGTTTGCCGCGCACGCTCTTGTTCGCTCCGAACCGCGTCAAATTCGGCACGCTTCGCGTCGATCGCCTTCTTGAACTTCAGGATCTCGCGCTTCATCAGTTGCCCCCGTTGCGCTTGCGCCGGTTGAAGAAATCGAAGATCGCCGCGGGGCCGCCATCCGCCGTCGAGGCGACCGTGAGCGGCGTGACGCGGCCGGCCCCGATCTGCGGATCCTCGAGACCACCGGAAACGCGGCCGTTGGCCGCTACTTGGTCGGCACGCTGGTTGGCGGCAGCACTGTTCGAGCCATTGAATGGCCCCACGTGCGATGTCGGCGCGGACGGCGATGCGACACCACCGTTGCCGGCCTTCGGGGCGTTGGTCGTGCGGCCACTCCCGTCGACTTGGGCCGGGCGCGGATTCGCCGCGGCGGAATTCGCGCCGCTGTTCGGCGCCGGGCCCTTCTGCATGCGCAGCGCGGCGCGCTCGGCTGCAGCGCGGTCAGCGTCGTCATGCGCCTTCGTGACGGCGTTGATCAAGTTGACGAAGCGCGCCGTGCCGGTTTGCTTCGAGACGTCCGCCGCGGCCACGCCGCCGGCGCGCCGCCGCGACGTGTCCAATGCTTTGGCCAAGCTCGTCGCTCCCTCCGGTTTCACTGCCGCCTGCTTGGCGGCAAAGCGCGCCTTGTCCCGCGCGTTCGCCTTTTTCAGCCATGCACCGCAGGCTTCGAGTGTCTTGGGATCCACTGCCATGCTGTTCTCCTTGCGCGTCTCACGACGCAGGTTGAAGTCGTTTCGCTTGCTCGAGCCTTGCGGCGACGGCGGCGCGCTGCACCTCCAGCCGGCTCACCGTGCTACGGCGTGCCGCCAGCACGGCGCGCAGCTCGGCGACGGCGTGCGCCTCCGGATGCCACGCGGCACCGACCGACGGCGCCGGGATCAGCGGACGGCTGTCGAGCTGGCGCCGGACTACCGAGACCGCCTGGCGCTCGTCTGCCAGGCGCGTGTCGAGCTTCGCGAGCTCGGCTTCGAGTTGTCGGCGGTCAGCCATTGCTGCGCTCCAGTCGGGCCGGCTCGACGTCGTCGCGCGCGGCGAGCAGCGCTTCGGCGAGAACGCCGGCACGTTCAGCGGAGATCAGCATCCGCGTGAGCGATTCCTCACCGTCCGGCAGCGTGTGCACGATGTCGAGCTGGACGAAGACACGCCCGTCGATCTCCGTGCCGCTAAGCGCGGCGCGCTGGCCACCGTTTAACCTGATGATGTTCATTCCGGCCTCCGTCCGCGGTACGACTCCCAGTCGAACGCGACCCATATGCCGCCTTCACGCAGGCGGTCAAAGCTGCGATCGCCCAGGAACTCCTTCATCCCTTTGACGCCGAGATTTGTGAGCAGGATCGTCGGCATCAGGTCGCGGTATCGGCGGTTCAAGATGTCGAACAGGATCACCTGTTCACCTTCGGTGCCGTACTGCACGCCAATCTCGTCGATCACCAGCAAATCGACGGAAGACAGGTCTTGCAATACCGCGCTTTCCGTCGCCTCAGAATCTCGCCGCCACGTGTCCCGGATCATCCGGACCAGATCCAGCGCGTTGGTGTACAAAGCCGTTCCCGACTGCATAACGACCATCGCAGCCGCGATCGCCAAGTGGGTCTTTCCAGTTCCCGGTGAGCCAGAAAAGATGACCGTCGTTCCCCGCTCGCAATGCGCGGCGAAGTTGACAGCGAAGTCGGTGGCGATCGTCAGCGCACCGCGCTTCGCATCGGTGTCGCCAACGAAATTGTCGAACGTGCGATCGCGAAACCGCAGCGGAATCCCGGACGCACTCAGTCGACGCTCGCGAAGGCGCTGTTGCAGGCGATTCAGTTCCTCGAACTTGCGAGCCTCCGCTTCGGCCTGACGAATTTCGGCACACTGCGGGCACCCATGCCAGTGCGTGCGACGATGACCGAACGGCATGACCGTTCCCCTCTCGTCGTAACCGCCGTGCGTCTCGCACTCCGAAGCACGCGTCGCGATCTTGGTTTCAAAAGCTTCCGTCATGCGCAATTCCTTCGCGGTAGTCGATTTGGTCCAAGCCGTTATGACGGCTCCGCCTGCCCTTGGCGCCCGGCATTCGAGCGTTGATTGAGCTTGCAATCCAGGCCGCCGGCTCAAGCGGGCCTTCGCGGATGCAGTCTTGCGCGAGCATCCACGCACCTTCCTCCCCCAATTGCTTGATGGCACCGCCGAGCAACGAGCGCGCGCTCTTGTCCGCAACGCCGCGAGTCGTCAACCACGGCACTGCGACATGGAAGATCGCTTCCTTCGCCGACATCCCGGGTGGCGACGCATCAGCGTCCGTTCCGTCAGGAACGGAAGGTCTTATCTGGATATTGGCTTCTGGCTTATGGTTAGCATTGCCTTCGCAATGCGTTCGCATATCCGGAGCATCCTGCGTTGCGGATGCGTTCGCATGTGCGTTCGCATCGCCTTCGGACTTGTTCCATCGTGCATTGGCAGATGCTTGGGCCTTGCGTTGCTTCTGCTGATACGCGGCAATTTCGATATCGCATCGCTTCTGGTGATACCCGTCGTCACGCGCGTGGAAGAACGTCTCGAGCACGAAGTCGACGGCCCGGCGCTCAGCGGCGCTCGTCGCGCGCGCGAGCCGATAGACCAGCTTCTTGTCGAGAGGAAGCGGCCGCTCGGTCTGGTAGTACTGATCGAGCAGCCGGTTGTAGGCGCCGTCCTCGAGCATCGTCAGGCTCACGGTATCGCGGATGAGGTCACCGATGTGCCGACTCCAGAAGTTCATGCGTCACCTTCCGCGTCGCGTGGCAGCCGGCTATCCTCCGCAGCCGCCTTCGCAGCGTTCCACGTGTCGGGATCGGACGCGAGCTTGTCACGCGCCTCGCAAAGCGCGGCTATCAGCCGATCGAGGCTTTCGGCGGGGATATGAACGCGGCGACCCAACGGCATAAGCTTTTCGTCGACAGTCACTCGCGCGAGCATCAAATACGCATAGCGCCAGTTGCCGAACGCGCCGATGGATATCGACAAGCGCTCCATTCGAGTCAGCGGGAATGAGGCGATTCGCTTGCAGAGGTCACGCATGGTTGCCCTCCGCCGTAGCCTGGTCGCGTGCCTCCTTGAGCACCGAGATCAATTCCTCCAAGCGGTCCATGGGAAGCCACATCTGAGAACCAGCTGGGCGCGCCGTACCGTCCGCGTCGATCCACAGCAACTGCAGCACCAATTGCGCGCGGCCGCGAAAAATATGGGTTCGAACGTCGAGAACTCGCTCCGATCGGCGCGTGAAGATTCGGCGTTCAAACGTCGGCTGGACGTCACCGCGTTGCGTCGGCGACGTGCTTTCGGTATTCTTCGTGTTGCTAATCGTTGAGGCGCAGTGCTCCGGCAATGCGCCATTTTTTTTGTCTGGCATCGCGCACCTCTCACGACGCTTTTCGAGCGGAGGCGATGCGGTTCGTGACCCAGTTGTCGAGCTCTTCACGAACAAACACGGACACGCGCGAATTGATCCGCACCGGCTTCGGAAAATCTTCGACTTCCTTCGCGTATCTCCAGAGAGTGGAAACGCCGATGCCGAGGAGCTCGGCAGCTTTTGCGGGACGAACGACCATTGCGACGTCTGTGGCTGGCATCTGGAAACTCCGAGTGTTTGGGAATCCCTGAGACGCATTGGCGTCTCAGATGCCATTGATTTTGAATGCTCTTAAATCGTCACGCTTGTGATGAAGGAGACGGGGGTTGTTTTCAGTTCGCGTCTAGCGAAGGCGTGCGGAGCGGCCGCAGTAACGACTGCGGCCGCTGTAGAAAAATTCGCTCCCCGCTGGGCGACGCTGGAGAATTTTCCTTCTCGCCTCACTCCAAGGCAAAAGATCAAACGATATTGTGGATGTCCGAGCATCCCTTTAACTGATACACCGCCTTACTCGTCGTTATGGAGCAACGCGAGCATGTCTCCCTTATATTCGCGATAGCAGCGCATCATCAGATCACTGGAAACCTTCTTCTTTTTTCCGACGCCGGTCCCCTCATCTGCCATATCCGGCTGCATCTGCTGCTCGACGATATTCCCCGCTTCTTGCGGCGCGAGAGTGACGGTCGCCGGGACTGCTTGCCCGGCGGACAGTCGAGGCGGAAACGATGTCAGTCGCAGAGCTGCCGGCACTCCTTCACGGCGGCAGCGCGGCGCTCGTCGATGTATGCGGCCAGATCCTCCACGTGGACGCCCTTGAAACCCTTCTGCGACTTCTCCATCCGGACGATCGGCAGGCGGATTTCGCCGGCACCGATCTTTCGCAGGAGCGTCGCGACGGTGAGCGGCGCGAAGTAGTCGCGGCACACGTCGGCGATCGGCACGACCGCCTGACCGTCATACTGCGCGAGCAACAGGAAGGACGTTTTCATTGTGAGAGCTCCTTTTCCACTGCCGCGCGCTGCCGGTCACGAACGCGTGGCGCGGCAGCACGTCGGCCGGCACCCGCCCGCCGAGCAGCGCCGCCCCTTCTCCCCTAAAAACGAGGGGGCCATAGGGTTCTGAAATTCCCGAGCGGCAGCAGGCTATCCCGATGGTGATGCCTGCGCAGC
Source organism: Burkholderia sp. BCC1996 (assembly GCF_905339955.1). Lineage (NCBI taxonomy): Bacteria > Pseudomonadati > Pseudomonadota > Betaproteobacteria > Burkholderiales > Burkholderiaceae > Burkholderia > Burkholderia sp. BCC1996. Next base: position 14,895 of record NZ_CAJPHM010000033.1, read on the forward strand.
TCCGTCACCCGCGCACAAGCTTCAGATGCGTCGGGCGGCCGTCATCCTTCGAGAACAGCTCATGCGGCCGGTAGAAGTACTTCTTCCTCGCGAGGAGGCCGCCGTCCTCGCACAGGGCGACGCTGTATCCGTAGCGCCAGTCGTAGCGGCCGTGCCGATCGATGTGTCTGCCGTTTTCATCGTCGATTCGATAGAAGTCCGGGCCGGCTAGTACCTGCAGCAGGTCGCCGTCGCTGTCCACCACGATCGCGCCGATCGACAGATGCGCACTTTCCCCCGTGCGAGCTGCCTGAATCGCTGCTTTGCCTGGATCGGCAACACATTCGTGAGCCCGATGAGTGCGAATCGCGTCCTCGATCGAATTGATCGCAGCACTGAGCGAACGGCGCTGCGTGGTTCCGACGACGCATCGCGTTTCTTGCGCCCACACCTTGAGCTCTTCCGCTCGCGCCGCCGTCATCGTGAGATCGGCGCCGGGTCGCTTCATGCCGAGCACCGCGGGCAACTCCGTAAAGCGCCGGTCGCCGGACGCTTCGATCAGCTCGTAGGCCGCGCGCGAGACGTGCACGACGAGGAGGATTTCTGCGGCGACAGGCGCGGCGCGATTGGCGGCGTTAGCCATGGCACACCTCCGCCCTTGCCGTGAAAAAGTCGGCCTCGTTTTCGGCCCGCTCCGCGTAAGTGCCGGTCAGCTCAAGCGCGGTTTCAACGAGCGAAAAGGCGCAGAAGCCGTCCAAGTCGCCGGCCTCGATAGCCTTCTTGACGACGACGAGCTGCGCATTGGCGCGAAGTAGCGCGTCTGAAGCAGCGCGCAGCTCATCGCCGGCACGCTTCGGCAACCCCTCGACCGGGGAGATAGTAAAATTGGAAATAGCCATGATGTGAGCCTCCGTACAGGTCACGTTTTGGTCAGGTGATCCGCGCGTTGCAGCGCGCGGACCGCCGCTTTTGCCTGATGCCGTCAGGCAACGGTATAACGATTCATCTATCTGGCTGCGCCTATCGGAATCACCTCTGCGCCGGCCTTCAATCGGTCGAGATAATCGGCCCACTTCTGCATCATCTCGCGGCGCTTCTTGATGAACTTCGTCCGGTTGTAGGCCGAGCCGAGGTTGTCCGGAACCGTGTGCGCGAGCTGGTGCTCAATCACTTCAGGCTTCTGCTCAAGCTCCTCGTGCAAGATCGTTCGCGCCATCGCGCGGAACCCGTGGCCGGTGATCTCCGTACGGGTGTCGTAGCCAAGGCGCCGCAGCGCCGCGTTGATTGCCGCCTCGCTCATCGGCCGCTTGCGATCCCGCGCACCGGGGAACACGTAGCGCCCGGCACCGGTGAGCGCGTGTAGCTCGCGGAGGATTGCGATCGCTTGGAGCGAGAGCGGCACCAGGTGCTCGGTCTTCGTCTTCGTCACGAGGTAGCGCCATTCGCCCTTATCAAGGTCGAATTGCACCCATTGCGCGTGTCGCAGTTCGCCGGGACGCACGAATAGCAGCGGAGCGAGCTTCAGCGCACTGAGGACGGGAAAGGTGCCGGAGAAGCCATCGAAAGAACGCAGCATCTCTGCGACCTTCGCTGGATCGGTGATCGAGGCGAAATGCGTAGTCTGGGCGGGCGGAATCGCATCAACCAGGTCTCGTGCTGGATCAGTCTTGCAGTAGCCTTCCTTGATGCCATACCGAAACACGCGGCTGATTTCGCTCCGCACTCGATGCGCCGTGTATCTGGCGCCGCGGCTGTCGATCCGCTTCAGCACCGCGAGAATCTCGGGGGCGTCGACTTCAGTTATCGGACGCCTGCCGAGCCACGGAAACACATCGCTCTCAAAGCGAGCCAGCGTCTTTTCGTACTGCCCGATCTCGACGACAGTTTTGCGCTCGTTCATCCACCCGTGAGCCACTGCCTCAAAGGTATTGCTGGCAGCTAGGCGAGCCGTCCGCTTCTCGACGCGCTTCGCCACGCTTGGATCGACGCCGGCCGCGAGTTTCTTCCGCGCCTCGTCCCGGCGTTCGCGGGCTGTCGCCAGCCCTACCGCGGGATATACACCGATCGCCAGCAGCTTCTGTTTGCCGTGCAAGCGGTAAGCCATGCGCCAGTATTTGGCGCCGTTGGGCTGCACCAGCAAGTACATCCCGCCGCCATCGGTCAGCTTGTAGGGCTTATCCGCCGGTTTAGCATTCTTCGCAGCTGAATCGGTGAGTGGCATGGCTCGTCAATGTCCGTAGATACCAACAAATTGACCTTCCGTACCAACCAATATACCAACTCTTAGATGAGATGCAACGAGCGTCAAAGAGGCTCTATGGAACAAAAAACCCCGCCAGGACAAGGTTCTGAGCGGGGTTCTGAGACTACATGAGATTCAGCGAGACAATTCTATGGTGCCGGGGACCGGACTCGAACCGGCAAGCCAGTTAAGGCGGCGGATTTTCGTCACACTGCTTCTTTCAAAGCCGGCGTCGTCGAAACGACGCCGTTCGTGCGCTGGACTATGCCTTCGCCGTCGCGCGCGGGCGGTATTACCGCCCGTGCGCCTTAGGCGCCCCCCGTCTAGTCTCTACACCTTCCTCGCCGCAGTCGTACCGCGAGGCTTGGCTCGGCGTTGCCTCGACGCAGGCGCGCGTCAGGGGTTTCACCGAATTTGAAGGGTTCTGCACCGGTCGTTTCCGGCCGGGCACTCAATCGTTTAAGTCCGCTATGTTTACCAATTTCATCACCCCGGCAAAAGGGCGGACGCGATTCTACCATTGCTTGCACATGCATTAGCTGATTCGCGTGCATTGCATCGCGATGCAGCATGTCGGCCTGCCCTGTCCACACCCGAACTCGAGCGCCGCAATCGACGTCGGCGCGACACCGTCGCCGATTTCCTCCCGCGCCGCAGCATCCGCCGATACAATCGAATCCGCCCCGCTCGCCGGGCGCCAACCGTCTGATGTTTGTATCGCATCTTTTACGAAACAGACGTCTCGTGAGTCATCGCGAAGTCACAAACGCTTTCGATAATTCTCCCGTCGAAAACGTTTACATCGCGTAACTTCATGCCCCCGACCATCAAGGACGTCGCCGCGCTCGCCGGCTTCTCGATCGCCACCGTCTCGCGTGCGATCAACGCGCCGCATACCGTCAGCCCCGCCACGCTGGCGACCATCCGCACCGCCATCGACACGCTGCAGTTCCGCCCGAGCCCGCTCGGCCGGCAGTTGCGCGGCGAGCGCACGCGGCTCGTCGGCGTCGTCCTGCCGACGCTGTCGAACCCGGTATTCGCCGACTGCCTGCAGGGCATCGACGAACTCGCGACCGCGGCCGGCTTCAAGCTGATCCTGATGACGACCGAATACGACGCGGCGCGCGAGCGCCACGCGATTGAGACGCTGCGCGAGCAGCGCGTCGAGGGGCTGATCCTGACCGTCGCCGATGCGGACACGCATCCGCTGCTCGACATGCTCGACCGCGACGGCCCGCACTACGTGCTGATGCACAACGACACGCAACGCCGCCCGTCGGTGTCGGTCGACAACCGCAGCGCCGCCTATGACGGCGTGCGCATGCTGACGGCACGCGGTCATCGCCGCGTGCTGATGCTGGCCGGTTCGCTCGCCGCGTCGGATCGCGCTCGCCAGCGCCATCTCGGCTACGCGCAGGCGCTCGAGGAGGCCGGCGTCGCGACGCTGCCGCCGGTCGAGGTCGACTTCAACGCGGCCGAGCTGCCCGACGCGGTGCTCGCGCACCTCACCGCGCGAGCCACGCGCCCGACCGCCCTCTTCTGCAGCAACGACCTGCTCGCGATGGTCGTGATGCGCGGCCTGCGCCGCGCGGGCTTCTCGATTCCCGACGACCTGTCGGTGCTCGGCTTCGACGGCATCGCGATCGGCGAGCTGCTCGCGCCGCCGCTCGCGAGCGTCGCGACGCCGAACCAGGACATCGGCCGCCATGCATGGCAGCGCCTCGTCGAATGCATCGGCGGCGCGACGATCGAGCGCACGTCGCTGATCCTGCCGCATACGGTACGCGACGGCGCGACGGTCGCGCCGCCGGCCGCCGACCTGCAGTTGCACCAAGCCTGAACACGCGCGCCGCGCCATCGTGCGCGGCGCGCGCAAGCTACCCCGACCCCGCCCGGAGATCCACCGTGTCCTTTCGCCTGACCTCGCTGCTGCGCGTGCTCGCAGCCCCCGTCGCCTGCGCCGCGCTCGTCGCGTTCGCACCCGCGGCCCATGCCGACGAATCCGCGATCTGCTACAACTGCCCGCCCGAATGGGCCGACTGGGCCGCGCAGATCGCGGCGATCAAGGAGAAGACCGGCATCCGCGTGCCGTTCGACAACAAGAACTCGGGCCAGGCGATCGCGCAGCTGATCGCCGAGCAGAAGAGCCCGGTCGCCGACGTCGTCTATCTCGGCGTGTCGTCGGCGTTCCAGGCGAAGGACAAGGGCGTGATCGCGCCGTACAAGCCCGCGCACTGGAACGACATCCCCGCGAACCTGAAGGACCCGCAGGGCTACTGGTTCGCGATCCACTCGGGCACGCTCGGCTTCTTCGTGAACAAGGACGCGCTCGACGGCAAGCCGGTCCCGCGCTCGTGGGCCGACCTGCTGAAGCCGGAATACAAGGGCATGGTCGGCTACCTCGATCCGTCGAGCGCGTTCGTCGGCTATGCAGGCGCCGTGGCCGTCAACCAGGCGCTCGGCGGCAGCCTCGACGACTTCAAGCCGGGGCTCGACTGGTTCCGCAAGCTGAAGGCGAACGCGCCGATCGTGCCGAAGCAGACCGCGTATGCGCGCGTGCTGTCCGGCGAGATTCCGATCCTGCTCGACTACGACTTCGACGCGTATCGCGCGAAGTACAAGGATCACGCGAACGTCGAGTTCGTGATTCCGAAGGAAGGCACGATCGCGGTGCCGTACGTGATGAGCCTCGTGAAGGGTGCGCCGCACGACGCGAACGGCAGGAAGGTGCTCGACTTCGTGCTGTCCGACGAAGGCCAGAAGCTGTGGGCCAATGCGTACCTGCGTCCGGTGCGCGCGCAGACGCTCGGCGCCGACGTCGCCGCGAAGTTCCTGCCGGCGAGTGAATACGCCCGGGCAAAATCGGTCGACTTCGGCAAGATGGCGGCCGGCCAGCAGGCGTTCGGCCAGCAATACCTGCAAGTGATGCAGTAAGCGCCGGACCACGCCATGCTCGACCTGACTTTCCCGCTGCGCTGGCGCGTCGCCCTCGTCGCGCCGGCGCTCGCGGTGTTCGCCGCGTTCTGGCTGCTGCCGATGGCGGCGCTCGTGCGGGTGTCCGCCGACGGCGCGTTCTTCACGCAATACGCGGCGCTGCTCGGCAACGCGCGTTACATGACGAGCCTCGGCGAAACGATTGCGTTGTCGGCCGGCGTCACGCTCGCGACGCTGGCGCTGTCGACGATCTCGGGCCTGCTGCTCGCGCGCCGCGAATTCGCCGGCAAGCGCGTGCTGCTCGCGCTGCTCACCTTTCCGCTCGCGTTCCCGGGCGTCGTGGTCGGCTTCATGGTGATCATGCTCGCCGGCCGGCAAGGGCTGATCGGCATGCTGTCCGCGAAGCTGACCGGCGACAAGTGGGTGTTCGCGTATTCGGTTGCCGGGCTGTTCGTCGGCTACCTGTACTTCTCGATCCCGCGCGTGATCGTCACCGTGATCGCGGCCGCGTCGAAGCTCGACGCGTCGCTCGAGGAAGCCGCGCGCTCGCTCGGCGCGTCGCCGTGGCGCATCTTCGTCGACATCGTGCTGCCGGCGCTCGCGCCGGGCCTGGTCGCGGCCGGCGCGATCTGCTTCGCGACCGCGATGGGCGCGTTCGGCACCGCCTTCACGCTCGCCACCGACCTGAACGTGCTGCCGATGACGATCTACACCGAGTTCACGCTGAACGCGAACATCGCGACGGCCGCCGGCCTGTCGATCGTGCTCGGCATCGTCACGTGGGCCGTGCTCGCGCTCGCGCGCCGGTTCACCGGCCACACCGCCGCCGCCGCGGCCTGAGGATTCCTTCATGCAATCGCTTTCCGGTTCGTCCGCGCCGTCGCCGGCGCCCGCTCCGTCGCACGCGAACGGCACCGCCCGACCCGCGCCGCGCGTGTCGGGCGCGCGCGCGATCGCCGCGCTGCAATGGGGCGTCACGCTGCTGCTGTGCGCGTTCCTGATCGTGCCCGTCGTGATGTCGGTGCTCGCGGGCCTCACCGTCAACTATTTCCGCGGGCTGTCGAGCGGCCTCACGCTGCGCTGGCTCGAACAGGTGTGGCAGCAGTACCAGGGCTCGGTCGCGCTGTCGCTCGGCGTCGCGTTCGCGACGCTCGCGATCGTGCTCGCCGTCGGCGTGCCGGCCGGCTATGCGCTCGCGCGCAGCAAGAGCCGCGTCGCCCGCGTGATCGAGGAAGCGCTCGTGCTGCCGGTCGCGCTGCCGGGCCTCGCGTCGGCGCTCGCGCTGCTGGTCGTGTACGGCGGCTTCACCGCGTTCCGGATGAGCCTGTGGTTCATCGTCGTCGGCCACGTCGTGTTCACGCTGCCGTTCATGGTGCGCGCGGTCGCGGCGGTCGCCGCCGGCGCCGACCTGCGCACGCTCGAGGAAGGCGCGGCGAGCCTCGGCGCGTCGTTCGCCACGCGCTTCGTCACGATCGTGCTGCCGAACCTGCGCCCCGGCATCGTCGCGGGCGCGCTCGCGGTGCTCACGCTGTCGATCGGCGAATTCAACCTGACCTGGATGCTGCACACGCCCGACACGAAGACGCTGCCCGTCGGGCTCGCCGATACCTATGCGTCGCTGCGCCTCGAAGTCGGCAGCGCGTACACGATCGTGTTCCTGCTGATGACGCTGCCGCTGCTCGTCGCGATGCAGTGGCTCGGCGTCGATCCGTCCGGCACGCGCGCGCTGAAGCGTCGCCCGCGCTGACCCTGCGCTGACCTTACCCTTCCCATGAAACTCGATTCCACCCCCATCACCCTGACCCGCTGCGCGAAGACGTTCCGCGGCACGCGCGTGCTCGAACCGCTCGACCTGTCGATCGGCGCGGGCGAGACGCTCGTGCTGCTCGGTCCGTCGGGCTGCGGCAAGACGACGACGCTGCGCCTGATCGCGGGCCTCGACACGCCGGATGCCGGCGGCACGATCCGGTTCGGCGGCGACGACGTGACCGCGCTGCCGATCGAGCGCCGCCAGGTCGGCATGGTGTTCCAGAACTACGCGCTGTTCCCGAACCTCACGGTGCGCGGCAACGTCGGCTACGGACTGAAGATCCGCAAGACCGAGCCGCGCGCGCTGCGCGAACGCGTCGACGAGCTGCTCGCGATGATGCGGCTCGACGCGCATGCGGACAAACCCGTCGATCAGCTGTCCGGCGGCCAGCGCCAGCGGGTCGCGCTGGCGCGAGCGCTCGCGGTGCGCCCTCGCGTGCTGCTGCTCGACGAGCCGCTGACCGCGCTCGACGCGAAGCTGCGCGACGTGCTGCGCCGCGAGATGAATGCACTGTTGCGCGAGCTCGGCGTGACGACCGTCTACGTCACGCACGACCAGGCCGAGGCGATGGAGCTCGGCGACCGGATCGTCGTGATGGGCGCGGGCCGCATCGAGCAAATCGGCACGCCGCGCGACATCTACTACCGCCCGGCGAACCGTACGGTCGCGCAGTTCATCGGCACGCTGAACCGGCTTGCAGGACAATGGCAGGACGGCGCGCTCGTGACGACGGGGGGCGCGATCGTCACGCCGCACGCCGCCGACGAGTGGTTCTTCCGTCCGGAGGATGCGCAGCTCGCCGATCCCGCGCATGCGCCGCTGCGCGGCGCGATCGGCGCGTGCGCGTTCCTCGGCGAACGCACGCGGCTCACGATCGAGCATGCGGCACCCGACGCGCTCGTGATCGACGTGCCGGGCCGCATCGAGCTCGCGCGCGGCACGGCGGTCGGCGTCACGATCGCGCCGGAAGGCCTGATCGCACTCGCCGCGTAACACCGCCCCACCATAACCACGATAACCACACATTCCGAGGAACGACGATGCTGCTTGCTCAAATCAGCGATCTCCACATCAAGCGTCCGGGCCAGCTCGCGTACCGGCGCGTCGACACGGCCGCCGCGCTCGCGCGCTGCATCGCGAAGCTGAACGCGCTGGTGCCGCGCCCCGACGCGGTGCTCGTTACCGGCGACCTGACCGACTTCGGCCACGACGACGAATACCGCCACCTGCGCGACCTGCTCGCGCCGCTCGAGATTCCGTATTACCTGATGGTCGGCAATCACGACGATCGTGCGGGGTTGCGCCGCGCGTTCGCCGATCGTCCCGAATTGCAGGACGGCGAGTTCGTGCAGTACGCGCTCGACGTCGGCGCGGTGCGCGTGCTCGCACTCGATTCGCAGGTGCCCGGCACGAGCCACGGCGACCTGTGCGATGCGCGGCTCGCGTGGCTCACCGCGCAACTCGACGCCGCGCGCGACCGGCCGGTGATCGTCGCGCTGCATCACCCGCCGTTCGTGTCCGGGATCGGACATATGGACGCGCTGCGCCTCGCGCCCGCCGCCGCCACGAAACTCGACGCGCTGCTGCGGCGCTATCCGAACGTCGAGCGCGTGCTGTGCGGCCACGTGCACCGGACGATGTTCACGCGCTTCGGCGGCACGCTCGCATCGGCCGTGCCGGCGCCCGCGCACCAGGTCGCGTTCGATTTGCGAGCGGACGCGCCGTCCGCGTTCCGGCTCGAGCCGCCCGCGTTCGCGGTGCACGTCCATACGCCGGACATGGGGATGACGTCCCATCACGTGTACGTGGACGAAGGCGACGGGCCGTATCCGTTCTATGAGCCGAGCGGGGAACTGGTCGATTGAACCGTACGCAATCGCGGATGCATGACGAGCGGCTGCGGCCGGTCGGGGCCGCGTCGAATGATTGCGGTTGATTGCGGTTGAGCGCCGCCGGCCATGCTGCGATCTCGCCAGCAGCGCAGCCGACTGCGCCTCTGCGCCTCTGCGCCTCTGCGCTTCTGCGCTTCTGCGCTTCTGCGCTTCTGCGCTTCTGCGCTTCTGCGCTTCCGCGCTTCCGCGCTTCCGCGCTTCCGCGCTTCCGCGCTTCTCGGCTGCTGGGCTGCTGGGCTGCTGGGCTGCTGGGCCGCAGCGCCGCAGCGCCGCCGGCACGATTCCCGGTGCTCCGGTATGATCGGCACGCTCGATCGGCGCCCGGCCGCCTGCGCCACCGACGCCGCGCCGCGCGCCACGCCGCCCAACTCCGTTCCGTTGCCGCCATGTCCGCCGCCTCCACCGACCGTCCGACCGACGCCGCCTCGCCCCACTACTCGCGCAGCCTGCTGTTGCTGCTCGCGACGATCGCGGGCGTGTCGGTCGCGAACATCTACTACAACCAGCCGCTGCTCGACAGCTTCCGCTCGGCCTTCCCGGACGGCGCGTCATGGATCGGCGCGGTGCCGACCGCGACGCAGCTCGGCTATGCAGCCGGGATGTTCCTGCTCGCGCCGCTCGGCGACCGCTTCGATCGCCGCGGGCTGATCCTGATGCAGATCGCGGGCCTGTCGATCGCGCTGATCGTGGCCGCGGCCGCGCCGTCGCTGGCAGTGCTGGCCGTGGCGAGCCTTGCGATCGGCGTGCTCGCGACGATCGCGCAGCAGGCCGTGCCGTTCGCGGCCGAGATCGCGCCGCCGGCCGAGCGCGGGCATGCGGTCGGCACCGTGATGAGCGGCCTGCTGCTCGGCATCCTGCTGGCGCGCACGGCGGCCGGCTTCGTCGCCGAATATTTCGGGTGGCGGGCGGTGTTCGGCGCGTCGGTCGCGGCGCTCGTCGCGCTGGCCGCGGTGATCGTGCTGCGGCTGCCGCGCAGCTCGCCGACGTCGACGCTGCCGTACGGCAAGCTGCTCGGCTCGATGTGGCACCTGGCGGTCGAACTGCGCGGGCTGCGCGAGGCGTCGCTGACGGGCGCCGCGCTGTTCGCCGCGTTCAGCGCGCTCTGGCCGGTGCTCACGCTGCTGCTCGCCGGTGCGCCGTTCCACCTCGGCCCGCAGGCCGCAGGGCTGTTCGGGATCGTCGGCGCGGCCGGTGCGCTGGCTGCACCGTACGCGGGCCGCTTCGCGGACACGCGCGGCCCGCGCGCGATCATCTCGCTCGCGATCGCGCTGCTCGCGGCGTCGTTCGTGATTTTTGCGCTGTCGGGGACGAGCCTAGTCGGGCTCGTGATCGGCGTGATCGTGCTGGATGTCGGCGTGCAGGCCGCGCAGATCTCGAACCAGTCGCGCATCTACGCGCTGAAGCCCGAGGCGCGCAGCCGCGTGAATACCGTGTACATGGTGTGCTACTTCATCGGCGGCGCGCTCGGCTCGTCGGCCGGCGTCGCCGCGTGGCACGCCTTTGGCTGGATCGGCATGTGCGCGGCCGGCCTGCTGTTTACCGCACTCGCCGGCTGGTCCCACCATCGCGGCGCACGTCGCGACTGAACGCCGCGTCGCGCACCGGCGTCATGCGTCGGCCCGCGACGCGGCCGGATTGACGGCCGGCGGCGGCGTGAATGCCTGCGCGGGATCCATGACCGCGGCCGGGTCCACGACGGCGGCCGGTGCGGGCACCGCAAGCGGTACCGCGGAAGGCGCGAGGATCGGTGCCGGCTCCGGCATCGCCGCCTGAGCCGGTACTGACGCCGCATCCGCCGTCGATTCGGCGGCGACGGTTGCCGCGGTCGCCACGGTCACCACGCCCGGCGCAGCATCGGCCGCCGCGCGCGCCGCGGGCCGGCGCGCGGGATCGAACAGGAACGACAGCCCGACGCTGCCGAGGATCGCGACGGTGGCGACCACGGTTGCCGTCGTCACGGGCTCGCCGAGCATCAGCGCGCCGAGCGCGACCGCGACGATCGGGTTCACGTACATGCAGCTGCTCGCGATGATCGGGCTCGTGTGGCGAATCAGGTAGCCGTACGCGACGTACGCGGCCATCGTGCAGAACACCATCAGGTACACGAACGCGAACACCGGCGCGACCGCGACCTGCTCGATGCGCTCGCCCATCAGCCACGCCCCGATCGTGGACATCAACCCGCCCAGGCCGATCTGCAGCGACGTCGACAGGAACAGGTCGGACGGCAGCTTGAGCCGCGTCGCGAGATGCGCGCCGCCCGCCCAGAACAGCGCGCCGGCCAGCACGCAGATCGTGCCGAGCGCCGAGTTCGCGGCGGCCGCGCCGCCCGAATTCAGCACGACGATGCCGACCATCCCGAGCGCGACGGCCGCCCACTCGCCCTTCGTCACCGCGCGCCCGGCGACCGCCGCGATCACGGTCGCGAACAGCGGCACCGTCGCGACCATCACAGCGGCCGAGCCGCTGCTGACCGTGCGCATCCCGAGCGCGATCGTGCCCGACGACAGCGCGACCAGCATCGTGCCGACGATCGCCGAGTTGCGGATTTCGAGCAGCGTCGGCCATTCGGGCTTGCGCCGCAGCGCGAAGATGAACAGGCCGATCCCGCCGAGCAGGTTGCGCAGCCCCGACAGCAGCAGCGGCGGGAACGACTGCAGCGCGAAATGCAGGCCGCTGTAGGTCGAACCCCAGACGAAATAGATGAAAACGAGGGCGAGCGCGACGCGGCCGCCGCGGCTTTGCGGCAGGCGGATCCGGATCGGCAGGCGGGCGAGGAAATCGAGGAGGCGGTCGAGCGGGGTCATCGTTCAGCCCGCCCGCACGACGTGTCGCGTGCTCCGCTGAAAGACGCCGGAGAGACCGGCAAACGGCCCTGACTGGACCGGGAAGGCGGAGACGGACGTGCGGAACGACATGGCAGTGCGAACGGCGACGAATAAGAACCGGCAAGCGGCGGCAGAGGGTCGAAAAGCGGGCGCGAGCCGCTTCGGCTGCGCACGCTCGGCATTATGGCATCAAGGATTCGAAAGCATCATCAGACCAGTCTGAAAGCTTATCCACTGACGTTTCGGCGCGACATTTTTCGGCATCCGGACCAACCGGATCGGGGGCCGGATACCCGCGGCGCGGGCGTCGCGCGGGCCGCCCGGCATCCGGTCCCGCCCGTGGCGATCGCTCCATCGGCCTGATGGCCAGTCATGCGCTTCAGCGGTCGCTTCGCGCTTATGGTGATGATCGGTGACGGTCGGCAGGCGCGTCCGGCCGCCGACATTCGCCCTTTCGACCCGCACACCACCCATACAAAATTTTGTATAATTCCACCATTCTTCCGCCGAAGCCCGTCGTGTTCGTCGGCACCGCACTCGACGACCTGCGCGGCTTTCCGCTTCTCGCGCGCCGCGAAGCCGGCCACCAGATCGACCAGGTGCAGCGCGGCCTCGCGCCCGACGACTGGAAGCCGATGCGCACCGTCGGCCCGGGCGTGCGGGAAATTCGCCTGCGCGACGCGAGCGGTGCGTTCCGGATCGTCTACGTCGCGACCTTCGCCGACGCGATCTACGTGCTGCATTGCTTCCGCAAGCAGTCGGCACGCACCTGCAAGACCGATATCGACCTGGCGGCCCGACGCTACCGGGCGCTGATGATGGAGAGGAAACGATGAGCAACGAACGTCATGCGAGCGTCTGGGACGCACTCGAAGGCCGGCCGGCCGAAGCCGAGAACATGAAGCTGCGCTCCGAGCTGATGATCGCGCTCAAGCAGCGCATCGCGCAGCTCGAGCTCAGCCAGGCGCAGGCCGCGCAACGGCTGGGCGTCACGCAGCCGCGCGTGTCCGATCTGCTGCGCGGCAAGATCAACCTGTTCGGGCTCGACGCGCTCGTGAACATGGCGGCGGCGGTCGGCCTGCGCGTCGACCTGCAGGTGCGCGAATCCGTGTGACACGCCGCGACGCACGGCAGCACGCGTTCGCGCGCCGCCGCTTCACGATCCGCCGAACCAGTTGTACCCCTGATCGACCCAGTAGCCGCCCGGGAAGGTATCGGTCACGAAGATTTCCATGATGTGCTTCGGATTCTTGTAGCCGAGCTTGGTCGGCATCCGCAGCTTCATCGGGAAACCGAATTCCGGCGGCAGGCGATGGCCGTCGTAGTCGAATGCGAGCAGCGTCTGCGGATGCAGCGCGGTCGGCATGTCGATGCTTTCGTAGTAGTCGTCCGCGCATTTGAAGCCGACGTATTTCGCGTGCGTATCGGCGCCGGCACGCGCCAGAAACGCGCCGAACGGCGTGCCGCCCCAGCGGCCGATCGCGCTCCACCCTTCCACGCAGATGTGCCGCGTGATCTGCTCCGCGTGCGGCAGCGCATACAGCTCGTCGAGCGTCCACACGCGCTTGCCCGTCACGCGGCCCGACAGCACGAGCCGGTACGTCGATGCGTCGACGTGCGGCACGTCGTCGATGCCGTAATACGCATTGAACGGGAACGGCCGCGTGATGTCGGCCTCGGTGTAGGTCGGCGCGAGCCGCTCGCCGCTGAAGAGCCACGCCTGCACGCGGTCGTTCATGCGCGACACCTTCTCGAGGAACGTGTTGACCGACGCGTCGTCCTTCAGCGTGCAGCCGGTCAGCATCGTCAGGCCGCCGAGCGTCAGGATGCGGCGGTTGAACAGCCGCCGCGACGGCATCTCCAGCTCGCGGCGCACGTCGAGTTCGAGCGACTTGCGGTCGAGCGTCCAGCGCGAATCGGCGCGCCTGTATTCGGAATCGGACATGATGATTTCCTTCACCCGGAGTTGACGGGTCAGCGCCCGCGCAGCATCGCGAGCAGCGAGCGCGGCACCAGCAGCGCCATCGCGACGTGCACGAAGAAGAACGCGACGAGCAGCGACATCGCCCAGAAATGCACGACGCGCGCGTTGTCGTAACCGCCGAACAGTTCGCGCAGCAGCGGAAACTGCACCGACTTCCAGATCGTCAGCCCGGACAGCACCAGCACGATCAGATCGACGATCGCGACCAGGTACGCGGCACGCTGCACCGCGTTGTAGACGCTCAGATCGTCGTGCGCGAGCCGGCCGCGCAGCGCGGCGCGCACGTCGCGCCACACGGACGCCGGCGTGACCGGCAGCATCTTGCGCGCGAGGCGTCCGGTCGCGATCGACATCGTCAGGTAGAACAGCCCGTTGCCGACCAGCAGCCACATCGCCGCGAAATGCCATTGCAGCGCGCCGCCGAGCCAGCCGCCGAGCGTGATGCCGTGCGGAAACACGAACGGCGGATAGATCGGCGACGCATCGTAGATGCGCCAGCCGGACAGCGCCATCAGGATCGCCGCGAGCGCGTTGAGCCAGTGGCTCACGCGCACCCACAGGGGATGAATCTTGCGGGCGGGCGGCGTGACGGCCGCGCGCCCGGTGGCGGGAACGGTTTGCATGATGAAGACTCCCGGAACGGGTCGACGAGTCGAGACAAAACGAGACGCGGGCGGCCGTCGTCGAGCACATGCGCCGGCCGCACGCCCTGCCCGGCTCCGTCAGTTCGACGGCGCCATCTTGTCGTCCGACTTCGCCTTGCCCATCTCGTCGTGCGACATCGCGTCTTTCTTCATCGCGTCCTTCTTCATCGCATGCTTCTTCATGGCGTCCTTCTTCATTGCGCCGTCCTTCGCCATCGCGTCGTGCCCCATCGCGTCCTTCGACATCGACGAGCCGTTTTGCGACATCGCGTCGTTCTGCGCATACGCGCCCGTTGCAAGCGTGGCGAAAGCAGCGACACAGGTGGCGATCAGTACGTTTTTCATGACATCTCTCCAAAACATGGGTTTAAGGAGCCGAATAGACGGACGACGTCGCGGGAAATGACAGCCGCTGCGAAATTTTTTTTGTGAGGTCGCGCGAAGGCGCGCCATGTTGCACCGCTTCGCCGCGGCCGGCCGAGCCGTGGGGCCGCGCGGCGGCGACGCGCGCTGTCATTTCGACGGGCCATCACACCGCCCGCCATGCTGCGGCCGCACCGGGATGGCCGATCCCGTCCCGGTTGAAACCGCCGCCAAGCCAGTGTATCGTGTGCGCTGCTAACGCGGGGGTCCTGCAATGCGTTCGGTCAAACAACCGGCATTGCGGGTGAGAAATACCCTTTGAACCTGATCTGGATAATGCCAGCGCAGGGAAGCGTACGGATTTCACCGCCATCCTTCTGACGAAATCCGCCGCCTCACCAAGCCTCGTCTCCTGCTTAGCTCGAGCCCCACATTCGTCAAGGGCTCCGGGCAAGCGCCGAAGCGCCTGCCCGGCGCTCACACAGGAGATTGCATGAACGCCAATCCGAAGTTTCTGTCTGCCGACGCCCACGTCGACGCTGCTGCCGTCGCGCCGCTGCCCAATTCGCGAAAGGTGTATGTAACCGGCTCGCAGCCCGACATCCGCGTGCCGATGCGTGAAATCACGCAGGCCGACACGCCGACCGGCTTCGGCGGCGAAAAGAATCCGCCGATCTACGTGTACGACACGTCGGGCCCCTACACCGATCCGGACGCGAAGATCGACATCCGCGCGGGCCTGCCCGCGCTGCGCCAGCGCTGGATCGAGGCACGCGGCGACACCGAGGTGCTCGACGGCCTGTCGAGCCAGTACGGCCTCGAGCGCGCGGCCGACCCGGCTACCGCCGACCTGCGTTTCCCGGGCCTGCACCGCAACCCGCGCCGCGCGCAGGCCGGCAAGAACGTCACGCAGATGCACTACGCGCGGCAAGGCATCATCACGCCGGAAATGGAATACATCGCGATCCGCGAGAACCAGCGCCGCGCCGAATACATCGAGAGCCTGAAGTCGAGCGGCCCGAACGGCGCGAAGCTCGCCGCGATGATGGGCCGCCAGCATCCGGGCCAGGCGTTCGGCGCCGCGGCCTTCGGCGCGAACGCGCTGGCCGAGATCACCCCCGAGTTCGTGCGCGACGAAGTCGCGCGCGGCCGCGCGATCATCCCCGCGAACATCAACCACCCGGAATCCGAGCCGATGATCATCGGCCGCAACTTCCTCGTGAAAATCAACGCGAACATCGGCAACTCGGCCGTCACGTCGTCGATCGGCGAGGAAGTCGACAAGATGACGTGGGCGATCCGCTGGGGCGGCGACACGGTGATGGATCTGTCGACCGGCAAGCACATCCATGAAACGCGCGAGTGGATCATCCGCAACAGCCCGGTGCCGATCGGCACGGTGCCGATCTACCAGGCGCTCGAGAAGGTCAACGGCAAGGCCGAGGACCTGACCTGGGAAATCTTCCGCGACACGCTGATCGAGCAGGCCGAGCAAGGTGTCGACTACTTCACGATCCACGCGGGCGTGCGCCTGCAATACGTGCCGCTCACCGCGAACCGGATGACGGGCATCGTGTCGCGCGGCGGCTCGATCATGGCGAAGTGGTGCCTCGCGCATCACAAGGAAAGCTTCCTGTACGAACACTTCGAAGAGATCTGCGAGATCATGAAGGCGTACGACGTGAGCTTCTCGCTCGGCGACGGCCTGCGCCCCGGCTCGATCTACGACGCGAACGACGAAGCGCAGCTCGGCGAGCTGAAGACGCTCGGCGAGCTCACGCAGATCGCGTGGAAGCACGACGTGCAGGTGATGATCGAAGGCCCCGGCCACGTGCCGATGCAGCTGATCAAGGAGAACATGGATCTCCAGCTCGACTGGTGCAAGGAAGCGCCGTTCTACACGCTCGGGCCGCTCACCACCGACATCGCGCCGGGCTACGACCACATCACGTCGGGCATCGGCGCCGCGATGATCGGCTGGTTCGGCACCGCGATGCTGTGCTACGTGACGCCGAAGGAACACCTCGGGCTGCCGAACAAGGACGACGTGAAGGAAGGGATCATCACGTACAAGCTCGCCGCGCACGCGGCCGACCTCGCCAAGGGTCACCCCGGCGCGCAGGTCCGCGACAACGCGCTGTCGAAGGCGCGCTTCGAGTTCCGCTGGGAAGACCAGTTCAACATCGGCCTCGACCCGGACAAGGCGCGCGAATTCCACGACGAGACGCTGCCGAAGGATTCCGCGAAGGTCGCGCACTTCTGCTCGATGTGCGGCCCGCACTTCTGCTCGATGAAGATCACGCAGGACGTGCGCGAGTTCGCGGCGCAACAGGGCGTATCGGAAAGCGAAGCGCTGAAGAAGGGGATGGAAGTCAAGGCGGTCGAGTTCGTGAAGACCGGCGCCGAGATCTATCACCGTCAGTAAGCCGGCCAGCGAACGCGGCGGTCCGCACGGACCGCAGCGTGGCGCACTGCACCAGGCCCGCTTTCGAGCGGGCTTTTTTGCGTGCCCGCGCATGCGTCGTGCCTGCCGGCGCAAGGGAAACAATTGATTACGAAACCGCCCGAGCCTTAACAAGTCCTTACAGCAGCCCGTTGGGACGGCAGGTAGATTGGTTTCATGCGCGGCCGCGATGCGCTCGTGCGACCTTCCGTTCACTATCGCGAGGACAACCATCATGAATGCTTCGATTCGGCGTTTTGGGGTATGCGCGCTGCTCGTCACGACGGTGGCCAGCCTGTCGGCCTGCGATTCGATGACGCGGCGCCAGCGCGATACGGCAATCGGTGCGGGTGTCGGCGGCGTCGCGGGCGCGGCGATCGGCGGCAACGCATTGTCGACGCTGGGCGGCGCAGCCGCCGGCGGCATCATCGGCAACCAGGTCGGCAAATAAGCCGACCGGCTTACCCGGCTGCCGCGCGACGCGCGGCAAGCTCCGGCCTGACGGCGTTTCCGCGCGGCGGAAGCGCCGTTTTTCGTATGCGGCGCCGCAACACGACGCAGCGGCACGGAAATGATCCGTTACCGTTTTGCGCATCTTGTCATCGCCGCGCGGCCTAAGCTTAAGCATCTGCCGATTGCCGGCTCCGCCGGAGAGACATCATGAACAGGACCCTCGTCGCACTCGCCGCCGCGGCGCTCGCGTGCACGACGCTCGCCGGCTGCTACTACCCGTACGGCTATTATCCCGGCGGCTATTACGCGGCCGCACCGGCACAGCCGGCGCCCGTGTACGTCGATCCGGGCCCCGCCTACTACTACCCGGCGCCTGCGTATGCGCCGGCATGGGGCGGTTATTGGGGACCCGCGCTGTCGCTCAATTTCGGCTTCGGCGGACGCGGCGGCTGGCACCACCATCACTGAGCGCGCCGCTCCATGCGCAGCCGGTCTCGCGCGGCCGGTCGCCCCGAGCCGGCGACCGGCGACCGGCGACATTCCCGTTTCTGGCCGTTTCTTGCCGTTTCATCCGATCGTGAAACGACGGCGCGGTAACGCGGTGTAAGATCCTTTGCATCCCGTCCCGTCGCCCGCCACGCTCGATGTCACCCAAGAACGCATTTCTGCTGACCGTCCTCGCCGCCTTGTGGGGCGCGTCGTTCCTGTTCATCCGGGTCGGCGTCGCCGACTTCGGTGTCGCGCCGCTGATGGCGCTGCGCGTGGGTATCGGCGCGCTGTTTCTCACCGGCTTCGCGCTGACGCGCTTCAAGCCCGCCGAGCTCGGCGCGCAGCTGCGCCGTCGCGCACGGCCGTTGTTCGTCGTCGGCGCGCTGAACTCGGGCATCCCGTTCTGCCTGTTCGCATTCGCCGAACTGACGCTGTCGGCCGGCGTGACGTCGGTGATCAACGCGACGACGCCGCTGTGGGGCGCGCTCGTCGCCTACCTCTGGCTGAAGGACAAGCTGTCGCTGCCGCGCGCGCTCGGCCTCGTGATCGGCTTTGCCGGCGTGCTCACGCTCGTGTGGGACCAGGTCGCCAACGCAAGCGGCAGCACCGGCGCCAGCGCCACCGCGCTGGCTGCCGCCGCCGCGCTCGGCGCGACGCTGCTGTACGGCATCGCGGCCAACTACACGAAGCGCACGCTCAGCGGCGTCGACCCGCTCGTCAACGCGACCGGCAGCATGATCGGCTCGACCGTGCTGCTGCTGCCGTTCGCGATCGCGACCTGGCCCGCGGCTGCCGTCAGCGCGCATGCGTGGGGCGCCGTGCTCGCGCTCGGCATCGCCTGCACGGGCATCGCGTATTTCATCTTCTTCTATCTGATCGCGCATGTCGGCCCGGCGCGCGCGATTACGGTGACGTTCGTGATCCCGGTGTTCGGCCTGCTGTGGGGCGCGCTGTTCCTCGGCGAACACGTGTCGGTCGTGATGATCGAAGGCTGCGCGATCGTGCTCGTCGGCACCGCGCTTGCGACCGGCGTGATCAAGCGGATTCCCGGATTGGGCCCGCGCGGCGGCGAAGCGACCTGAGCGACGCGCTGGGCCCCGCGCCTGCCGGTTGCCGGTTGCCGGTTTCCCGCGAGGCGGCGGCCACCGTTCGTCGAGCGCCGCGCATGGACCGGTGCGCGACGGCGCAGGTCGTTTTCACCTGATGCCGATGCAGCCGCATGGCTTGCCCGTTTTTCCGTTTTCCTGACCCGCCGGCCTTCTTCGCACGCAATGCACGCGGCATACGCGGCGCTGTCGCCGCGTGCACGACCGGCGGCCCTTGCGTGTCGAGCTTGCGGGCGGACAACCCCGTCCAGGCGACGGTGTAGCGTTTGCGTCTGGAGTTACCCTGATACGCGCGCCGCGCCATTCCCGTTACACTCGTAACACTCATCCGCAGAAGGCGGTCACGATGCACCACGTTCTTTCGCGTCCACCTGCGCGTGCGACGGCTTCTGCGTGGCGCGCACGATACCGTCCCCCGATCGCCCCAGGGCGTCGTTGACATGAAGGCCGCCCGCGACATCTCGCTCGATTCCCTGCTCGAACGCCTGACACCGACGCCCAGCGGCTGGATCGCCACGTATCGCGACACGACGCTGCGCAGCGTGTTCCAACCCGTGCTGTCGATCACGCACAAGCGCGTGGTCGGCTATGAAGCGCTGCTGCGCGTCGTGGACGAGAACGGTACGCTGGCTTCGCCTGTCGCGCTGTTCGACAAGACGCGCGCCGCTGCCGACGCGCTGCTGCTCGACCGGCTCGCCCGCTGCCTGCATACGGCCAACTTCGTCGCGCAGGGCATCGGCGACGGCTGGCTGTTCCTGAACGTGACGCCACGCGTGCTCGATTCGGGCCTCGTGCAGCGCGAATTCGTCGAGGCGCTGTGCCGTCATTTCGCGCTGCCGCCGAACCGCATCGTGCTGGAAGTCGTCGAGCAGCCGTCGCGCGACGAAGCCGCGCTCGCCCGCACGATCGACATGATCCAGCATCGCGACTTCCTGATCGCGATCGACGATTTCGGCACCGGATTCTCGAATTTCGACCGCGTGTGGCGCGCGCGACCCGATATCGTCAAGCTCGATCGCTCGCTCGTCGAGCGCGCGAACGCGTCGGCCGACGATCGCCGCATCATGCATCACCTGGTATCGATGCTCCACCAGGCCGGCGCGATGGTGCTCGCGGAGGGTGTCGAAAGCGACGACGCGCTGCAGACGCTGATGGAAGCCGATATCGATTTCGTCCAGGGCTTCCAGTTCGGCCAGCCCGATGCGTCGATCGCGCACGCGAGCGCCGCGGCGCCCGCGATGCTCGACGCCGCGTGGCAACGCTTCATCGCGCGCCGGCATACGCCGGCGATCGCCGAGCAACCGGGCTTCGATGCGATCGAGCGGCTCGTGCTCACTGGCGCGGCTGCCTTTTCCGTGAGCGGCAACCTGCAGGACGCCGCGCAGCGCGTATTCGCGGTGCCGGCCGCGCGCCGCGTGTTCGTCACGGACGAGATCGGCGAACAGTTCCTGCCGTCGATCGGCGCGCGCCCCGAGGATGGCCAGGCGAGCGGCACGCGGCTCGCACCGCTGTTCCCGGAGACGCACAGCAACTGGTCGCGGCGCCCGTACTTCCAGCGCGCGATCGCGGCGCCGGGGCGCGTCGCGCTGATGGGCCCGCACTTCTCGCTGACCGAAGGCCGCGACTGCTACACGGCGGCTGTCGCGATTCGTGCGCAAAGCCGCCTCGTCGTGTTCTGCGTCGACTTCGTGCTCGACAGCGCGGGCACCGTGATGCGCTGACGGGCGCGGCGGCGCCCGCCATGCCGGCCGGGTCGATCTTCCGTCAGTCGATCACCTTCCCTCTTCCGGATTTCACCACGCTGCGGCGCGACTTGTGTTCGAGCCGCCGCTCCTTCGATGCGCGCGTCGGCCGTGTCGCCACACGCGCGCGCGGCGTGAACGCGACGCTGCCGATCAACGCATCGAGCCGCGCGAGCGCTGCCTCGCGGTTTTTCTCCTGGGTGCGGTATTCCTGCGACTTGATCACGACGATGCCGTCGCGCGTGATGCGCTGGTCGGACAGCGCGAGCAGCCGCTCCTTGATGACGGGCGGCAGCGACGACGCGCGGATGTCGAAGCGCAGGTGAATCGCGCTCGATACCTTGTTGACGTTCTGGCCGCCCGCGCCCTGCGCGCGCACGGCGGTCCATTCGACTTCGGTCGGATCGAGCGTGTAGCGGATCATCATCGCGTCGTCTCCTTGCGGCGCCGCGCGAGTGCCTCGTCGACGCGGGCCGCGAGGCCCGAATCGCGTTGCGTGCGCGTCGCGACCGCCTGCGCCAGCACACGCCGCGGGCCGATCACCTGCACGCGCGTACGCGCGCGCGTGACGGCCGTATAGACGAGTTCGCGCGTGAGCACGCGGCTGAACGACGCCGGCAGCACGAGCGCGGCCTCGTCGAATTCGGAGCCTTGCGACTTGTGGACGGTCAGCGCGAACGCCGTTTCGTGCGGCGGCAGCGCTGCAGGCGACACGGCGCGCGCGGAGCCGTCCGCGCGGCGGAACCACACGCGCAGCACGCCGTGCGCGTCCGGCAGCGCGATGCCGATGTCACCGTTGAACAGCCCGAGCGCATAGTCGTTGCGCGTCACCATGATCGGCCGCCCGGTGAACCAGTGTGCGCCGACCGCGAGCGGCACGCGCGCGGCATGCCGCACATGCGTGGCCACCAGCGCATTGACGTGCTCGGCGCCGCGCGAGCCCGTGCGCGTCGCGCACAGGATCCGGAAGCGGTTGAGCGCATCGAACAACGGCAACGGGTCGGGCACCGGCGCGGACAACGCGGCGCGCAACGCATCGAGGTAGGCGCCGAACCGGCGCGCGAGCCGCTCGACGGTCGACGCCGCAAGCGTGTCGCCCGCATCGTCATGAAACGACGCGGCCGCGGCATCGTCCGTCGGCAACGCGTCGAGCGCGCCCTGCACGTCGCCGCGACGGATCGCGAGCGACAGGCGGCCGATCGCCGAATCGAGACCGAAGCGGTAATTGCGTTCGAGCCACACGACGCAGTCCGCGAGTGGTGCGGGTGCGGGGGACGCGGCGGCAACGCCGTCGGCGGCGCGGGTTGCAACGGTCGACGCCCATGCCGAATCGCCCGCAGCGGCCGGATCGAACGGCGTGAGCTCGACCGCGTCGAGCCACGCGAGTTCGCCGGCCTCGATCCATGCAGGATCGGTGGCCGCCGAGGTGCGATCGGTGTCGGTCGGTGCAAGCGCCGCAGGCGGCAACGAAGCCGCGGGTGGCGCGGCATCGGCAGGCGAAACCGCTTCAGCCTGCGGCTCGTCGTCGAACAGCGACGCCTGGCGCGTATCCACGTTCCGCCGCGCCGACGCCTTGCGCGCGGGAGCAGCCGGTAACGGAACGGATGCTGGCGCCGGAATTGGCGCGGCAACCGCCCCGGCCGCCCCCGCCGCCTCGCCGTCCGGCACCGGCAACGCCGCGACGAAAGCCGCTTCGTCGATCCCGAGCGCGTCCGCGATGCACGCGCGCGCCGTGGCGGTAAACGTCGGCCGGGCGCTGAGTTCGGCGAACACGGCGCCGGCCTCGACCGCGGCAAGCTGGTCCTTGTCGCCGAGCAACACGAGCCGAGCGCCGGGCGCGAGCGCATCGAGCAGATGCGCAGCGAGCGCGACGTCGATCATCGACGCCTCGTCGACCACGATCAGGTCGTACGGCAACGGATTGTCGCGATGATGGCGGAAGCCCGCCGCGCCGCCGCCACCCAGCAGGCGGTGCAGCGTGTACGACGTGTCCGGCAGGCGCGCGGCAAGTTCCGGCGGCAGGTCGCCCGCCCGCGCGTGCAGCGCTTCCTGCATCCGCTGCGCGGCCTTGCCGGTCGGTGCCGCCAGCGCGATGCGCAAGCCCGGATGCGCGTCGAGCAGGCACGCCAGCACGCCGACGACGGTCGTCGTCTTGCCGGTGCCGGGGCCGCCGCTGACGATCGTCACGCGTCCCGTCAGCGCAACGATCGCCGCGACGCGCTGCCAGTCCACGTCGCCCGTCGCGGGCCCGAAGTAACGCGCGAGACTGTCGCGCAACCGGTCCGGCGACAGCGCGTCGCCCGGCGCGGCGACGCCGGCCTGCGCGACGAGCGCATCGGCGAGCCGACGTTCGTAGTCGAAATAGCGCGACAGATACAGATGGTCGAGCCGGTCGACGATCAGCGGCCGCTCGTCGCCGCGCGCGAGCGTGCCGAACGCCACCACGCCGCTCGCGGCAAGCGCCGCGCGCACGTCGTCGACCGGTTCCTCGTAGCGTTGCGCGAGCGCGCCGAGCGACACGCATACGTGACCGCCCGCGGTCGCCCGGCTCGTCGCGAACGCGGCGCGCGCCGCCCAGCGCGCGGCCGCGGCCGGCGCACCCGCGCGGCGCGACAGGTCGCCGATGCGCCGCGCGAACCCTTCCGCGAGCGCGATGCCGAAATCCGCGGGCTCGGGCAGGCGCGCGACGAGGCCACCGGTGAATTCGAGCGTATCGTCGGTGACGTTCATGCGCGGCCCCCTTCCATCATCCGGTCGAGCGCGTCGACGAGTTCGCGCGCGGGCCGCCGCGCATGCACGCCGGCCGGTTCGCCGCCGCTGCGCCAGCCGGGCCGCACGCCGCGCACGAACAGGTACAGGTAGCCCGCCATGTGCGTGTCGTAGTCATAGTCGGGCAGCCGCCCGCGCAGATAGCGATGCAGCGCGACCGTATAGAGCAGTGCCTGCAGGTGATACGCGTGATCGGCCATCGCGACGTCGAGCGCGCGCGGACCATAGTCATCCGGCGTATTGCCGAGGTGGTTCGACTTCCAGTCGACGATCCAGAAGCGGCCGTCGTGTTCGACGATCATGTCGATGAAACCCTTGATGAAACCGGCGAGCATGCCCGCGTCCAGCGCAACGTCCGGATAGCCGTGCGCGACCAGCAACCGGCGCAGCGCGCCCAGCTCGAGCGACGGCGCCGGAAACAGGAAACCCATTTCGTCGAGCCGCCTGGCGGGATCGAGATCCGCAAGCCGCATGCCCGGCACGAGCTCCGTGCGCACGACATCGCCGACGAGCCGCGCCATCATCGCCGGCAGGCGCGTCGCGAGTTCGGGCTCGGCCTCGACCGGCCGGTCGTGCAGCGCGCCGAGCGCCGCCCGGTGCCACGAATCGGGCTCGGTGAACCGGCTGAGTTCGAACAGGCGGTGCAGGCATTCGCCCGCTGCCGCACCGCGCGGAAACACGAGGATGTCGTCGTCCGGCGGCTCGACCGCCGCCGTGTCGGCCACGACGAACGCGCCGTCCGGCACCACGGCGGCAAGCGCATCGTGATCGGGCCGCAGCTCGTCGTCCGGCACGAGCGCGACGCCTGCTTCCTCGCGTGCCATCGACGCGGTCAGCGAACTGAAGCTCGCCATCCGCCACGCGTCGCGCAACACGCGCGTCGCATGACGTGCCGCGAGCGTCTGCGATGCATCGTGCCCGGCCGCGAGCCGCTCGCGGCGCGCCGGCACCGGCAACGGTGCGACGCTCACGGGCCCGCTCGCGAGTGCTTGCCACGCCGCGTCGAGCGCCGCTTCGTCGGGCGGCTCGTCGAGCCACGCGTCGAACGACTGGCCGGCGCCGGCCACGAGCCAGTTCAGCACGCTGCGCCGCGCCTCGCGGGTCGAGCGCGACGACAGATAAGGCCCGGCGACGAGATAGCACCGATAGACCGCGCGCGTGAGCGCCACGTAGACGAGCCGCGCGCGTTCGGCCGCCTGTTCGCGCAGCGCCTGGCGCGCGGCATGCTCGGCGGCTTCGTCGTCGCACCCGTAATGCAGCACGGCGTCGCCCGCGTCGTCGTGATACTCGCGGGCGTCGGGCAGCGCCGACGCGGGCGGCTCGCGCAGCCCGCCGTCGTTCAGGAACGGACAGAACACGACCGCGTATTCGAGGCCCTTCGACTTGTGCACGGTCACGATCTGCACGAGGTTGCGATCGGATTCGAGACGCAACTGGGCTTCCTCGCCGCCGCCGTCGAGCCGTTGCGCGGCGAGCCAGCGCAGCGTCGGCGCGATGCCCGGCTGCGCGGACGCGCGCGCCTGCGTCAGCTCGGCCAGATGGTTGATGTCGGTCACGCGGCGTTCGCCGTCCGCGCCGGCCATCAGCCGCTCGGCGATCCGCAACTCGCGCGTGAACGTGCGCCACATCACCGCGAAGCCGCGTTCGCGCCACAGCAGCCGATAGCGCGAGAAGCGCTCGACCCAGCTCATCGCGTCCGCACTGTCGTCCGCTTCGCGCGACGCATCGCCGTCGCCCTGCTCCATTCGCCACAGCGCACCCGCATCGAGGCCGAACCAGTCGGCCGCCAGCGCCGCGCGCAGGCGCCGCAGGTCGCCCGGCGCATCGATCGCCGCCAGCACGCGCTCGAGCTGCTCCGCGTCGCCGGTCGAAAACACCGACGCCTGCGCGAGTTCGACGCTGCCGATGCCCCACGTCGCGAGCACGCGCTTCACGAGGCTGCCCTGCCGGTGCGTCTGTACCAGCACCGCGATGTCGCCCGGCGACAGCGGCGTACGCCCGAGCCGCACATGCCCTTCGCGCGCGCCGCGCATC
Source organism: Burkholderia sp. BCC1996 (assembly GCF_905339955.1). Classification (NCBI taxonomy): domain Bacteria; kingdom Pseudomonadati; phylum Pseudomonadota; class Betaproteobacteria; order Burkholderiales; family Burkholderiaceae; genus Burkholderia; species Burkholderia sp. BCC1996. The sequence goes on from NZ_CAJPHM010000033.1 coordinate 40,607, forward strand.
AGCCGGGCAATCTCGGCCGCGCACGCCTGCGCGGCCTGTGCCTGTGCGTCGCGCTTGAGCAGCGTGCCGTCGCCGCCCGGCAGCGCCCAGATCCGGAAATCGCCGGCCGGGCCTGGATCGGTGCCGTCGACGAACGGTTCGCGCACGCGCGTGCCGGCTCGCACCGCGTAATAGTCGAGCCCGTCGAGCACGAACGCGCGCGGGTTCGACATGAAGAAGCGGTTGCACGCATCGACGATCGCCGGCGTCGAGCGCTGGTTGACCGCGAGCGTGTAGCACGCGCTCGCGCTGGCTCGCGCGGCGAGATACGTGTGCAGATCCGCCGCACGGAAGCTGTAGATCGCCTGCTTCGGATCGCCGACGAGAAAGAGCGGGCCGCCCGGCGCGAAGATCCGGTCGAAGATCGCGAACTGCAGCGGGTCGGTATCCTGGAATTCGTCGATCAGCGCGGCCGGATAGCGCGCGCGCAGCGTCTCGGCGAGCCACGGATGCGCATGCAGCGCGTGATACAGGTTCGCGAGCAGGTCGTCGAACGACACGACGCGGCGCGTGCGCTTGCGTTCGGCCAGCGCGCCCGGTGCGGTGTCGAGCCAGTCGGCGATCAGCGCGAGCCAGCGCGCGCGCTGCGCGGCCTCGGCCGCGGCCACCGCCGCTTCGAGCGCATCGGCGACATCGAAGAACGCATGCTCGGGCGTTGCTCCGCCCTTTTTCGTCGCCTTCACGAGCGCGGTGCGCGTGAGCTTGAGCGCCGCCTTCGGCAGCGCGGCCGCGGCATTGCCCTGCGCGAAATGCGCGGACCATGCTGCGAGCGCATCGGCGAGCGCGTCGGGCTTGTGCGAACGCTGGTTGAGCGCGGGCTGCGCGGTGCGCAGCAACGCATCGATCGCGTCGCGCTCGGCGGCCCACATCCGTGCGGCCTCCGCAAAGCACTCGGCGGCAGCGGCCTCGGCCGATTCGTCCGGTTCGACGACGCCGTCCCAGCGCAGTGCGGCGAGCGGCTTCTTCAGCCGGCGTGCCAGCTGCGCGTCGAGCGCGGCCGGGCCCGCGCCCGAATCGACGAGCCACGTCGCGAAGCCCGGCCAGCGTGCGGCCAGCGGTTCGACGCGCGTGCGCCAGAAGTCGGCCGCAAGCTCGAAGCGCAGCGCCGCATCGTCGGCCTGCATGTCGAACGCGAACGGCATCGCGGCCGCGAACGGCGCTTCCTGCAGCGCACGCTGGCAGAACGCGTGGATCGTGTGGATCGCCGCCTGGTCGAATGCGCGCAACGCACGCCGGATCCGCTTGGCGGCAGTCTCGGGGTCGAGCGCGCCGGCTGCGCCGAGCGTCGTCTCGAGCAGGCGCGCGACGAACGGATCGCCGCCGTCGTCACCGGTATCGAGCGCATGGGCGAGCTGCGCCAGCCGGCCGCGGATCCGCTCGTGCAATTCGGCCGTCGCCGCCTTCGTGAAGGTCACGACGAGGATTTCGTCCGCGCCGAGATCCTTCTCCAGCAACAGGCGCACGTAAAGCGCGCAAATGTTCCAGGTCTTGCCGGTACCGGCCGACGCCTCGATCTGGTTGACGCCGTCGAGCGGGCACGCGAACACGTCGAGTTCGAGCGCCGCCTGCGGCTGGGATGCGGCGCTCATGCGACCTCCTTCAGGTGTTCCAGCATCGGCTCGAACACGAGCCGCGCGAGCGTGCCGAACGGCTCGTCGAGCGACGGATGCGCGCCGCGCCATGCGATCGCGATGGCCGGATCGTCGGCTTCGCTCACCACGCGCTCGTTGATCCATACGCTCGCGGCCTTCGCCTCGCCGTCGGACACGCACGCCCATGCGCTGCGCGGGAAGAAGCGCAGCGGCATGCGCCGCCCCGCGCGAAACAGCGCGGCGAGCGGCGCGAGGCGCTCGAGCGGCGCCGCGACCGGCGTCAGCTCGAAGGCACCGCCGCTGCCTAACCATAGCGTGCGGCGCGGACCCTCGGGCTCCACCGCGCAATAGACGAGATGCGCGAGCCACGCGGACAGGTAGTCGCGCGCGCTCGGCCGTGCATAGCGATAGATGATCTGGCCGGCCGGCGTCAGCCGGTTCAGCGTGCCGTGCAGCTCGAGCGGCGCACTCACCGCATCGCCAGACAGCATCGCGTCGTCGGCGCCGAACAGCGCGTGGTCGGTGTCGGGCCACGCGGGCGCGATCGCGAGCGTGAACGGCCGCCGTTCCATGCCGTCGGCCAGCGCACGCCGCACGTTCGACGCGAGCTGCGTCATCGAGCCGAGCGCCTGGTCGCGCCACACCGCGCCCGTCGCGCCGCCCGGCAGTTCCGGGCTGGCGTCCGCGATGCGCAGCGCATGATCGTGCACGCCGCCTTCGTCCGATTCGATCAAAAGCGGCAGCACGCGCTCGGCGAGCGCGTCGCTGCCCGCGAAGTCGAGCGCGAACGGTTCGGTATCGAGCAGTTCGGCCTGCGCGTCGGACAGCACGATGCCGAGCCGCGCACGCAGCAGCGCGCGGGCCGGATGCCGCCAGAAACGTTCGAATTCGCTGAACGCGACGGGCTCGACCGGCTCGGCCGGCAGCGGCTGCGCGAAAAACGGCTGCTCGCGCGTCGCGTCGCGCGCGGCTTCGGCTGCCAGCAGCGACGCGAGTGTCGCGCGCTCGGCGTCGTACGAAGCCAGTTCGCTGCCGGGCCGGAAATACTCGGCCGCGAACGGTTGCAGCGGATGTTCGACGATGAACGCGCGCCGCGCGGCATCGACCGCGTCCGGCGCGGCGTCCTCGCCGGCCGTGACGAGCGCGAGATGGTCGAGCAGTTCGTCGACGAGCGCCGCGGGCGGCAACGGCGCGTTGTCGCGAATGCTGCGCCCCGTATAGGCAATCAGCAGCCGGTCGCGCGCGGCGAGCAGCAGGTCGAGGAACAGGTTGCGCTCGTCGTCGCGGCGCTGCCGGTCGCCGAGCTTCGGCAACACGGCCATCAGGTCGAACTCGTCCGCGCGGGCGAGGCTCGGCAGCACGCCGTCGTCCATCCCGAGCAGGCACACGACGCGGTACGGCAGCCCGCGCAAGCTCGTCAGCGACGAGAACGTGACGCCGCCCCACGGCACCCCGCCGCGCGCCGGATCGTCGAGCGCGGCGGCCAGCCCCGCGCGCACGACGGCCGCGGGCAACGCCTCGTCGGGCGCGCCTTCCGTCATCGCGGCGAGCATCGCGTCGAGCGCGTCGCGCACGCCCGAGAGCGCATCGGCATACGCGGCGCCTGAGTCGAAGAACCGTGCGAGCGTGTCGGCGAACAGTTCGCTCCATGCGCGCGGCGTGTGTGCGTCGGCAAGCCGTCGCGAGAAGCCGTCGAGATCGTCCGTGAAGCGCGCGAGCCGGCCGAGCAGTTCGGCCTCGCTGCCGGTGGCCGCCTCGATCGGCAGCCACGCGCCGACCGGTGCCGCGCCTTCGGGCATCGCATAGCCGAGGAACAGCCGCGCGAGCGCATCGGAAAACGTATGGCGCGGCGCAGGCACCGCCGCATCGTCGCTCGCCGTCGGCGACAGCCCGCGCCGCGCGCCGGCGGCCGCGAGCCAGGTCTGCACCGTCTCGAGCGCGGCCGCGTCGATGCCGTAACGGGCCGCCACCGCGTCGACGCGCAGCCATTCGACCAGCTCCGGCGCGCCGACCTGCCGTTCCGGCAGCGCGAGCCATTCGAGCAGCACGCGCGCGACCGGGTTCGCCTGCGATGGCGGCAGGCCGGTGATCCGGTAAGGCACGCGCGCGCCGCCGGCGCCCGCCGTGCCGAACACGGCATCGATCAGCGGCCCGGCCGCGGCTAGATCGGCGACCGCCACCAGCACGTCGGACGGCTGCAGCGTCGCGTCCGCATCGAACCACGCGAGCAGGCGGTCGTGCAGCACCTCGAGCTGGCGCGCGAGGCTGTGGCACACGTGCACCTCGATCCCGCGCTCGACCGGCGCTTCGCCGAGCGCGGCCTCCGGCTGCAGGTCGAGGATCGCGTTCTGTACGCGCGCAAGCCAGGTCGGCGCGGGATTCCCGACGAAACGTGACGCATCGCCCGACGCGGCGCTTTCAGTCAGTTCGTGCAACATGTGCAGCTGCGCCTGCGTCTGCCGGCCCCACTCGGCGAGCAGCGGATGGCCGACTTCCTGGTAGTCGAGCCGGCCGGCCGCGTCGAGCGCCTCGGCATGCGCGGCGGTGACGATGTCGAACCAGAATTCGCGGCACGGGTTGAGCGCATAGACGCGCACGTCGATCCAGCGCGACAGCTCGCGCAGCAGCGCGACGTGCAGCGGCGGCATCGTCGGCAGCGCGAACACGCTGACCGATTCCGGCCAGTCGGCACGCGGGACGGTTTCGGGATCGAGGTTGCGCGCCTCCACGAGGAAGCGATGCGCGGGCGGCGTGCCGCTGTCGCTCAGCTCCGCGAGCAGCGCGCGCCACAGTGCGGCCTGCCAGCGCTCGTCGTCGCGTGCGGCGTCGCTGATCCCGCGCGGCGCGGCGTCGCCCGCGAGCACCGATTCGCCGGCCTGCCACGCGGCCAGCCATTCGGGCCGGTAAGTCAGGTAATGATCGAGCACGGCCGCGACGCGCTGCGCGAGCTCGTAGCGCATTGCATCGTCGGACGCGGACAGATACGCGGCCAGCCGCGGCGACGCGAGCCACGGCGCGCCGCCCGCGCCCTGTGCGAACAGCCGGTAGCAGCGCCACACGAGGCGATCGGGTGCGAACGGCGAGCGTGCCGGCACCGTCAGCACGCGGCCGATCTGCGCCCACAGCCATTGCGCGAGATACGTGAACTCGACGTTCGCGCACACGCCGTGGCGCGCGGCGATGTCGAGTTCCAGACGGCGGCGCAGCGCCGCGCTCGGCACGATGACCTGCTGCGGCGCCCACGGGCCGTTGCGGGCCGGGAACGCGGCCAGGTCGTCGAGCAGCGCGTCGGCGAGCGTCTCGTGACGGTTCGAATAGAAGAGATGGAGCATGAAGCGGGTGTCGGAGCCTCGCGCCGGACGGGCCGGGCGAACGGGAGCACCAAGGATAGCAAAAGGGCCGTCGCGATGAACGTCGTCCGAACGGCCAGATTTTGCGGACCGCGAAATACGATAGACTCGTCGCCAGTCAATACGCCGCCCCGGGCGTCTTCGTCTGTCATTCAGCCCATCGATGCGCTATTCGGTCGAAATCAGAAAGTTTTTCTACAGCCAGTACTTTTTCGGCGGCCTGCGGATCGCGGTCGGCGTATCGCTGCCGGCCGTGCTGTGCCTGATCGTGTTTCACAACCGGGAGCTCGGCTTCACGATCTCGACCGGCGCGCTCGGCGCGTGCGTCGTCGACATGCCGGGCCCGCTGAAGTACAAGCACAACGAAATGCTCGCGTGCAGCGTGATCGGCTTCCTGGCCGCGCTCGCGACCGGCCTCGCCACGCCGAACATCTTCGCGCTGTGGCTGACGATCGTGCCGCTCACGTTCGTGCTGTCGCTGATCGTCGTCTACGGCAACCGCTGGCCGCAGATCAGCTTCGCGACGCTGTTCATGATGGTGATGACGCTCGAGGAGAAGTTCACGCCGCTGCAGGCATTCATCAATGCCGGCTGGATTCTCGCGGGCGGCCTCTGGTACACGTACTGGGCGACGCTCGTGTCGCAATGGCAGGCGCGCCGGATCGAGCAGCAGGCGCTCGCCGAAAGCCTGTTCGCGTGCGCCGACTACCTGCTCGCGCGCGCGCGGTTCTACGATCTCGACGCCGATCTCGACGAGTGCTACCGCAATCTCGTCGCGAAGCAGATCACCGCGGTCGAAACGCAGGAAACTGCGCGCGACATCGTGTTGCGCAACCTGCCGAAGCTGCGCCGCGGCAAGCTCGATCCCGGCCGCGCGACGATGTACAACCTGTTCATCAACAGCGTCGACCTGCACGAACTGTTCGTTGGCGCACACACCGACTACCCGCTCATACGCAACACGTTCGGCGGCTCCGACCTGATCATTTTCTATCGCGACCTGATCTGCAAGGCGGCCGCCGATCTCGAGGAGATCGGTCTCGCGGTGCTCGAGAACCGCGCGCCGCATTCGCGCATCAGCGTGAAGGCCGAACTGCGCGCGATCGAGTATGAGATCGAGCTGATGCGCAAGAAGAGCTTCCCGGCCACCAACGCGGAAGCCTACGCGGCCGTGCTCGCGACGTTCCGGCGCATCTGGAGCGCGACGCGCCTGATCGACCGGATGCGCCGCAACCTGTCGGGCCATGCCGACCCGCAGCAGACCGAACTGAAGATCGACAAGGCGCTCACGCGCTTCCTGCAGCGGCGCCGGATGTCGCCGCTGCTGATCTTCTCGAACCTGAACATGCGCTCGCCGAGCTTCCGCCACGCGCTGCGCGTGACGATCGCGGTCGCGGTCGGCTTCTGGCTCGGCCGGCTGCTGCCGCTCACGAACGCGTACTGGATCGTGATGACGACCATCATCATCCTGAAGCCCGGCTACTCGCTCACCAAGCAGCGCAACGCGCAGCGTATCGTCGGCACGCTGATCGGCTGCGCGGCGAGCATCGCGCTGATCTACACGGTCAAGGAGCCGCACCTGCTGATCGCGATCATGTTCGGGTCGATGGTGATGAGCTACAGCCTGCTGCTGTTCAACTACGCGGCGAGCGTCGTATTCACGTCGTCTTATGTACTGCTGATGTTCCACCTGCTCGCGCCGGGCAGCATGCGGATCATCGGCGAGCGCGCGATCGACACGGTGGTCGGCTGCATGATCGCGATCGCCGCGAGCCGCCTGTTCCCGTACTGGGAATACCGGCTGATGGGCAAGCTCGTCACCGACATGCTGACGTCGACCCGCAAGTATTTCGAGGCCGTCTGGCGCGCCGGGCGCGGTGCATCGCCGCCGCCGGTGCCGGCCGCCGACGGCGCGGCCGTCGTGCCGGTCGTCGCCGCGGCGATCGAGACACCGGCCGCCGCCCTCGACGACGACTACCGCTACCGCCTCGCGCGCAAGGACGTGCACATCGCGTTCGCGAACCTCGGCCAGGCGTTCCAGCGGATGATGATCGAGCCGAAGGCGCACCAGCGCTTCGTGCCCGAACTGAACGACCTGCTCGTGCAGACGCACGTGCTCGGCGCGCAGATCACCGCCGCCGCACCGCTGATCCGAAGCGCATGCGCGGCCGACGCGCACCTCGTCCACGACGATGCGCTGCGCCGCGGCCTGTCCGCCGTGCTCGAGAATCTCGAGAAGGCGGAAGCCGGCGAGCCGCCGCCGGCCGACCAGCTCGACGCGACGAAGCAGATCACGCGCGAGCTCGACGCGATGGTCGTGTCCGCGGAAAAATCCGACGCGGTGGGCGCCGAGCTCACGCACGACCTGAAGGTGCTCGCGCACCAGTGCAAGCAGATGCTCGCGTCGTCGCTGCTGATCCGCAAGGACGCAAGCGTCATCCGCCTGCCCGCATGACGGCATGAAGTTGTCCCGCCGCCGGCCGCCCGCGCATGCAAGCGGGCCGGCCGGCGGCGCGCCCCGCTCCCGCAATCCCCTTCCGACGCATGCCCCGCCCGCCCCGCACGCCCCACAGGGCCCGCGCGCCCGCCGCGCGATGGCCCCACGCCCGATTCCGCCGGTTGCGCCAGTCAGGGAATACCCGATTCCGGTCACATGGCCCGGCTTGTTATCATTCGTTCACATTTAAGTTGTATAGACAACTTGAGCCATCGGGACCGGCCCCGCTTGCCCGGTCCGTCGCATAAAACGATATCGGAGACTCGATGAAAAACTTGCAGCGCCACCTGAGCGCGCGGCACATCCGCTTTCTCGCGCTGGGCTCGGCGATCGGCACCGGCCTGTTCTACGGCTCGGCGTCCGCGATCCAGCTCGCGGGCCCGGCGGTGATCCTGGCCTATATCCTGGGCGGCGCGGCCGTCTACATGGTGATGCGCGCGCTCGGCGAGATGGCCGTGCGCGAGCCCGTCGCCGGCTCGTTCGGCCACTACGCGACCGAAAACCTCGGGCCGTTCGCGGGCTTCGTCACCGGCTGGACCTACACGCTCGAAATGGTGATCGTCGCGATCGCCGACATCACCGCGTTCGGCATCTACATGGGCTTCTGGTTTCCGGACGTCCCGCAATGGATCTGGGTGCTCGGCGTCGTCGCGGTCATCTGCGGGCTGAACCTGTGCCACGTGAAGGTGTTCGGCGAGCTCGAATTCTGGCTGTCGATCATCAAGGTCGGCGCGATCGTCGCGATGATCGGCGGCGGCGTCGCGATCCTGCTGACCGGCATGCATTTCGGCCATTCGGCCGACGCGCCGACGTTCGCGAACCTGTGGAACCATGGCGGCTTCTTCCCGAACGGGATCGGCGGGTTGATCGCGTCGCTGTCGGTCGTGATCTTCGCGTACGGCGGCATCGAGGTGATCGGGATGAGCGCCGGCGAGGCGAAGGACCCGGAGCGCGTGATTCCGCGCGCGATCAACGCGGTGCCCGCGCGCATCCTGCTGTTCTACGTGCTGACGATGGTCGTGCTGATGTCGATCAGCCCGTGGACCGGCGTCGGCAGCGACGGCAGCCCGTTCGTGCAGATCTTCTCGGCGCTCGGCGTGAAGTCGGCCGCGACGATCCTCAACCTCGTGGTGATCAGCGCGGCGATCTCGGCGATCAACAGCGACATCTTCGGCGCGGGCCGGATGATGTTCGGGATGGCGCGGCAGGGCCAGGCGCCGCGCGTGCTGATGACGACGTCGCGGCACGGCGTGCCGTGGGTCACGGTGCTCGTGATGGCCGGCGCGCTGCTGGTCGGCGTGCTGCTCAACTACCTGATGCCGAAGGACGTGTTCCTGGTGGTCGCGGCGATCGCGACGTTCGCGACCGTGTGGGTGTGGCTGATGATCCTGCTGTCGCAGGTCGCGATGCGCCGTCGCCTGTCGAGCGCGGAAGTCGCGGCGCTGAAGTTCAAGGTGCCGCTGTGGCCCGTCGCGCCCGCGCTGACGATCGCGTTCATGGGCTTCGTGATCGTGATGCTCGGCTGGTTCGAGGATACGCGTGTCGCGCTCTACGTCGGCGCGGCATGGCTCGCGCTGCTCGCGGCCGTGTTCTACGCTCGGATCCGCCCGAAGTTTGCGCCTGCGTCACGATGACGCACGCCTGATCCTTGCATGCGGCGCGCCGGCTTCGGCGCCCGCGTCTCTCCCGGCACGGCGCGACGCCTCGCGCATCGCCCGCCGCGGCTTCTACCCTTCCCGCCGTTTCCGCGCATCGCCGGCTGCCCGACCGGGCCACGAAGCGATCATGCGCATCCGCATCCGCATCCGCGTTGGCGTTGGCGTTGGCGTTGGCGTTGGCGTTGGCGTTGGCGTCGGCGTCGGCGTCGGCGTCGGCGTCGGCGTCGGCGTCGGCGTCAGTGCGACGCGGCGCTCGCGGCCTCGGCCGGATGGGCCTCGTCGTACGCGTGCTTCTGCGAGATCGCGTTGTACAGGATCGTCCCGATCACGAACAGCACGACCACGACGATCAGGATGCTCACGTTGCGGACAGGGTTCTTCTTGCGCTGATCGTTCATGGTCGGTGCGGCTCCGTCGAATTCGTTGAAGCGGGCATTCTACGCGCTTGCGCCCGTGCCGCGACGCCCCGTCTCCGTGTCCCTCCCCGTTCCTTCCGCATCACTTTCCATCACCTTTCATTTGATAATCATTCCCATTTCGATCTAGAATCCGAAATCTTTCGCTTTGTAATGTTTCGGGTCGCTCGGGCGGCAGGCACGCCCCGGAACGCTTCCTCGTCCGCCTGCCTCATCGGAGTCTCCATGTCGAATCCGCGCACCCGCCTGCTGCCGCTCGCCGGCGCCCTCGCCCTTGCCGCCGCGTTCGCGCCGCTGGCCCACGCGGCCGAGGAAGTGAGCCTGTACACCACCCGCGAACCGAAGCTGATCCAGCCGCTGATCGACGCGTTCACGAAACAGAGCGGCGTCAAGGTCAATACGGTGTTCGTGAAGGACGGCCTGCTCGAGCGCGTGAAGGCGGAAGGCGCGCAGTCGCCGGCGGACGTGCTGATGACGGTCGACATCGGCAACCTGCTCGATCTCGTCGACGGCGGGCTCGCGCAGCCGGTGCGCTCGAAGGTGCTCGACGACGCGATCCCCGCGAACCTGCGCGGCGCGCAGGGCGACTGGTACGCGCTGTCGCTGCGCGATCGCGTGCTGTACGTGGAGAAGGACCTGAAGGTCGACGCGTTCCGCTACGAGGATCTCGCCGATCCGAAATGGAAGGGCAAGGTCTGCATCCGCTCGGGGCAGCATCCGTACAACACGGCACTCGTCGCGGCGATGATCGCGCACGACGGCGAAGCCGCGACCGAAAAGTGGCTGCGCGGCGTGAAGGCGAACCTCGCGCGCAAGGCGACGGGCGGCGACCGCGACGTCGCGCGCGACATTCTCGGCGGCATCTGCGACGTCGGCCTCGCGAACGCGTACTACGTCGGTCACATGAAGAACGCGGAAGCCGGCAGCGACGCGCGCAAGTGGGGCGACGCGATCAAGGTCGTGCGGCCGACGTTCGCGAACGCGAAGAGCGGCGGCACGCACGTCAACATCAGCGGCGCGACGGTCGCGAAGCACGCGCCGCACAAGGCCAACGCGGTGAAGCTGCTCGAGTACCTCGTGTCGCCGGAAGCGCAGGCGCTGTATGCGCAGGCGAACTACGAATACCCGGTGCGCGCGAACGTGAAGCTCGACCCGGTGATCGCGAGCTTCGGCACGCTGAAGGTCGACCCGCTGCCGCTGGCCGACATCGCGAAGCACCGCAAGGCGGCCAGCCAGCTCGTCGACAAGGTCGGCTTTGACAACTGATGCAGCGTTCGTGCGCGCGCGCCGCCGGCCGCTCGGTTCGCGCGCGGGCAGCATCTGGCTGGGCGCGGCCGTCGCGATCGCCGCGGTGGTCGCCGCGCCGCTCGCGGTGCTGGTCGCCGCCGCGCTCGGCGCCGATCTCGCGCACTGGCAGCACCTCGCCGAATTCGTGCTGCCGCAGGCGCTCGCCAATACGCTGCTGCTGCTCGCGGGCGTCGGCGCGATTGTCACGATAGTCGGCACCGGCTGCGCGTGGCTCGTCACCGCGTACGATTTTCCGGGCCGCCGGACGCTGACCTGGGCGCTGCTGCTGCCGCTCGCGGTGCCCACCTACATCGTCGCGTTCGCGTATCTCGACCTGCTCCACCCGATCGGCCCCGTGCAGGGCGCGATCCGCTGGCTGCTCGGCTTCGACAGCCCGCGCCAGTTCCGCCTGCCCGACCTGCGCTCGCTGCCCGGCGCGATCTTCGTGCTCGGCTTCGTGCTGTATCCGTATGTGTACCTGAGCACGCGCGCGATGTTCGTCACGCAGTCCGCGAGCCTGCTCGAAGCCGCGCGCACGCTCGGCGCCGGACGCATCGCGACGTTCTGGCGCGTCGTCGTCCCGCTCGCGCGGCCCGCGATCGCGGTCGGCGTGAGTCTCGCGCTGCTCGAAACGCTGAACGACATCGGCGCGTCGGAATTCCTCGGCGTGCAGACGCTGACCGTCTCGGTCTACACCACGTGGATCACGCGCTCCGATCTCGCGGGCGCCGCGCAGGTGGCGCTCGCGATGCTCGCGATCGTGGTCGGCATGATCGTGCTCGAACGCCACGGGCGCCGCCGCCAGCGCTACGCGCACGGCCGCCGCATGCGTCCGCTCGCACCGCGCAAGCTGACCGGCGCGGCCGCGTGGAGCGCCGCCGCGCTCGGCTGGCTGCCGGTGCTGCTCGGCTTCGGCGCGCCGGCCGCGTACCTCGCGGTCGAGACCGGCAAGCGGCTGCATCTCGTCGGCGGCGTATCCGCGCAGTTGCTGACCGGGCTTGCGAATACGCTGACGATCGCCGCCGCCGCAACGGTCACGACGCTCGCATGCGGGCTGGTCGTCGCGTGGGCGGCGCGCGCGCAGCGCGACAGCGCGCGCGCGGGCCCGGCCCGCGTGTGCGCGCGAATCGCGAGCCTCGGCTACGCGGTGCCGGGCACCGTGCTCGCGATCGGCCTGCTGATCCCGTTCGCGGCCGCCGACCGGCTGCTGGGTGCCGCGCTCGGCCGCGACGGGCTGCTGCTGATGGGATCGGCGGCCGCGCTCGTGATTGCGTACACCGTGCGCTTTCTCGCGATCTCGGCCGGCAGCATCGAAGCCGGCCTCGCGCGCATTCCGCCGTCGCTCGAACAGGCCGCGCGCTCGCTCGGCGAGACGGCCGGCGGCACGCTGCGCCGCGTGCACCTGCCGCTGCTGCGGCCCGCGCTCACGACGAGCGCGCTGCTCGTCTTCGTCGATGCGATGAAGGAGCTGCCGGCGACGCTGCTGCTGCGTCCGCTGAATTTCGACACACTCGCGACCTGGCTGTATGCGGAAGCCGCGCGCGGCACCTACGAGGAAGGCGCGGTCGCCGCGCTCGCGATCGTGCTGGCCGGGCTCGTGCCCGTGATCCTGCTCGCACGCACCCGTCACAAGATCGGAGCCTGACACCGTGAACCTGCTCGAACTCGACGACCTCTGCGTCGCCTACGATACGCCGCACGGCCGCCGCTCGGTGGTCGACGGGCTGAGCCTCGCGCTGCCGCGCGGCGACATCGGCTGCCTGCTCGGCGCATCGGGCTGCGGCAAGACCACCGTGCTGCGCGCGATCGCGGGCTTCGAGCCCGTGCGCATGGGGCGCATCGTGCTGGACGGCACGCCCGTCTCGGCACCGTCGCTCGACGTGCCGCCCGAGCGGCGCCGCATCGGCATGATGTTCCAGGACTATGCGCTGTTCCCGCACCTGAGCGCGGCCGACAACGTCGCGTTCGGCCTGCGGCGCATGCCGAAGGCCGAGCGGCGCGCCCGCGTCGCGGACCTGCTCGAACTCGTCGGCCTCGCCGCGTCAGGCAGCGCGTATCCGCACGAACTGTCGGGCGGCCAGCAGCAGCGCGTCGCCCTCGCCCGCGCGCTCGCGCCGTCGCCTGAGCTGCTGCTGCTCGACGAGCCGTTCTCGAATCTCGACGTCGATACGCGCGAGCGGCTCGCATTCGAGCTGCGCGACATCCTCAAGCGCACGGGTCACACCGCGATCCTCGTCACGCACAACCAGGCTGAAGCGTTCGCGATCGCCGACCGGATCGGCGTGATGAAGGACGGCCGGCTCGCGCAATGGGACACGCCGTACGCGCTGCATCACCATCCGGCCAGCCCGTTCGTCGCGGAGTTCGTGCGCCGCGACGCGCTGGCGGACGAACGTGCACGCGCCATGTCGCGCGGCCGCTGAGCGGGCCATTACGACGACGGCGAGCCTCGGCGGCAGGAACACGCAATCCACCCTCCCGTACCGACGCGATGCATTGCCGTTCCGCGCGCTACGCCGGCTCGGCCAGATCGCGCACCGGCAGCGCGGTCGAATACTTGATCTGCTCCATCGCGAACGACGAGCTCACGTCGAACAGCGGCACCGCACGGATCAGTTGCTTGTACACGCGATCGAAATCGTCGATGCCGGCCACCACCACACGCAGCAGATAGTCGGTCTCGCCGCTCATCCGGTAGACCTCGACGACTTCCGGCATGTCGCACACGACCTGCGTGAAACGCTGCGCCCACTCCTCGGTGTGCTGGTTCGTGCGGATCGCGACGAACACGGTCGTGCCGACCCCGAGCTTGCGCGGATCGCACAGCGCGACCTGCGCGCGGATCGCGCCGGTTTCCTTGAGCCGCTGCACGCGCTTCCAGCAGGGTGTCTGCGACAGGTTCACGCGCTGCGCGAGTTCCGCGATCGGCAATGTGGCATCTGCCTGCAACAGCTCCAGCAGCTTGCGATCGATGGCATCCATTTACCCAGTCCCTCGTAGATAGAAATTTTTTCTATGCATCCTGCATGACGGGGAACAATATGGAAACCGCTGCGCGGCGTCGACCGGGATAAATACCAATCAGGCGGGGAAGGATCCGCGTCGCGCACGGGTCGCGTGCGCATCGCTCCATGAATCATCGGCCCCCTGACGAAACGGGCGATTCCACCCGTCGAGATGGAATCGCCCGTGGTCACTGCGGCTGCGCTGCGTGCCGCGCGCCGCTCACGGCGAATGCGGCACTTGCGTGCCGCCTCGCCACGATGCCGCTCAATACGCGACGGTCGCGATCTCGCGCACGAAGCTGTCTTGCTCGAGCGCATCGACGAACGCGACCGCGTAGTCTTCCGCCGAGATCTTGCTGTTGCCCTGCGCGTCCACGATCAGCTTGCCGACGCCCGTGCGGAACGTGCCCGTGCGCTCGCCCGGTGCGATCAGCGCGGCCGGCGCGAAGAACGTCCAGTCGAGATCGCCGACCGTCTTCAGATAGTCGAGCGCATCGCGGTGCGCGAGCGCGACCGCCTTGTACGCGTCCGGGAAACCTTCGGTGTCGACCAGCTGCTTGCCCGGCGCGACCTCGAGCGACCCGGCGCCACCCACCACCACGAGCCGCTTCAGCCCCGCCTGGCGCGTGCTTTCCACCAGCGCCTTCGCCGCGGCGACGACCTTGGCGGGATCGTCCTGTTTCGGGCTGTACGCGCTGGCGACGACGTCGTGGCCCGGCAGCGCGGCCGCGATGCTGGCCGCATCGAACAGGTCGGCCGCCTTCGCGGTGATGCCGTCGGCCGCCGCCCCCGGATGGCGCGACAGCGCGGTCACGCGATGGCCGCGGCGCGCGGCTTCCGCGGCAATGCGCGAGCCGATCATCCCGGTGGCGCCAAACAGTGCGATGTTCAAGGAACGTTGCGTCATGTCGATTCTCCAGAAATAAATAAGTAACTACAGCAATTACATATAAGACCGAAAAAAAACGGAGCCGCACTCCGTCGTGCCGGGCGCCGCGCAATGCGCGCCACCCGGCCTCCTGCCCTGCCTCATCCGCTGCCTGCGCTCAGCCGCTCGCGTTCCCCGCCGGCCGGCCGCGCTGCTCCGATGCGAGCACGTCGGCCGTGACGTCCGCGAGCGTGCGCGCGGCAAGCGATGCTTCCATCGCGCGCTGCGCGTCGCCGATATAGTCGATCAGCACGCCCTGGATGTGCCGCCCGACGAGACACGCGGGATTCGGCGCCTCGCGGTGCAGCGCGAACAGCTGCGCATCGTCGACCGCGCGATACACGTCGAGCAGCGTGATCTCGCCCGGCTCGCGCGCCAGCAGCGCCCCGCCGCCCGCGCCGAGCTGCGACGTGGTCAGCCCCGCGGCCGCCAGCATCGACAACAGACGGCGAATCAGCGCCGGATTCGTGTTCACGCTGCCCGCGATGATGTCGGACGACAGCGGCGCGCCTTCCTGCATCGACAGCAAGGCGAGCACGTGAACGGCAAACGCGAACCGGCTGCTGGTATTCATTCCTCACTCACTCGGCGACGCCGGCCCGAACCGCAGCCGGCGACAATATGTAACCACTATAATTACATTTCTCGGATTGCGCAAGGGCCGCTACTCGCCGCTGGCCGGCTTCGCACCCGACGCGTTCTGCTGGCTCCACTGCTGGAGCTTCTTGCCGGCCTCCGCGATCTTCGCGCCGGCTTCCGATGCCGCGTGCGCGACGACCGCGGAAGCGGCCGCATCGATCTGCGCCTGCGCGGCGGACGCGAGGCCGCTCGCCGACAGCGGCGGCACCGCCGATGCCGCGCTCGCGATGCCGGCCTTCGCGGCATTGATCTGCTGGTTGACGGTGCTCGCCACCTGGTCGAGCGCCTTGGCCGCGTTGTTCGCGGCATCGGCGGCTGCGCTCGCGGCCGTATCGGGTTGCGTGGCCGGCGTGCCGGACTTCTCGCAGCCTGCGAGCAACAACACCGCGCCAACGGCCGCGGCCGCCAGCACGGACCCGGGCATGCGACGCGCCCGCGAAGTCTTCATCTTCATCAGCAATCTCCGGCCGTGCGCCGCACGGCCTGCAGGGTTGGACCGGTGTCGATGATACCGCCTCCGCAACGGGGCCAACGCCGACTCCCGATTAAGAATGCCTTTCAATTTCGGAATTGTCTGATTCAATCGCACGCGCGCCGACACTGAATTGGGCAGGCTCCAATCCGCTCTACGCGCTTTCCGCTTCCTTCACGGCTTTCCTCATCGACTGGTTCATCACGCTGGCCGCCGTGCTCGCCGCCACCCTGTTCCTGTGTCTTCGCGCCCCCTCCGCGACACGCCTGCGTGATGCCGGGCACAGGCGCCGCGTCGCGTGCGCCCGGCTGCTCGCGCAGGCGGTGATCGGCTTCTGGACGGCCGCACTGATCGTCCAGCAAGGCATCCTCGGCCCCGACGGCGACGACCCGTCGCGCGCGGGCCTCGCCGCGCTGTCGTTCGCGGCGCTCGGGCTCTCGAGCGTCGCCGTCTACTGGTGCGCCAGCGCGTGGCGGCTGCGGCGCCCGCGCGCGCTGTTCGCGCGCCGCTGACGCGCCAGACCGGTGCATCGCGGCGCACCACGCCGCACCGCGGCGCGCATCGCGCGCACCAGTTGCGCACGCACCGCACCACACACGTGCATTCGTTACGGCGTTCGCGCCGCATGTGGCCTGCCCCGCCATCGTGCAGGCATCACCGGAATGCCGCACCAAACGGCCCCCTGCACCAATTGCACGCAGCCGTTCACCAAGTTGGCCCGATACTTGCATTCCTCGCCCGTTTTTTGCGCAAGGAAGCCACGGCATGGATGGTCTGAAATCCGGCGTCGATACACTGTTCCTGTTGATCGGCGCCGTCATGGTGCTCGCGATGCACGCGGGCTTCGCATTTCTCGAGCTCGGCACGGTCCGCAAGAAGAACCAGGTCAACGCGCTCGTGAAGATCCTGGTCGACTTCTCGGTGTCGACGCTCGCGTACTTCCTCATCGGCTATACGATCGCGTACGGCGTCGAGTTCTTCGACGACATCGGCACGCTGTCGCAGCACAACGGCTACGCGCTCGTCCGCTTCTTCTTCCTGCTGACGTTCGCGGCGGCGATCCCCGCGATCGTGTCCGGCGGCATCGCGGAGCGCGCGAAATTCAATCCGCAGCTCGTCGCGACGCTGATCATCGTCGGCTTCATCTATCCGTTCTTCGAAGGGATCGCATGGAACGAGCGCTTCGGCGTGCAAGCCTGGCTCACGCACGCATTCGGCGCGCCGTTCCACGATTTCGCGGGCTCGGTCGTCGTGCACGCGTTCGGCGGCTGGGTCGCGCTGCCGGCCGTGCTGCTGCTCGGCGCCCGCCACGGCCGCTATGCGAAGGACGGCCGGATCGCCGCGCATCCGCCGTCGAACATCCCGTTCCTCGCGCTCGGCGCGTGGGTGCTCGCGGTCGGCTGGTTCGGCTTCAACGTGATGAGCGCGCAGACGCTCGACAAGATCAGCGGCCTCGTCGCCGTGAACTCGCTGATGGCGATGGTCGGCGGCACGCTCGCCGCGTGGATGGCCGGCCGCAACGATCCGGGCTTCACGTATAACGGCCCGCTCGCGGGCCTCGTCGCCGTCTGCGCGGGCTCCGACGTGATGCACCCGATCGGCGCGCTTGTCACGGGTGCCGCGGCCGGCGCACTGTTCGTCGCGATGTTCACCTGCGTGCAGAACAAGTGGCGCATCGACGACGTGCTCGGCGTGTGGCCGCTGCACGGCATGTGCGGCGCGCTCGGCGGCCTCGCGGCCGGCGTGTTCGGGCAACCCGCGTTCGGCGGCCTCGGCGGCGTGTCGTTCGTGTCGCAGCTGATCGGCACGCTCGGCGGCATCGCGATCGCCAGCGCGGGCGGCACGCTCGTGTACGGCGCGCTGAAGGCGACCGTCGGGCTGCGCCTCGATCGCGAAGCCGAATTCGACGGTGCCGACCTGTCGATCCACCGCATCTCGGCGACGCCCGAGCGCGACTGAGCGCAAACGCTTGCGACCGGCGTCCGGCAGCCCGCCTGACGGACGCCCGACACATCATTACGTTTTCTATTCAAAAAACTTTCATCTAGCGTCCCTACACTTCGGTCCAGTTTTCAACTTGCCTTCGCCTTGCTTGCTGATCGCCTGCTTCGCGGAAGGCCATTCTTCCAATATCTGAAACTGGACTCCACATGCCCGCGTTGCCCAATGCTTCCCGTCGTCAGGCCCTGAAGATCCTCGCCGGCGCGCCCATGCTGCCCCTCTCCGGCCTCGCGCTGCCGGCCCTGCTGACCGGCTGCGGCGGCGACGACAATCCGGTGGCGGCGACGCCGGCCGCCGCGTACACGTCGGCGGCGTTCTCGGCGATGGCCGCGCCCACGCTCGACAACGCGGCCGCGATGGCCACGACGACGGTCGGCTCGACGCTGTCGGTGTCGTTCTCGGACGGCTCGTCGCGCAACTTCAAGCTCGCGTACCGGCCGTTCTTCGTGACCGGCGACATGGTGCCGGACGGCAAGGGCGGCACGACCCTCGCGGGCGGCTATTACGACATCAACAACCAGCCGATCATCGACCGCTCGGTGGCAGGCAAGGAGCGCCAGTTCTACTCGGACTGCCCGGACGGCAGCTCGCTGCTGACGCTGAAGAACGCCAGCGTCGCCGGCGTGAAGGGCAACACGGTCTTCGCGGTCGTGCAGTTCGAATACACGACGCGCGACCAGGCAAGCGCGTCACAGTACGGCCAGCTGCCGTCGCCGATCGCGGTGATCACGCTCGACCAGGATCCGTCCAGCGGCGCGCTGAAGGTCGTCAAGTATCACAACGTCGACACGTCGAAGGCGCACGGCCTGTGGATCACATGCGGCGCGAGCCTGTCGCCGTGGGGCACGCACCTGTCGAGCGAGGAATACGAGCCGGATGCGACGAAGGCCGCGACCGACGCGCAGTTCAAGGCATTCAGCCGGAACACGTTCGGCGACGAGACGAAGGCGAACCCCTACCACTACGGCCACCTGCCCGAGATCACGGTGAATCCGGACGGCACCGGCACGGTGAAGAAGCACTACTGCCTCGGCCGCATCTCGCACGAGCTGATCCAGGTGATGCCGGACCAGCGCACCGTGATGATGGGTGACGACGCCACCAACGGCGGCCTGTTCATGTTCGTCGCCGACAAGGCGGCCGACCTGTCGGCCGGCACGCTGTACGTCGCGAAGTGGACGCAGACGTCGTCCGCCGGCGCGGGCAGCGCGACGCTCACGTGGATCAAAATCGGCCACGCGACGAGCAGCGAGATCGAGACGCTCGCGAACACGCTGAAGGCGTCGGACATCATGGACCTGACGACGACCGACCCGAACGACGCGAGCTACACGAAGATCCACTTCGGCGGCAAGTTCAACTGGATGCGCGTGAAGCCCGGGATGGAAAAGGCGGCCGCGTTCCTCGAGACGCACCGCTACGCGGCGCTGATCGGCGGCAGCATGGCGTTCACGAAGCTCGAAGGCACGACGGTCAACGCGAAGGACAAGATCGTCTACACGGCGATGTCGCGGATCGAGACGTCGATGGTCAGCGGCAATGCGGTGTCGCGCGACGTCGCGGTGGACAAGAAGATCGCCGCGGGCGCCGTCTATGCGCTGAACCTGAAGGCCGGCCAGCGCGACAAGTCGGGCAGCGCGATCGACAGCGAGTGGGTGCCGGTCGACATGAGCGCGCCGGCCGCGCTCGTCGGCGAGGACCTCGCCGCGGCCGATGCGCTCGGCAACCTCGCGAACCCGGACAAGATCGCGAACCCCGACAACCTGAAGTTCTCCGAAAAGCTGCGCACGCTGTTCATCGGCGAAGACTCGGGCATGCACGTGAACAACTTCCTGTGGGCGTACAACGTCGACACGAAATCGCTCGCGCGCGTGCTGTCGTGCCCGGCCGGCGCCGAATCGACGGGCCTGCACGCGGTCGACGAGATCAACGGCTGGACCTACGTGATGAGCAACTTCCAGCACGTGGGCGACTGGGAGACGCCGCTGCACGACAAGGTCAAGGCGACGCTCGACCCGCTCGTGCGCGCGAACTACAAGGACCGCTTCGGCGCGAGCGTCGGCTACCTGACAGCCGAGCCGACCAGCATCAAGCTCGCGAAGGCCTGAGCCTCTGGCCGGGCGTCCCTGGCCGGGCGCACCTAACCGGGCGTCCCTGGTCGGGCGTCCCTGGTCGGACGTCCCTAACCGGACGTCCCTAACCGGGCGTCCCTAGCCGGGCGCCCCTAGCCGGGCGCCCCTTTCTTCATCACGTTTCATTCGTCGGCGCTCCACGCCGTTTTACGCGCGATGCCCGTTGCGGGCGTCGCGCTTTTTTGCGTGCGGCCTCTATCGCGTGGTACCGAATCCGCGTCAACGCAAGCCCGTCGGCACCTGTCCGGGCAGCGAGCCGCCCGGAAAACCGGACAGGCTCGGCGCACTGGCCGGCCGCGCCGGCGCCGCCGGCGACGCTTCGTCAGCCGATGCGGCCATACCCGGTGCGAGGTAAAGAAACTTCCATTGCCGATAGGTTTCGAGGCCCTCGAAGTCCCTGTATCGATCCGGAAATCCCGCGCGCTTGATCGGCGCGCCATCCGAGCTGCTGGATACGCCGTAGAACCGGTCGGCCCGCCACAGGAACGACCAGTCGTTCTTGCCGCTGACCGGATCCGGATATGCGCGGCGCAGATGGTGCATGGGCGTGGCAAAGCGCGTATCGTCCAGCAGGTCGTCGACCGTTTGCGGATATACGCGCCCGACACGGTAGTACGCGACGATGGCCCTGCGGTACTGATCGCCGACGAACAGCAGTTGCCGCTCCTGTTCGCGGCGCCGCTGCAGCGACCAGACATCCAGCGCGCCGGCCAGCGCGATCGACATCAGCATCAGCGCGATCAGCAGCGCGAGCAGCACGAGCCCGCGCTGCCGCCCGCCGCGCAGGCGGGCATGCATCGCACGCGCGCGCGCGGCCCGGCCGGACCGGCTCATTTCACCGCCCCGGCCACGCCCGCCGTTCCCGCCGTTGCCGCCGTTCCCGCCACGCCCGGCGGCGCGCCTTGCACACCGCTCGCGGGCCCCACATCGTAGACGCCCGGCTTGGTGTCGTCCGGCGATGCGATCGTCGCCCATTTGTCGTCGCCGTTCACCGGATCGACCGGAACCGCGCGCAAGTAGTGCTTCGCGACCAGTTCGTCGAGCGTGTCGGGGTATTGCCCGTTGTCACCGTAATACTGGTCGATCGCATTGCGCATCACCGCGAGGTTCTGCCGCCGCACCTGTTCCTTCCCGCGCTCGATGCTGTGCATGTAGCGCGGCACGGCCAAGGTCAGAAGCAGCCCGATGATGGCCATCACGACCACGATTTCGATCAGCGTAAAGCCGCGGATCCTGCGCATGCGAGCGGGTTTCATGATGAACCGTCACCATTGTTTGTACGGAATGCCGTTGATGCCGACACGAGCGGATTTCGAGGTCACGTCGAACACGTCCTTGCCGGGCTCCATGCCGGCAGGAGCCGCGTCGGCCGACGGGTCCGGCGGCGTGCCGTACGCGCGCACATCCCAGGTGTCCTCGGCCGGCGTATCGGGATCGCCGGCGAAGAACGGATCGCGCGGCACGCGGCGCAGGAACGTCATCATGCCGCCCTTCGGGTCGCGGACGTTCTTCACGCCCGTCACGAGCACGGCCAGCGACGGCGGATAGCCGGACGCTTCCGCCTCCTTTTCGATCTGCCCCGCATCGCTCGCATCCTTGTACGCATCGAGCGCCGTGCGAATCTCGCGCAACGCGGCACTCAGTTCCTGCTCCTTCTGACGCTGCACGATCAGTTCGGAGAACGGCATGATCGCGAGCGCGAGAATCGACACGAGCGCGAGCGTGATGACCATCTCGATCAACGTGAAGCCGCGCCGGCCGACGCGGCCAATGCGAGGCGCTGCGCGGCGGGCGTTCACGGCTCACTTCCCGATCGGGCGAAGCGGGTTTTCGTTCGGGATATCGCCCGCCGGCATCTGCAGCGTCGGAGCGGGCGCCGCCGGCGCGGCGGCCGGCGCATTGGCCGCCGCGGCCGCCTGCTCGGCCGGTGCCGGCGACGCAACCGGCGTCACGGTGGTGCCCGGCGCGGGCGCCGCTTCATTGCCCGCCGGCGCGGCCGCCTGCGCCGCGCCGCCAGCCGGCTGCTCCGCCGCGGCAGCCCCGGGGGCCGGCGCGGGCAATCCCGGCTGAGACCTCGAAAACCGCCCGCCGTACGGGTCGGGCGGCGGCGTCGTGCGCGGTGCGGCCGGCAGCTGCCCGAACGCGCCGCTCTGCGGCGATGGCTGCGCACGGTTCGCCGCGGCCTCCAGCGGCGACGGCACCGCGCCGCCCGACGTCCCGCCGCCCACGCTGCCCGGAACGACCTTCGCCTCCGGCGCCGCGGGTGCCTTCGCCTCTGGCGCCGCCGGCGCCTTCGCGTCCGTCGCCGCGGGCGCCTCCGCATTCAGCGCCACCGGGTCGAGTCGCAGCTGGTCGGCATGCACGTTGACGTCGGTGCCCGACCACACTTCCTGCGTGTCCGCATCCGCCGCAACCTGCGGACGGACGATATGCGGCGTGATCTGCAGCACGATCTCGGTCTTCTTGTGATCGCCGCCGTGATCCGAGAACAGGCGGCCGAGCACCGGCAACTGGCCGAGACCCGGCACCTTGTTCGCGTTGCGGCGGTCCTCGTCCGAAATCAGGCCGCCCATGATCTGCGTTTCGCCGTCCCGAAGCCGCAGGCTGGTGGACGCACTGCGCGTGCCGATCTGATACGCGAGCGAGCTCAGCCCCTGCGAGTTGCCGCTCGAGATCGTGTTGGTGATGTTGCTGACTTCGAGATTCAGCTTGATGCCGACGTCGCCGTCGCGATAAACCTGCGGCTCGACCTCGAGCTTGATGCCCACGTCGAGGTACTGGATCATCTGCGTAAACGACGGGCCGCTGGTGCTCGGCGTGCTCGAGCTCGAAATCACCGGCACCTTGTCGCCGATCATGATGCGCGCCTTCTCCTTGTTGCGCGCGCGGATGCGCGGGCTCGCGAGCAGGTTCGCGTCGGTGTCGGTCAGCTTGAAGTCCGCGGTGGCCGACAGGCCGCTCACGTTCAGCGCATTGATCGGCAGATGATGCAGCACGCCCCAGGTATCGGCCGAGCTCGGCGTCGACACCGTAAACGAGTTCGGCCAGTTGATGCCGAGTTGCGATATCCGGTCGTGCGATACCTCCAGCACCTCGACCTCGAGCATCACCTCCGGCTCCGGCAAGTCCTGGGCGGTGATCATTTCCTCGGCGACCTTGATCGTGTCCGGCGTGCCGCGGATCGTCACCGAGTTCGCGCGCTCGTCGATCACGGCCTCCTTCACCTTCAGCAGGCTCTTCAGCAGCGACTGGATCTGCTTCGCATCGACGTTCGACAGCTGGAACGTGCGCACCTTGAGCTCCTGGTATTCGAGCTCCTTGGCCGGCGTCGCCGGGTAGATGAACAGCGTGTTCGCATTCATCTGCTTCTTGTCGAGCTGGTTCTGCAACAGGATCATGTCGACCGTGTCCTGCAGCGACGCGTTCTGCACGAAGATCGTCGTCTTCAGGTCGGCGCGCACGTCGCGATCGAAAATGACGTTCAGCCCGGACGTCCGCGACAAGGCCTCGAACACCATCCGCACGTTCGCGTCGCGGAACTGCAGCGACACCGGCGTGCGCATGATCGACGACGCCGCGAGCTTGTCGTCGCGGTCCGCGTGTTGCTGGCGGCGCTTTTCGTCGAGTTCCGCCTGCATCCGCGTCGCCATCGCGTTGGCCGGATCCTCGACCAGCACACGATGCACGCGTTCGGCGGCCTGCGCGTACGAACCGCGCTTCATCATGCGGTCCGCTTCCTGCAGGATCGCGAGATGCTTGCGGTCCTGGTCGATCATCGCGCCGATCCGGCGCGCGCGCTCGCTGGTCGGATCGAGCTGCTTCGCCATGTAGACGGAGCGCGCCGCATCGTCGAATTCGTTCTGCTGACGAAACGCGTCCGCGTTGTCGAGCAGCTGGGCGACCGCGTCGTTGCGCTCGTGCAAGGCGTCGATCTTCACCTGCGCGTTGGTCGGATCGTCCTGGAGGTTCGGCACATGCGCGCAGCCGCCGCACGCGAGCAGCGCCACGGCGATCGCCAGCGCGCGTTGCGTCGCGCAGCGGGGCGCCGGTGCGGGTCGCGCACCGGCCGGGGTGACGGAGCAAAGGCGTGTCGACGGGCCGCCGTCCCCGTTGCGGCGCACATCCCGTGTCAGTACGGTTTCCATTTACTTTCCTTCCACTGAAATGGGCACCATCTGGATCTGGTTCAGCGGCAGATAGGTGAGCACCACGTTCGACTCGGACACCGACTCGACGCGATACTGGCTGTCGATCACATCGCCCGGCGAAACGATCAGCAACTGGTCTCCGTTGCCGAGAAACACTTGCGGCTTCGCCGACTTGGCATCCTGCTGGCCGAGATAGATGAACGGCACCGGCGGCGCGGTCGGCGGCGCCGGACGCGCTTCGGGCGGCGGCGGCTCGACGGGCGGCGGCGGCAGCCATGACGACGCCGTGAAGGGATCGTGCGCAGCTTCGACGGACACGGGCGCACGCAATGCGGCGAGCTGTTCCCGCGCGGTCGCCGCCGCGTCATGCGGCGCGGGTACGTCATGCGCCGCGGGCAACGACGCGGGCGCAGGCGCCGCGGCATGCGAGGCCACCGCGACATGTGCGCGTGCCGGCGCCGGCGCCACGCGCGCACCGTCGCGATGGACGATGCCGCTTGCAGCGGCCGGAGCCGGCTGCTGCATCGCCGCCACCAGCACGCGATATCCGGTACCGGCGACGACGAGGCAGCCCAGCACGAGCACGAGCCGATTGCGCGACGCGGGTTTCATGACGGCGGAGATCATGGCTGGGCGCTCCGATAGACGAGTTCGAAACGAACCCGCGCGTCGAGAATGCTGCTGCCCACCGCCGGACGTTCGACGTGGATTTCCTGCAGCGCCGCGTTCGGCACGTGGTTCAGCACCGACGCGAGAAAATGCCGGATCGCGCCGTACTGATCCTTCACGGGCAGCATCACCTGGTAGCGCGTGAAGCGCGCCCCCGACTCGGTCGTCATCTGGTACTCGGCGGAGCCGAGCGCCAGATGGCTGTCGCGCGCCTGCTCGAAGATCGACGCGATGTCGTCCGCGCTTTGCGAAAAGCGCGGAAAGAGCGCCGGCAACGTGTCGAGCGTCGTCACGTCCGCCGCCGTGCCGCGCACGTCGGCCGGACGATGGCCGCGTGCGGCGCGCACGACGCCCGCCGGCACCTGCATCGCGCGCGTGTCGGCCTCCACGCCGGCGAGCGCCGCATACGTGATGCCCGCGGCACCGAGCATCAGGATCCCGGCGAGCCCCGGCAGGCCGAATGCACGGCGCCACGCGAACCGAAGCGTGAGCAGGCGGTCCGCGAAACGATCGGCTTTCATGATTTCCTCCAGACGGCCGTGATCTGGAAACGCACCGGCTTTCCCGCGACGTTCTCCTCGACGAGGTGGCCGTTGAGCGTCGCCTCGCGCAGCACGTCGCTCGTCTGCAAATACTTCAGGTACGCGATCATCGCGTCCGGGTCCTTCGCTTCGGCCGTGATGCGAATCTGGCCCTGTGCCGGGTTCTGGTCGATGCCGATCAGTGCGACGTCATGGCCCGGATAGTCTTCGACGATCGAGAAGAGCGTCTGCCACGGCACGGTCAGTTCGCGCAGCACGGCCTGGCTCTGCTTTTCCGCGAGCCGCGCGGCCGCGGTCGGCGGCGGCTTCACGACGTGTTGTTGCGCGAACGTGCGATGCTGGACGAGCGCCAGCGCGTCCCGGATGCGATCGTTCTCCGCATACGCGTGCCAGAGCCGGACGGCGCACGCGCCCCACAGCAGCGCGGCGACGCCGAGCAGGATCGCGCCGCTCACGCCGATGCGGGCGCGGCGCCGGCAAAAATCGATGTCGAGCGTGCGGCTCATGATGCGTACTCCAGCAACCGGCGCGCAGGCGAACCGTCGAGCGCCGCGCGGCCCGGCAGCACGGCCGCGGCAAAACGCGCCTCGAACGGCGCGGCATCCGTGTCGACGCCGGACAGATAGACCTTGCAGTCGTCGCGCGTCAGGCCCGTGCGCGTCGCCGAGCGCTCGAACAGCTGCTCGGCGAGTTCGGCAAGCCTCGACGCATCGCCGGACTCGCCCGGAAAGAGGCGCTGCGCGTCGTACGCGGTCCACTCGCCGCGCTCGATCATGACCGCCTGCAGCAACGCCTCGCCGACGACGAGCAGCATCGCGTCGCCGTCCGGCTTCACCGCGACCCGATCGAGCGTCTCCGGAAGCCCCGCGCGCAGGCAGCGGATGCGGACGTCGCCGGCGGCGCCCGTCCCGAGAATGCCGTCGTACAGCGTGCGCGGCAGCGCGCTGGCAAAGAGCACACGGCCGCCGCGCCGCACGTCGAAGCGCGTGACCAGCGACTCGGCGGCGACCCCGTAGGTGTCGGAGAAATGCGCGAGCGCGATGTCCTCGAGCTCGCGCGCGTGCAGCGCGCGGAAGTCGCCGCGCAGGATCGCATGGCAACACCAGAAATCGTCGAGCACGATGTGCGCGCCGCGCGCGGGCGGCCGCTTCGCGTTGCCGTCGCTGCCGGCTGTCGTGGCTGTCGCCGCCAGCGCGGCAGCCAGCGCGTCGAGCACCCCCGTCTCGCTCCCGAACCGTTCGTCGGGGATGACGACACTGAGCGGATCGGCGGCGAACCCGCGCCGGCCCGGCCGCCACAGTGCGCGCGGGCGGATGCCGACGACGATCTCGCGCGTGCCGACGCCGATCGCGAGCAGATCATTCGACCATGGTGACACGATTGATCTCCTCGAGCGTCGTTTCGCCGCGCCTCACCAGGTCGATCGCCGATGCGCGCAACGTCGTCATGCCGTAGCGCAGCGCCGCCGCCTTGATGTGCCCGAGCGGCGCGCGCTCCGACAGCAGTTGCCGCAGTTCGTCGTTCATGCGCAGCGCTTCCGCGATCGCGCGCCGGCCGCGATAGCCGCTGCCGCGGCACATCGCGCACCCGGTACCGCGGCGAAACAGGTAGCTGCCGGCCGTGTCGGGGTCGATGCCCGAGCGGGCGAGCGCATCCGCGTCGACCGTGTCCTCGTCCAGGCAGTCCGGACAGCACTGGCGCAGCAGCCGCTGCGCGATCACGCCGTTCAGCGCCGATACGAAGCTGTACGGATCGACCTCCATGTTCGTGAACCGGCCGATCACGTCGAACACGTTGTTCGCATGCACGGTGGTGAACACCTGGTGGCCGGTCAGCGCGGCCTGCACGGCGATCTGCGCGGTTTCGGGATCGCGGATTTCGCCGACCATGATCTTGTCCGGATCGTGCCGCAGGATCGACCGCAAGCCGCGCGCGAACGTCAGGCCCTTCGCCTCGTTGACCGGTATCTGCAGGATCTCGCCGAGCTGGTATTCGACCGGATCCTCGATCGTCACGATCTTCTCGAGCCCGTTGTTGATTTCGGTGAGGATTGCATAAAGCGTCGTGGTCTTGCCGCTGCCGGTCGGGCCCGTGACGAGCAGCATGCCGTACGGCATCGACGCGACCGACCGCATGAAGCGCGTGTCGGCGGGCTGGAATCCGAGCGCCTCGAGCGTCAGGCCGCCCGACGCCTGGGACAGCTGGTAGCGGTCGAGAATCCGCAACACCGCGTCCTCGCCGAACTGGTTCGGCATGATCGATACGCGAAAATCGATCTCGCGTCCGGCGTACATCGCCTTGAAGCGCCCGTCCTGCGGAATGCGGCGCTCAGCGATATCGAGCTCGGAGATCACCTTCACGCGCGACAGCACCTGGTCCGCGACGTCGCGGCCCTCGACGCGCCCCACCACCGTCAGCACGCCATCGACCCGGCACTTGATCATCAGGCCGTTCGCCCGGCATTCGAGGTGGATGTCGCTCGCCAGCATCTTGAGCGCGTCGTAGATCGTCGAATTGAGCAGGCGCACCACCGGGCTGTCGTCGCTGCTGATGCCCTGCAGCGTCAACGCGAGCGACGCCGGATCGGGCGCACTCTGGATCGGATCGTCGAACGCGAGCGAATCCATCGCGCGGATGTCCTTCTCGCGCACGGCGAGATAGGCGCCCAGGTCGCCCGCGCTCGCGAGCGCCCATCCGTACGGCAGCGCCGGGTGCGCACGCATCCGGTGCTCGATCCAGCCGCGCGTGCGGGCATCGAGCGGATCGGCGATCGCGAACAGCAGCGCGCCGCCGTCGGGATCGCGCAGGCACACGCAAAGGCGCGCCGTTGCCTCGACGAACGGCACCAGCTCGAAATCCGGCTGCAGGCGATTCAGTTCGCGCATGCCGATCGGCTTCATCCGGAATTGCGACGCGAGCCGCTCGCGCATCTCGTCCGCACCCAGCGCCGTCTGCGCCGTCAATGCCTCGAGCGCGCGCAGGCCCGAACCGTGCCGTTCGCCGAGCGTGCGCAGCAGGTCGCGCAGTTCGGCGTCCGCGTCGGGCGGGTTGTCGGGGGAGGATGTGAGGGTGTCCACGCGCGTCTCCGGGGTGGCTACTGAATGCTCGACGCGATCTCGAAGATCGGCATGTACATCAACACGACGATGCCGCCGATCACCACGCCGATCACGATCATCATCGCGGGTTCGATCAGGCGCGAAATCAGGTCGATCGTGCGCGACACCTGCGCTTCCTGAAACGCGGCGATCCGGTCGAGGACGGGCCCGAGCCCGCCGGTCTTCTCGGCCACCGTCAGCAGGCGGTAGCCGATCGCATTCGCGAGACCGGCCTGCTGGAACGCGTCGGACATCTTCGCGCCGTTACGGACCTGCTGCAGCGCGCGCGCCAGCGCGGCCTGGTCCGCGCGGCCGACGAGTCCGCGTGCGAGATCGAACGCGCGAATGGCGGGAATGCCGCCGTCGACCAGCATCGCCGTCGTGCGATAGAACTGCGACTGGCGAAACACGCGGAAGTGTTGCCCGATGCCGGGCAGCGCCAGCAGCCGATCCGCGAGCCAGATGCGCAGCGCCGGCCGCCGCAGCGCGATACCGGCGGCCACCGCCAGCACCGCGAGGCCGCTGGCCAGCTCGGTGCCGTGCGCGTGCACCATGCCGCCCCACGCCATCAGCAGCCGCGACATCAGCGGCAGCTCGCGGCCGCTGTGTTCGAGCAGCGTCGCGAAGCGCGGCACCACGAAGCCGAGCAGGAACAGCACGACGGCCGCACCGACGAACAGCAGCACCGTCGGGTAGATCGCCGCCGACACGACCCGCGCGCGCAACTCGCGCAGCGTCGCGCTGTTGTGCGAATAGCGCGTCAGGCTGTCGGCCAGGCCGCCGGTCTGCTCGCTCGCCTTCACGCACGCCACCAGCACCGGCGGAAAGATCGGGCTCGCGTGCTCGAGCGCCGCCGACAGCGACTGCCCTTCCTCGAGCTGCCGCAGCAGGTCGCGGCACACCTGTGCGGACGCCTCGCGCCGCGCGTTGCCGCCGAGCGTGCGCAACGCGTCGACGAGGCCGACACCCGCATCGAGCAGCGCCGCCAGCTCGCGCGCGAACATGTCGACGTCGAACCGCGCACGCGGCATGCCGAGCCGGTTCGCGCCGCGCCGCTGCCGCCCGGCGTCCGTGCTGACCGATACGACGCGAAGGCCGCGCGCACGCGCGAGCGAGGCCGCGTTCGCCGGCGAATCGCTGTCGATGCGAAGCGTCTGCACCGAGCCACTCGTATCGAATACATGCAGCACGAATTTCACGTCGAGCCTCCTTGCGAGCTGCTCACGACGCGCGCCGCGACCGCGGCCATGCGCCCCTACCACGACGAGATCGTCACGTTCTCGCCGGTACCGCCGCCGCGCCCGTCCTTGCCGAGCGAGAACAGGTCGTAGTCGCCGTGTTCGCCCGGTGAACGATACTGATAGGGCCGGTCCCACGGATCCACCGGGACGGCCTTCTGCAGATAGGGGCCGCTCCACCGCGATGCGCTTTGCGGCTTGTTCACGAGCGCATCCAGCCCCTCCTCGGTCGTCGGATAGGTACCGACGTCGAGCCGGTATTGATCCAGCGCCTGGCCGAGCGACACGATCTGCGCACGCGCGATCTTGACGTTGGACTTGCCGACCTGTTCGAAATACCGTGGCGCCACGAGCCCTGCCAGCAACCCGATGATGACCATCACGACGAGCAGCTCGAGCAGCGTGAAGCCGCGACTCGCACACGCGCGGCACACGCGTCGCTCGTCACGCTGCCGCCGGCGCGGCCCGCCGGCCGGGATCGAGAACGATTCGTGGCTCACGGCTGCCTCCCTGTATCGACCCGCGGCACCGGCGCCGCCGATGCCGTTGATTGCATTCTTGTTCACGCCGGTACGGGTCAGAAGTAGGGAGTGCCGTCCATCCCCATGGGTAAATCCCCCCCTGTTGGGCCCTGCCCGAATGGAGGGGATTTACACACGGTCGTCGTCGTTCAGCGCGAGCACACCGACGTCGATCGCGAAGTGAACGAGGCCGGTCAGGTTCACGACGCCGAGCTTGCGCATGAGATTGGCGCGGTGCTTGTCCACCGTTTTCGGGCTGACCTTCAGGCACTCGCCGACCTGCCGGCTCGTGTGCCCCTCGACGACGAGACGCAACACCGTCCGCTCGCGATTCGTCAGCGCATTCCACAATCGCGCCCGGTGCGCGTTCGCGTCGTGCAGCCCGTGCAGGCCGGCGCGGGCGCGATAGGCGTCGAGGCTGACCACGCACTTGCCCTGCATCACGAAGCGCATCTCGCGCACCAGGTCGGCGAACGGCGAATCCTTGACCACGTAGCCGTCCGCGCCGGCGGCAAACGCTTCCCTGACGTTGTCTTCGCTGCGATGAACCGTGAGGACGATGATCCGCGCATGCGGCACGTCGCGCTTGATCGTCGCGATCGCCTCGAAGCCGCTGCCGCCCGGCATGGACAGATCCATCAGGATCAGGTCGGGCCGCGTCTTCTCGGCGAGACGGCAGGCCTCGACCCCGCCGCTCGCCGCGCCGACGATGCAGTAGTCGGCCAGCTCGGAAACCAGGTGACTCAGGCCGACCCGCAACAGATGCTGATCTTCGACGATCAGCACACGGTGCTTGTTGTCCAATTTCGACGCTCCTTTCAGAGACGCGATACCTAGTTGGACGCAACGACATCGCGATAGGCCGCGAGCAGCTCGGTCGGCGTCGCGAAGCCGTCGATACGCAGCCACGGCTGGCCCGGCGCGGCCCGCACGAACGTCACCGGCGTGTGGTTCATCTTGTCGCCGCGATACACGTTGAACGCGCGTTGCGCGGCGACGCTCGCATCGACGGTACCGGTGTAGTGCTGCCATTCGGGGCCGGCTTCGAAGCGTGCCGCGTAGGTCCTGAGCCGCTCGGGCGTGTCCGCCTCGGGATCGATCGAGATCGACATGATGTGCACCTTGTCGCGATCGGCGCCGAGTTCACCCTGCAGCTGCTCGAGCGTCTGGCTGATCATCGGGCAGATGGTCGTGCAACTGGTGTAGATGAAGGTCAGGATCACCGGCCGGCCGTCGTCCAGTTCCTTGACCAGCGAGACGGTCCGGCCGTCGTCGCGCACGAGCTGGACCGACGGCTCGGCATACTGGACCATCGTGTGCACGGTGCCCGGCATCACGGCGTGATGCATGTGCATGCCGGCGGCTTCGGTCGCGCCGTCGGTCATCTGCGAGGCGGCCTTGTCCGCCGGTTTTGCGGCGGGTGCGGCCGGTGCGGGTGCGGCGGGGCTATCGTTGGCGGGCGCCGCGGCGGGCTGCGTCATGGGCTCGGTTGCGGGCTCCGTCGCCTGCTCCGCGGCGGGCTGCATCGCGGGTTCGGTTGCGGACTCCATCGCGTGCCCTGCGGCGGGCTGCATCGCGTGCCCTGCGGCGGGCTGCATCGCGGGTTCGGTGGCGGGCTCCATCGCCTGCTCCGCGGCGGGCTGCATCGCGGGCTCCGCGGCGTGCGTCGCCGCGCTGTCGGCGGTGTTTCCGGCGGGATCTTCGCCACCGTTCTGCATGGTCATTCCCGTCATGCTCTCGACGGCATCCGGCGCACCATTCTCCGTGACGCTCGTGCTCGCGGCGGCGTTTTCCGCGGCCGCACCGCCGGCGTTCTCGATCGCGCTGCCATCGGGTGCACACCACGCGGGCGTCGCGGCAAGCGCAACGCCCGCGACCACGAGTGCGCCCATCGTCGATCTTCCGATCCTGTTCATACCAGCCTCCCTGAGACGCGCCCAGGCAGCGGACAATTCCGTGCCCCGCCACTGAAGTGTCATGAATCCGGTCGCGAGCGTCATGGGATGACGCCCCCCAAAGGCCGGTAGGACATGCCCGCTTGGCGGGATTTCCCGTTGCATACGGAAGGTATTCCCCCAAGACGTACGCGCGAAATCCCCATGTTGCGGGCCGAGTCGGTCACGTCCTAGAATGACCGAAACCTTACGGTTTCCTGAAAACTGCGCTTCGGGAGCTACCATGACTGAACGCCAGCCGGAAGGACCACGGATCAGGCTGCTCGATCTGATCGATGCGATGCGCAAGCTGCGCAGCGCGGTGCGTCCCGATGATCGCCGCAGTGCTGTCGTCACCGATGCGCGTGGAGCGGCGCTCGCCATTCTCGCCGACGACGGCACCTTCGTATCGGTCAATCGCAGTGCCGCGGCGCTGTTCGGCTACACGGCCGCCGAACTCGTCGGCCGGCATCTGTCCGACCTGGCGCCCGACGACGCCCACGCCGAGCTGGCGAGCGAGCTATCGACGAGCGTCGCCCTTCAGCATCATTCGTTCACTGCGATGCTCAGCGGGCGAAGCGGCCATCCCGCGCGATTCGTCGTACATCAGCAGGCCCTTCCCGACACGCACCTGTCGCTGACGCTGTTCGAGGAACCGTCGACGCCCGAGCCCGAACGGCGCGGCGCCGCGGCGAACGATGCGGGCGTGCACGCCTGCAACACCTATCTCCTGATGGGCCAGCAGAAGGAACGGCATCGGCTTGCCGCGGAATTGCACGACGGGCTCGGCCAGGCGCTGACGCTCATCAAGCTGATGAACGAGGACGCGCTCATGCGCATTCGCCGCGGCGAGATCGCGGACGCGACGACGCTGCTCGACGACGCCGTGCTGCGCATTCGCGAGACGATCGGCGAAGTCCGCCAGATCTGCGGCGAATTGAGGCCGCCGATACTCGACAAGCTCGGACTGCCGGCCGCGCTCGCTTCGCTGTGCCGGCGCATCGAGCGCGACGCGGACCCGCTGTCGGTGGAGTTCAATTGCGACGTCGACGACGACGACATACCGGATCATCTGAAGGCCGACGCGTTCAGAGTCGCGCAGGAGGCACTCCACAACATCGTCAAGCATGCACAGGCCACCGAGATCGTGCTCAGCCTGCAACACGATGCCGGCAGCCTGTTGCTGACGATCGACGACGACGGCGTCGGCTACGAACGTCGCCCGCTTTCGACGGACGACGCGCGCACGGCCGGGCTCGGCCTGATCGGCATGCAGCACCGCATCGAGGCGCACGGCGGCACGTTTGCGATCCAGTCGTCCGCCGCGACGGGCACGCGCGTCTCGGCAACCTGGCCGCTCTGACGCGCAGCCGCGCTCAGCCCTTCACG
Organism: Burkholderia sp. BCC1996; assembly: GCF_905339955.1. Classification (NCBI taxonomy): domain Bacteria; kingdom Pseudomonadati; phylum Pseudomonadota; class Betaproteobacteria; order Burkholderiales; family Burkholderiaceae; genus Burkholderia; species Burkholderia sp. BCC1996. The sequence goes on from NZ_CAJPHM010000033.1 coordinate 74,162, forward strand.
CCGCCCGCCGGATAGTCGTCCAGCCGCGCGACGGCGCCTGCCGCCTGCACGCCGTCGGCGACTGCGTGCGTCGACACCTCGTCCACGTTCGGCTCCGCGCATTTCGCCGCGAGTGTCGTCAACAGACCCATGTTCATCGCGACAAGCACCAGCTCCGTCAGATTCGCGAGATGGAGCTTGTGCATCATGCTCGCCCGGTACTTCTCGATCGTCTTCGGACTCAGGTTCAGGTACTGACCGACCTGCCGGTTGGTGCGTCCTTCCGCAATCAGTTTCAGCACGCTGCGTTCGCGTGCGGTCAGGATGTCCCACGCCTTTTTCGGCGCGGGCATTTCGCGACCGCTGACGAACGAGTCGACCATGTAGCCGTACACGTCGGCACTCAGGTGCTTCTTCCCCTGCATGACCATGCGCATCGCGAGCAGCAATTCGTCGAACGAAACGTCCTTGAGCACGTAGCCGTCGACACCCGCGCGCAGCGCCTCGCGCACATACTCTTCGCTCTGGTGCACCGTGAGCGCGACGATCCGGACGGCCGGCGTTCGACGCTTGATCGTCGCGCTCGCATCGATGCCGTTCATCCCGCGCATCGACAGATCCATCAGGATCAGGTCCGGCGCGAGCGTCATTGCCTGATGGCATGCCTCCTTGCCGTCCCGCGCTTCGCCGACGACTTCGTAATCGCCTTGTGCGCAAAGCATCGACCGGAGCCCGTTTCTCAGCAGATCGTGATCTTCTGCAATTATCACGCGATATTTAGTATTCACGACTTCCCCCAAGTGTTCCCGCGCTTGCACCCCCGTTGGACATCGATGCCTCGGTTGCACGGTGCCGGACGCCCTTTCTGATGATTTCCTCGGTCCGGTCTGGTGGCCCGCCTCGCGAGCGATTGGCCACGCTCCTCGTCCGAGCAAGGATCGCGCCACCGCGCCGCGCGCGAGCGCCCGCGCCGGGCATGCATCTGCGGAAACGTCGTGCGACGACGGGAATGTTTCAGGCGTGAATCGTTTCGGGGTGGTGCGTCGCATCAGTAAGACTACGGATGGCGGGACTATCCGATCGCTTTCGCCGCGCGCGAATCGATTTCTTCTGCATCCCCGGTTGCATCGAGCAGAAAACAACTGTTGCGCGTAAGGATCGTCAACTTCGCCGGATTACCGGATCCTACCGGCGATTACTTGTGTAACAGTTTTGCAGCGCCGCGCGGCGCGTCTCTTCCGGCATCGAATTGTAGGAGGATGCCCCATTGCCGATGCGAACACCCGGCCACGAAAATGCAGATGCAGGAGGCCTGAAAGATGCACTGCCAACCTTCGTCCGGATTACGAAAGACCATCATCGTCGCAGCATGCGCGGGAATCGGCTCGGCATGGTCGTGCGCCGCTCACGCGCAGATATTCGGCATGGTGGCGAAGAACGGGGTCATCGTCCTGACCAACGTGCCCACCACGGTCAATCTGAAGGTGATCGTCGCGGCCGCGAGGCCGGCCGCCAGGCCGGCCGCATCCACGACGAAGCGTGTCGCGCCGAAACACGTCGTCGCGTCGTCGTTCGAGGACGTGATCGCCGAGGCGAGCCGGTCGTTCAATGTTCCGCCCGAACTCCTGCGCGCCGTGATCGACGTCGAATCGGGATACAACCCGAAGGCGGTATCGGACAAAGGCGCGCTCGGGCTCATGCAACTGATGCCGGAAACGGCCCGGCGCTTCTCGGGCGGCGACATGTTCGATCCGCGCGCCAACGTGCTGACCGGCGCACGGTATCTGCGCTTCCTGCTCGACCTGTTCAAGGAAAACGTCGAACTCACGCTCGCTGCGTACAACGCCGGAGAGAATGCCGTGATTCGGGCCGGGTATCGCATCCCGGCGATGCCGCAGACGCGCGAGTACGTGCCGCGCGTGCTCGCGCGCTACAAGCGGCTGCTCGCCGCGAATTGAAAAACGCTGAAAAACGCGCAACACGCGCGACCCGCGGCAGCCTGCGCGCGGCAACGCTGCCGGCAGCGTGCGCACGGCGCGCTGCCGGGCGCCATAAAGCGATGGCGTCCGGCAACGTGTAGCGCCGTAGCGGCCGGCATTCGGCCCGCCCCGCCACTCATGGAAATGCCGGGACAGTCGGATCCTCTCCCTGCAGATGCGCATCCCTATGGTGAAGCCTGATCGCGTCTTCGATCTCGCGAACGCGGTCGGTCGGCACGTCGATCATCATCAGCAGCTCGCCATGCTCGATGCCCTCCTCGAAACGCTTCAGGCGCGTGCTCGGCATGTCGATGCCGATCATCGTCGCCACCCATGCGCCGAAGGCCGCGCCGAACAGCGTGATCGCCACGACGATGCCGCCGCCGATCGGCAAACCCGCGGGCTGGACCAGCAGCAGGATCAGCCCCATCAGCATGCCGGTCGCGGAGCCGACCGCGGTGCCGCGCGCGAGCGACGGCAGCAGGTCGCTGCGTTGCACCAGCGTGGCTTCCGGCAAGTCGTCGCGCCAGACATCGTGATTCGCGAGGCAATGGATATGTCGCCACTCGATTCGCAGCGACAGCAGCTCGCCGACGATCGACCGCGCGCATTGCGCCGTCGGCAACAGAAAATAGACGCGTCTCATGGCAGCTCCTCCTGCGTCGCATCCGGAATGCGGCGATGCTCGTTCGGACATTCTGGTCCGGCACGCCGGCGGCGGGTAGGGGTAATGCTCGCCGAAGTGCATGGGTAGAACATGGTAGGCAACGCCGCGCATGCGTCAGAGTTGCCCGTAGCTGTGCAGCCCCGACAGGAACATGTTGACGCCGAGGAACGCGAACGTCGTCACGAGCAGGCCGGTGAGCGCCCACCAGGCGGCAACGGCGCCGCGCAGGCCCTTCATCAGGCGCATGTGCAGCCAGGCCGCGTAGTTGAGCCACACGATCAGCGCCCAGGTTTCCTTCGGGTCCCAACTCCAGTAGCCGCCCCATGCTTCCGCAGCCCACAGCGCG
>NZ_CAJPHM010000034.1:0-74746 GCF_905339955.1 Burkholderia sp. BCC1996
ATAAAAAAACCCGCACTCGGCTCGAGGGCGGGTTTTTTCATTGGGGCACGACGGCGTTCCCCTTTCGATCATCAAGAGGACGCGGGAGTCGGTCCCGTGCCAAACCCTGTCGAATGCGATGCCTGACAGGGATCTTTTCACGTTGCATCGGTAGAGTAAGATTCCTGCGGAATGGACGAGACGGCTTCAATCAACGGGAAAGCGATGCGCTTGTATTCGGTCAGCGGAACGGTATCAAATTTGCGCTACTCGATCGAGAAGTATTCGCCATCGAAGTTGCGCAAGTTCGAGGAAAGGGCAACGGAGCTCGCTCCTGTGTTGCTTGCGTCCATTGGCGAAGGCGGTATGGCACTAGCCAGTGCAACGGTGCACGATTCCGACCGAAATCGCCCCGAACCGGCCGAAGGCTACTGGATCGAGATGGAGGTCGGCGGGCGAGCGCTCAAAGGCTGGTTCGACACTCTCTCGTTCGAGAATGGCGGGCATGTGGACGCTGTTTTCGATAAAAGCGGATTGCTGATGGCGGTCAATAATCCGCAGGCGAGACTGGTCGTATTCAGGCCGCCTTGCCCTGAAGGCCTGAAACCCGTTTTCAACAAGTCCATGCTTTACGTTTGCCTCGGGGTGACTTTGTTTTTATTTTTTGGACAAGCCGTACTTTATGCATTCGCACTGCCCGCTTGGGGCGAGTTTTTCGAGTTGATGCCGTTCGTGCTGATAATGTCGGCGCTGGTTGTCGCTCTGCTGGTGTTGCTGGCCTACCGGGACGAATTGATTAGCGGGCGTCGCACCAGAAAGATCCTCAAACTGCTCGGCCTGTCGGGTAGTGTGAGCGCGTTGAAGGCGGAACGCATCGGAACCGGCTACGCGTACCGTTACTGACCGCTTTTGTCCGCACCGCCGAACGGCGCTTGAACCATTGATTTCGGTGCGTGCACCGTCGTTCCGTCAAACGAATCCCACGCTTCAGTCCGACACCCGCTGACAACCATTCGCGCGTGCGCTAGCATCGCGATCGGTGTTGCCGTGGCGCAGCGGCCGATGCGCGACCAACCCGGCATCACGTTCCACGACTTCAACGAAAACAAACAGGAGCATCCATGCGTGTCTTGACCGGTCTGCTGTGCGCGCTGGCGCTGACGGCGAACCTTGCCCACGCACAGGCAAATTGCGCGGACGCGACGGATCAGGCGGCGATGACGGCATGTGCCGATCGCGCGTACAAGAAATCCGACGCGGAGCTGAACCGCACCTACCAGGCCGTCACCGCGCGCCTGCGCGATGCGAAGCCGCTCGCAGAGAAACTCGTGAACGCGCAGCGCGCGTGGATCGCCTACCGCGATGCCGAATGCAACTTCTCCAGCGCGAATGCCGAAGGCGGCAGCGCCTATCCGATGGTCGTGTCGACTTGCCTCGACGATCTGACCAGGACCCGCACCGAGACGCTGAAGGGCTATCTGTCCTGCGAGGAAGGCGATCTCGCGTGCCCGGTGCCGGCGAAGTAACGGCTGCGCGACGTCCGGCCAGCTCGCAGCGCGCGTCGCGCGGCCGGCATGGTTCGCCGGCCCGTTCGCCTAGACGTCGTCCGTTTCGTCGAGCAGCTTGTGCCGCAGCGCGTAGCGGACCAGCGCCGCTTCGTGCGGCATCTGCATCTTTTCCAGGATCCGGGTCTTGTAGGTGCTGACCGTCTTCGCGCTGACGCACAGCGCCTGCGCGATCTCGGTCAGCGTCTGCCCGGCGGCGATGCGGCGGAACACGTCGAACTCGCGATCGGACAGCCGCTGGTGCGGCAGCGTCTCGGCCGGCTCGTTCAGGCTCTGCGCGAACTGTTCGGCCATCGCGAGGCTCACGTAGACGCCGCCCGACGCCACCTTGGTCACCGCGCCGACCAGTTCGGCGCTCGCGCTTTCCTTGGTCAGATAACCCGACGCACCGGCGCGGAACGCACGCACCGCGTATTGCTGCTCCGCGTGCATGGTCAGCACGAGCACGCGCAGCGCGGGCTTCTCGTCCTTGATCTGCTTGATCAGTTCGACGCCGTTGCGGCCCGGCATCGACAGGTCGAGCACCAGCACCTGCGCAGGCGTCGACCGGATGAGCGCGATCGTCGACGCTCCGTCGCATGCTTCGCCGGCTACTTCGAATCCGGTGGCGTTCTGGAGGATGTGCCGCAGACCGTCGCGCACGAGCGTATGGTCGTCGGCGATGAGCACCTTGATCATGTGAGGGTGGTTTCCTGTTGTACGGAACCGAGCGGGAATGCGACGGTGATCGAGAAGCCGCGCGCGAGCGCGGTGTCGATCGTCACGCTGCCGCCCAGCATGTGTGCGCGTTCGCGAATGCCGATCAGGCCGAAGGATTTGTCCTCGTGGGCGGTGCCGACCGGTGCCGCGCCGCGGCCGTTGTCCGCGACGCGCAGCACGCAGAAGCCTTCCTCGATGTCGAGGCGCAGCGCGACGCGCGTCGCGTCCGCATGGCGCGCGACATTCGTCAGCGCTTCCTGGACGATCCGGAACAGCGTGGTCGCCCCCGCGCTGGTGAACGTGAGGCCGCCGGTTTCGATGTGGCGCTCGACGTCGATGCCGTAGCGGTTCGTGAAGTCGTTCGCGAGCCACTCGATCGCCGGCACGAGGCCGAGATCGTCGAGCATCACCGGGCGCAGGTCGGCCGCGATGCGCCGCACCGACGCGACGGTCGCGTCGATCAGCCGGCGCATGCCCTGCAGGTGCGACAGCACGCCGACTTCGGGTTGCGCATGGCCCGGCGTGCGCAGTTGCTGCTCGATGACCGACAGGTCCATCTTCAGCGCGGTGAGTTGCTGGCCGAGGTCGTCGTGCAGTTCGCGCGCGATGCGGGTTTTTTCCTCTTCGCGCACGTTCTGCAGGTTCGCCGAGAGTTCGCGCAGTTCCTGGCGCGACTGCTTCAGCGCATTCTCGGCGCGCTGCCGCTCGGTGATGTCGCGCAGCATCACCGTATAGAGCTTGCCCGACGCATCGCGGATCTGCGAGATCGACGCCTCGATCGGGAACTCCTCGCCGTTGCCGCGCAGCCCGAACAGCACGCGCTGGCGGCCCATCTGCCGCTCGGACACGCCCGTCACGCCGAACTGGTCGACGTGCTTCGCATGCGCGGCACGAAACCGCTCGGGGATGAAGCGCGACAGCGGCGCGCCGATCGCTTCCATCGCCGACACGCCGAAGACCTGTTCGGCCATCGGGTTGAAGATCACCACCGTCTGCTTCTCGTCGATCGTGATGATCGCTTCCATCGACGAACGGATGATGCCCATCATCCGCGCCTCGTTCAGGATGCCGCGGCTGCTGGCGCCCGTATCGGCGTGGCCGGCGCGGCCGCGCAGCAGCGCATGGACGAGCGCCGCGAACGCGAACGACGCGATCAGCCCCGCGGCGAGCACCGTGCCGGCCGCGCGCTGCGCGCCGGTCGCGCTCGGGCGGCCGTCCGCGGAATAGGCGAGCTTCAGCACGGTTCCGCCGAAATTCAGCTGGTCGGTGCGCCGCATCAGGTCGGGCGACGCGGAGGCTTCGTCGGTCGTCGTCTCGGCGCTCGCGATCGGGTGCGGATCGTCGCCCGCGCTCATCCGCAGGTCGAGCCCGCGTTCCGCGTCGAGCGCGCGCTCGACCAGGCGATTCGGGCTCACTTCCGCGAACAGCACGCCGTCGGCGCCGGCGTCATGGGCGACGGCCGTGCGCGACGAAGCCGTCGCGGGGACGAACAGCGTGAGGGTGCGCGCATCGCGGGACGTATCGTTGTCGGCCGGATGGATGCCGAGCGCGATATCGCCGGTCCGCAGCGCGTGCGCCAGCGGAGCCTGGTCCGGCGCGCCGAAGCGCACGCCGGCCGAGCTCGATGCCGGCGCAACGAGCGTGGCCACCGCGAGCGGGCCGGCCGGCATCGGCGCGTGGCCGGCGAGGGCGCCGCGCGTCGCGGTCGACAGCGGCGCATAGCCGAGCTGCCGGATCGGCGAACGCCCGCTGTCGAGATCGAGCGTATCGGCATACCGGCGCCATTGCTCGGCGGTGATCTGCGGCGCAAGCGCGAATGCGCCGCGCGCGCTTTCGAGCACGGCGACGCTGCCTTGCAGCTCGTGGCGCAGCATCGCCGTCACGTGCGTCGTGCGGCGTTCGAAGCGCGTATGGACGGCGCCTTGCCACTGCTCGCGCACGAGCAGCGCGACGCCGAGCGACAGCGCCGCGCCGGCGAACAGCGTAACGACGCCAGCCGCGAGCGGCTGGCGTAACATGATCTGGAAACGCGCGGGCCCTCGGGCGTCACGCGACGGGGTTCCACTGGCGGTGGTCATTCGATGGCCATTCTGGTGTCGGGGCCGCCCGTGGCACGCGGGCAGCGCGGCAAAACCGGGAAAAACCGGGAAAAACTCGCACCGGCCGCGTGCGACGTCTATTTTCAAGATGAAATTGTGCGCGTTTTACGCGTTTTTTGTAATAGGGTCAGCTAAAAATGAGATAGCCGGGCGGTGTAGCGGGCGTCCCGGCCGCATTTGACGCGCGTCAACGGGCGCGTCGGCACGTGGGGCAGACTGTTCGGCAGGCGAGCCGGCATCGGGCCGGCTTGCGGTGACGGGACGCCGTTTGCGTGATGCGCGACGGGTGCCCGGTCGGAGGGTGGACCATGTACAAGCGGATTTTCGTCGGGCTCGATGGCAGCCCGAGTGCGCGTCTCGCGCTGAACGAGGCAATCCGGATCGCGGCGGCATCCGGCGGCGAGGTCACGTGCGCGTATGTCGTCGAGCACCGGCCGCAGCTCGTCGACGTCGATGCGGGTTTTGCGGCCGAACGCGACGGCGACGCGGCGGCAACCGCTGCGGCGACGCCCGTGCTCGACGACGCGAAAGCGGCGCTCGCGCAGCGGCAAGTGGCGGGCACCGTGCGCGCGATCGACGCGTACGGCGAGGATATCGCCGCGGTGCTGATGCGCACGGCGGCCGAGGTCGGCGCGGATCTGATCGTGATGGGGACGAGCGGGCGCCACGGCCTGCGCCGGCTGCTGCTCGGCAGTGTCGCGGAATCGCTGCTGCGCGCGGCCGACCGGCCCGTGCTGCTGGTGCGGCACGACGAGCCGGCCGCGGCGGCGACCGCGTGACGGGGCGGTACGGCACCGACGCGTGAGCGGCGGCGGGCAGGGGCTGCCGCGCGGACGCCGGCGTGATGGCGGGCTCGAGGGTTCGTCCGTTGCATCGATCGCCATGCCGCGCATACGCTGCGCCGCAACGGCGGTGTCACGTCGCGCCGGTTGCATCGTGGCCCGCACTTCTGGCAGCATCGACCGGCGTTCGCTTCATCGTCGCGCGCCGCGTTCCGCGCGCAACCCGGTCGCCGCGTGCATGGCCGCGGCGATCGACGCAGCGGCACGCGACGTCGGCCGATCGCATCGTCGATCGGACGGGCCGCGCGTCGCGTGTCCGGTTCACTCCTTCACCGACGTCATCCGCCATGCCGATCTCCGCCGCCGACCTGATTCAACAGTTCGATCTGCAACCGCACCCCGAGGGCGGCTATTTCCGCGAAACCTACCGCGCGGCCGATACGGTTGTGCGTCCGGCCGACGGCGCGTCGCGTGCGGCGTCGACCGCGATCTACTACCTGTTGTGCGACGGCGCGTATTCATCGTGGCACCGGATCCGTTCCGACGAGGTCTGGCATTTCTACGCGGGCGATCCGCTCGAAGTATGGGTGCTCGACGAGCGCGACGGCCTGACGATCCACCGGCTCGGCAACCCGCTCACGCACCCGGGTACCGTATTCCAGGCGGTCGTGCCGGCCGGGCGCTGGTTCGGCGCGCGCTGCGCGTCGCCGGAGCACGTCGCGCTCGTCGGCTGCACGGTTGCGCCGGGGTTCGAGTTTGCGGAATTCGAGCTCGCGGACGCGACGGCGCTGGCCGCCGCATTCCCCGAGTATGCGGAATACGTCGCGGGGCTCGCGCAGCGCTCCGACGCATGAGTGTGCCGGCGGCCATGCCGGCCGCACCGAGCCGCCTTCGACGGCAGCCGTTCCGCGCGGCCGCGGCCAAACCCGTTTAGAATGCACGGTGGTGCAGGATCGGCCGCGGACGTGCCGCGGCGATCGCTGCTTGCCGTATCGACGGCCGCCCCCGTCGCACGGTCCGCATGTCTTCCAGGAGCGCCGCCGTGTGGCACTTTCCCATCGCGATTCCCTCGTCGCTCGGCCCGTGGGCCGTGTTCGCGAGCGTACTGATCACGCAGCTCGGCGTGCCGGTGCCGGCCGTGCCGATGCTGATCCTCGGCGGTACGATGGCGGCGATGGGGCAGGCGTCCTGGGCGAGCATGTTCGTGGCGGCGATCGGCGCGGCGATGCTCGCCGATTCGCTGTGGTTCTTCATGGGCCGCACGCGCGGCCGGCGCTTGCTGAACGGGCTCGTGCGATTCTCGCTGTCGCTCGACACGACGCTGCGCTTCGCGCGTAACGTATTCGAAAGATACGGCGCGCCGCTGCTCGTCCTCTCCAAATTCCTGCCGGGCCTCGGCCTCGTGTCGGCGCCGCTGCTCGGCACGACCGCGATCGGCGTCGGCGTGTTCCTGTTCTGGGATCTGGCCGGCGCGTCGCTGTGGGCCGCGTTCTGGCTCGTCGGCGGCGCGGCCGTGCACGACCAGATCGTCCAGTTCGTGCTGTGGGTGCGCGCGAGCGGCGGCACGATCCTCGACGCGTTCCTCGCGATCTTCATCACGTTCCTGTTGTATCGCTGGGTGCGCCGCTTGCAGTTCCGCCGCTACCTCGCGCAGGTGCGCATCTCCCCGCCGCAACTCGTCGAGATGATGACGTCGAACGAGCCGCCACTGATCTTCGATGCGCGGCCGCGCGCGATTCGCGAACGCGAGCCGTACCGGATTGCCGGTGCGGTGCCGGTCGATCTCGATTCGCCGGACCTGCTGGATCCGGAGCTGCTGAAGCGGCCGATCGTCGTGTATTGCGTGTGCCCGAACGAGGCGACCGCGAAGCGCCTGATCGCGAAGATGCAGCGCAAGAAGATGCTGCACAACATCAAGGCGCTGAAGGGCGGCCTCGACGCGTGGGAGAAGCACGGCTATCCGGTCGAGCCGCTGCCGGCCGATCTCGATTCATCGAGGTATTTCGTGCGGCCGGAACATGCGGCGCTCGCAGGCGAATATACGGTGCGCGCGACGTTGTCGAAGTGAGTCGTGCGCGGGATTCCGTTCATGACGGAAAGTGAAGCGTGCACCTAATTCGTGTGTGGTCCCGAAAAACAAGCGGATCAGTCCGTCCCTTTGCCAACACGTCGTGAAGGTGGAATAAATCTGCAGGGGCATACGCGGGATGCGCGTCGATCAGCCGGCCTTTCTGGGTTCTTTCTTTTTGTCGCGGCTCGCAGACCAGATGCTGCTCTTTCTCGTGCCGCTCGTCGTCTTTCAGGTCACTCGGAAAGCGACGTGGTCCGGGCTCGCCTTTTTCGTCGAGGCGTTCCCGCGATTCATCGCCTTTCCGGTCTGTGGCGCACTGAGCGACCGTGTGTCACCGATCCGCGTGCTGCGAGCGAGCCAGACCAGCCGGGCCGTCGCTTGCGTGATCGGCATCGCCGGCTATGTCGCCTGGAGCGGAATCGGATGGTTGATCGCATTGTCCGCCGTATGCGGCGCACTCACGAGCCAAGGTCTCGTCGCTCGTGAGGTGTTGCTGCCGCAGATCTTTCCGCAGCAGCGCTTCGAACAAGTGTTGTCCTATACGCAGCTCGCCGATCAGTTGGGCGTCGTGCTTGGACCGATCGTCGCGGCGGCGCTGCTTGGGTATCGCGACTGGGAGTGGGCTGTCGCTTCCGCGGCGCTGCTGTTCGTCTCGGCGGATTTGCTGGCATTCGTCTGGCAACGGACCAGCACGGCACGCGTTGCGCCTCCGGAACGCTCGGTGGGGCCGTGGTATGCACCGTTCGGTGTGGCGCTGAAGCATGTCGTCACGCTGCCGGGGCTGTTGCGGCTGATCCTGCTCGCAGCGGCGGAAAACCTCGTGATCGGGACGACACTTGCGACGTCGGCTGCGATGGTCACCGGTGCGTTTCGGCAGTCCGGCGGTTTCTATGCCGGACTGCAGGTCACGGGTGCCGTCGCGACAGTCGCGATCCTGCTGTTCGTCGCGCGTATCGAGGTAGCGCGCGAGCGGCTCGGCATCGTCGCATTCGTCGCGATCGCGGCTGGCGGCCTCGCGATGGGCATGGCCGGCTCGATTGCGATGTACGTCGCCGGTTTCCTTTTGGTCATCGGTTTCGACAAGATGTTCAACGTGTACATACGCAGCGCCCGGCAGGCCATCATTCCCCCTCGGGACTATGGCAAGACGACGGGCGTCATCGTCCTGCTGAATAACGCGACGCAGCCGCTTGCCGGGCTGCTTGTGGGGCTCTTCTCCGGTCACGGGCGCGTTGCGCTCGTCGTGACGCTGACCTCGATCGGCATGGCGATACTCGGTGGCGCGGTCATTGCCGTTGGCGCCGGCCGGCCGCGATCGACTGCGCGCGTTTCGGACTGACGCGGTGGTACCGCAAGGAATATGGCGCTGGCGACGCGAAACCGGTGTTCGGCGCGGTGCGAGATGAAGTCGCTGCATTCCCGGACGTGATCGTGACCGGGGCGGGGCAGGCGCTCGACAGTCCGGCCGTTATCGAAGTAAATCGTGCGCGGGATGCCGCGCACATGCCGATTTCGCCTCCGATTTCACGCTTCCCGTTTCCGGGACAATCGGCTGGCGCGAAACCTCCGATTATTCTTATAATCCCGCCTGCATATTGCGTGCGCTTGATTGCGCACATTCGACGCGCGTTCGTTCGCGCCGAAAGCGATTGATCCCGTTGCCGCCCGCCACGCGCACAGCCGTGTCGCACGGGCCGCACGGGCGTATTCCGTGAAAGGCCCGATCCGTTTTTCCGGATTGTTCCGGAAAATACCGATAATCAACGGTAATTCCAATCGGAGTGACGCAGTATCCGCCGCGTTTTTCATCCGGAAAACGGCGGCGGGGATTTTTCGTTTTCGGTTTGCCGGTATCGGCATGAACGGTCGCGCATTGACATCGACAATGACGGCGGCCCGTTCGCGGCTGCCAGGAGACGGACTTGAAACAACCAGAAGACCAGCTGCACCGCGGGCTGGAAGAGCGGCACATCAACCTGATGGCGCTCGGCGCGACGATCGGCGTCGGCCTGTTCCTCGGCTCGGCCGCCGCGATCCGCACGGCCGGCCCGGCCATCCTGCTGACCTACCTGCTGGGCGGCATCGCGATTTTCCTGATCATGCGCGCACTCGGCGAAATGGCGATCACCAATCCGGTCGCCGGCGCCTTCAGCCGCTATGCGCGCGACTACCTCGGCCCGCTCGCGGGCTACCTGACCGGCTGGACCTACTGGTTCGTGTGGATCGTCACCTGCATGGCGGAAATCACCGCGGTGGGCGTCTACATGCACATGTGGTTCCCCGGCGTGCCGAACTGGGTCTGGGCGCTCGCGGCGCTCACGGCGATGGGCGCGGTGAACTTCATCGCGGTCAAGCTGTACGGCGAATTCGAGTTCTGGTTCGCGCTGATCAAGATCGTCACGATCGTGCTGATGATCGTCGGCGGCGGCCTCATGATCGCGTTCGGCATCGGTAACGGCGGCGTCGCGACGGGCATCTCGAACCTGTGGGCCCACGGCGGCTTCATGCCGAACGGCATCGGCGGCGTGATCGGCGCGCTGCCGATCGTGATGTTCGCGTATCTCGGCGTCGAGATGCTCGGCCTCACGGCCGGCGAGGCGCGCAATCCGGAGAAGTCGCTGACGAAGGCGGTGAACTCGGTGTTCTGGCGCGTGCTGATCTTCTACATCGGCGCGCTGTTCGTGATCATGTCGCTCTATCCGTGGGACCAGATCGGCACGCAGGGCAGCCCGTTCGTGATGACGTTCTCGCGGCTCGGGATCCCGGCCGCCGCCGGCATCATCAACTTCGTCGTGTTGACCGCGGCGCTGTCGTCGTGCAACAGCGGCCTGTTCAGCACGGCGCGGATGCTCTACAACCTCGCGCAGCAGGGCCAGGCGCCGGCCATGCTCGGCCGCGTGAACCGCAACGGCGTGCCGGTGTACGGCGTGCTCGTGTCGGTCGCGCTGCTGCTGATCGGCGTGCTGCTCAACTATCTCGCGCCGCAGCACGTGTTCACTTGGCTGACGTCGGTGTCGACGTTCGGCGCGATCTGGACGTGGTGCGTGATCCTGATCGCGCAGATGCGCTTTCGCCGCACGCTGTCGGCCGACAGGATCGCGCGCCTGCCGATCCGCGTGCCGTTCTATCCGCTCGGCTCGTTCGTCGCACTCGGGTTTCTCGCGCTGGTCGTCGTGCTGATGGCGTTCTCGCCGGATACGCGCGTCGCACTCGTGATCGGCCCGGTCTGGATCGTGCTGCTCGGCATCGCATACGCGGTGTTCCATGCGAACCGGGCGAGCGCGCCCGCGTCGACGAAGTCGTAAGCCAAGCGGCCGAAAGTCGCCGCACCGCGCGCCGCACAGGCGTGCGCGGCGCATCGCGGCCCGCACGGGTATTGATCGCGATCATGCACGTGCGGGCCGGACGACATATGCTGTCTGAATCGCTTGTCCGCGCTTCGCGTGGCCGTCCGCCGATCCCCGCGACCGCGTCGGCCGTCCGTCCGCCGTTCGCCGCTGCCCGCGCGAAGCTCCGGTCGTCGTTCGCGACGACGCGTCCGCAAGGAGGCTTTCGCCATGCAGTCCACCCCGACCATCCCGCCGCTCACGCGGATCTCGCTGGCCGTCGATCTGACGCCGGAGTCGCTGTCCGCCGCGCGCTACACGCGCACGCTGCTGCGTCCCGGCATGCAGGTGCGCATCGTCTGCGCGATCGACAATCCGCGTCTCGTTCTGCCGGACATCCCGCGCGTCGATGCGCTGCTGACCTCCGCGCGCGAGGAGATGACGCGTGAAGCGCAGGCGACGCTCGAACGCATCGCGGCACTGTTCGCCGGCAGCGGCGTGGGGATCGAGCAGATGATCATCGATACGTCGCTCACGGGCGGCACGGTGGCCGATGCGCTCGCGAACGACACGTCGGCATGGCACGCCGACGTGCTCGTGGTCGGCGCCAATCCGCACCATGGGCTGCTGCGGCTCGTCGAGGGGGCGGTGTCCGACACGCTGGCCGCGCGCGCACGCTGCGCGCTGCTGATCGTGCCCGCCGACTATGCGCGGCCGTCGGACGGGCCGCTGCAGCGCCTGATGTTCGCGGTCGACGGCAGCGAGCCGTCGCTGCACGCGGTGCGCGTCGGGCTCGGCTTCGCGGTGCCGACGACGCTGCTGTACGCGGCCTATGTCGTCGATCGCGCGGTTCGTCTGACGGATCTCGTGCCGGTGCGCGCGCTCGAGGATGCGTATCGCGCGGAGGGCGAGGATGCGCTGGCGCGGATCGGTCCGCTGTTCCATGCAACGGGGAACCCGACCAAGCGCGGCATCGTCGAGACCCGTCCGACCAGCGACGACGTCGCCCATGCGCTGATGCGCGACGCGGTGCACTGGCATGCGGAACTGCTGGTGGTCGGCACGCACGGCCGGCGCGGCATTGCGGCCTGGCTGATCGGCAGCGTGGCGCGCCGGGTCGCGCATCTCGCGCAGGTGCCGGTGCTGCTCGTGCGCGAGGCCGCGTGAGGATTGCGCTGCGACGAATGCGAAGCGGACTTTCATTGACCTGCATCAGAAACGTCGCGCGTTTTGCATGAGATAGTCGCACGACGTGCGTGTGCATGCGGCGGATGGTCCGTCGTCCGTACCCGACGCCGCGATTCGACACGTCGGTCCGGAACCGCGCGAACCGGCCTGTCCGACGCCGTTGCGATTCAGCCGATTTCCGGAGCCGTGCCGCGCTGCGCATCGCGCATCGGCCGATCACGAACTCTCTGGCACGAGGGTAGGCAGCCGGCGGCTGCCTTGGATAACGGACGGGGTGCATTGCACCCCGTCCGCTTTCCTGGCCCCGTGCTGACTCTTTTCCTCGCAGGTATTGTCTTCGTCGATGTCGCCGTGTGGAACGGCGCGTGATGCCACGCGATCGCGCGATCGCGGATTCGGTCCGGAGCGCGGCATGCGCTGCGCGCGCGGCGCGGTGCCGCAGCCTTCACACGGCCGCGTGCGGCATCGGCTGAGTAAAGGCGCTGCGTTTAGGCCCCGCGTTCCGGCCTTTACGCGGCGCGAGGCGCTCGCAGGTCGCGCTGGCGGTGCGCGTCGCGGCATACGCATGCACCGCGACGCACGCGATGCAGTCGGCCTCGTCCGCCAGGCGTGCGATTGCGCAGTCGCGGCCAGCCGGGGCGCGTCTTGCGGCGCTGCCTCACGACGACCGTTGCGCCGGCACCGGCCCGCGCGCGGAGCGCCGCGGCGAACCGCTGCAGCGCGAGCACCGATCCCGCGACGCTCTGGTACTTTTCGCGGCCGATCTGCCCGTCGAGCGTGACGAGCAAACCCGATTCGCGCGCGAGTGCGAGCAACGCGTCGAGATCTTCGAGCGGGTGGATTACGGCCGGCACGGCGGGCGCGGACAGCATGCGCGTGCGCCGCTGTCCGTCCCGCGCCGGGAAGTTGCGATGAATCATGATGGGTCTCCCTGCGCCCGACCCCGCGTGCCGGCTCGAGGGCCGGCTGAGCGATGACCGGGTATGAACGCTTCGTTCATGACATCAGTATCCGCCGCGGAGACCGCGCTGCCAATCGGTGCGTGCTGAAGTCGCTGTCAGACGTTGCGTGCGAGGTATCGGAATCCGCTGACACGCCGGACCGGCGAGCCGCCGCTGCGGCGCGAGGCGGGCAGGCGGGCAGGCGCGATGTGCGGCGCCCCGATCCGGTGCATTCGAACAGACGAATCGCGGCCGTCGCGCGTCGCTTGACGCAGGACTTTCGCGGGTCTAAGGTCCCACACTGCATCGGCATCGCGCGACGGTTCATCGTCCGAGCGATCGCACGGTGCCGCGCCTCGGGGTGGCGTGACAATCCTTCCAGTCGTTCGCGGGCCTTGGGCGCCGCGAATCCTGCGCGCGGGCCGGTTCGGCGACGGATCGGCGCGGCGGCACGCAAGGTGCCGTTGATCGCGCGCAACCACGCTTCGGCGCATCGTACGCCGGGCGGCCGTTCAGCCTTTAATCTTCCGGTAGCGTCATTTTTTCCTTTCGTTCCTCGACCGTCAGGAGCCCGTCGATGTCACAGGACAATTTGCTTGATGCCTTGAAGGCCGTCGCCGCAGAGCGCGCGATCGGCGCCGATCAGTTGCGCACGATGCTCGACGATGAAGTGCGTGCGTTGTCGTCCGATGCCCGCGTGCACGATTACATCCACGTGTTCGCGATCCGCCACCTGCGCGAACGGATGCGCAGGCAGGACGAACTCGAGCGCGACACGCCGGCCAGTACGTCGCGCGACGAGCCGGATACACGTACCGGCCGCCGTCTGTAAGGGACGATCGGCGCGACCGGCGCCGCGGTGCCTCATGACAGCGGAAGGCCCCTGAGCGCCGCGCGCCTCCGGCACCGGCACCGCTGCACGCCTGCATGCCGACAACGCGCCTGCCTGCCGGTCGCGCCTTTCTTCATATATTTGACCGAATCGACACAACGGCCTCAAGTAAGCGGCGCGGATGCCGTTTACCCGGTGAATTCGTCCACCGGGCGTTCGCGCTCCCTTACCGAGTCGTTGCCATGTTCTCGTCCATCCGCACCCGCATCCTCGCCGCGTGCGTCGCCATCGTCGTGTTCGCGCTCGTCGCCACCACGCTGATCAATTACTTCATCGCACGCGCGTACAACAACGACGCGATCGACCGCAACCTGACCTCCGTCGCGAGCGGCCACGTGGTCGGCATCGGCGACTGGGTCGCGACGAAAAGCCGGATGATCGCGTCGTTGCAGGACGCCGCGCTGTCGCCCGATCCGCTGCCGGTGTTCAAGCAGATGGCCGCGGCGGGCGGCTTCACGAACGTCTACGCGGGCTATGCCGACAAGGTGTTCCATTTCTCCGACCCGACCGGCATCCCGCCCGACTACGACCCGACCGGCCGTCCGTGGTACAAGCAGGCCGCCCAGGCCGGCAAGCCGGTCGTCACGCCGCCGTACGTCGATGCGGGCACCGGCAACCTGGTCGTCACGTTCGCGGTGCCGATCCTGCGCGACGGTGCGCTGAAGGGCGTCGTCGCCGCCGACGTCGCGATGGACAGTGTGATCGCGAACGTGAAGTCGATCCACCCGACGCCCGCGAGCTTCGGGATGTTGATCGACAGCAGCGGCCATGTCGTCGCGCATCCTGACGCGAAGCTCACGCTGAAGCCGGTCGCCGACGTGTCGCCCGACCTCGGCGGCATGAGCGCCGCGACGCTGGCGGCGTCGAGCGCGCCGGTCGAAGTGCACGTCGGCGGCGACGCGAAGCTGGTGCGCGCGCAAGCCGTGCCGGGCACCGACTGGTACGCGCTGGTCCTGCTCGACAAATCGGAAGCGACGGCCGGGATGCGCTCGCTGCTGACCGCGTCGCTGATCACGCTGGTGGTGATCGTCGGCGTCGCGTCGCTGATCGTCGGCGCGATCACGACGACCGCGTTCCGCCGCCTGTCGCAGGTGCGTCAGGCGATGGCGTCGATCGGCTCGGGCACGGGCGACCTGACGCAGCGCCTGCCGGCCGACGGCCGCGACGAGGTGGCCGATATCGCGCGCTCGTTCAACAGCTTCGTCGACAAGCTGAACGACGTGATGCGGCAGATCCGCGACGCGAGCGAATCGGTGCGCACGGCCGCGAACGAAATCGCCGCGGGCAACCAGGACCTGTCGTCGCGCACCGAATCGGCGGCGGCGAGCCTCGAGGAAACGGCCGCGTCGATGGAAGAAATCACCGCGACGGTCGGCCAGTCGGCGGCCGCTGCCGGCCAGGCCGACGAACGCGCGGCCGCGGCGTCGCGGATCGCGTCGCACGGCGGCGTGGTCGTATCGGACGTCGTGTCGACGATGGAGAAGATCGAGGAAGCGTCGGGCCGGATCGGCGACATCATCGGCGTGATCGACGGGATCGCGTTCCAGACCAACATCCTCGCGCTGAACGCGGCCGTCGAAGCGGCGCGTGCCGGCGAGCAGGGCCGTGGGTTCGCGGTCGTCGCGCAGGAAGTGCGCAGTCTCGCGCAACGCAGCGCGCAGGCCGCGCGCGAGGTGAAGGTGCTGGTCGAATCGACGGTGGCGAGCGTGTCGGCCGGGTCGGGGCAGGTGCGCCAGGCCGGCGAGACGATGCGCGAGATCGTGTCGAACGTCGCCAACGTGACGACGATCATCTCCGAGATCACGCACGCGGCGAACGAGCAGACGCGCGGCATCCAGGAAGTGAACCGCGCGGTCACCCAGCTCGACGAAATGGTGCAGCAGAACGCGGCGCTCGTCGAACAGTCGACCGCGGCCGCGACCGCGCTGCAGACGCAGGCGAACGCGCTTGCGACGACGGTCGGGCAGTTCAAGGTCGCATGACCTGCGCCGGTTGACGCAGGGCCCGCGGCGGCGCTCAGGGGCGGCCGTCGTCGCGCATCAGCGCGAGCCGGTTGTAGAGCGTCTTCAGGCTGATGCCGAGCGCTTTCGCGGCTTGCGGCTTGTTGCCGTCGAAGTGCTGCAGCGTGGCCGCGATGAAACGTTGCTGCGCATGGTGCAGCGTCGCGCCGAGCGGCAGCGCCATCGCGTCGTCCGACGTGTGGTCGGGCGGCGCTGCCGGCCTCGGCAACGCGACGTCGATGCCGTCGTCCGCGAGGATGTACGCGCGCTCGATCGTGTTGTGCAGCTCGCGCACGTTGCCGGGCCACGAATAGGCGCGCAGCGCGGCGATCGCCGCGTCGGTCAGCCGCTTGTGCGAGCGGTGCCGCGCGTTGAGCGCATCGACGAACTCATGCGCGATCGCCTCGACGTCGCCGCTGCGCTGGCGCAGCGGCGGCACATACAGCGCGAACGCGGCGAGACGGTAGAACAGGTCCTCGCGCAGCCGGCCGTCGCGCACGGCATCGGCCGGATTGTGGCGGGTCGCCGACAGGATGCGCACGTCGAGCGGAATCGAGTCGGTGCCGCCGACCCGCACGATCGTGTTCGATTCGAGCGCCCGCAGCAGCTTCACCTGCAGCGACGCGGGCATCTCCGCGATCTCGTCGAGCAGCAGCGTGCCGCCGCACGCGGCTTCGAAAAAACCCTCCCGTTGCGCGATCGCGCCGGTGAAGCTGCCTTTTTCGTGACCGAACAATTGCGCTTCGGCGATGTCCGCCGGAATCGCGCCGCAGTTGACGGGCACGAACGGCCCGTCGCGTCGCGCGCTGAGGTCGTGCAGCCGGCGCGCGACGATATCCTTGCCGACCCCGCTTTCGCCGGCAATCATCACGCTGGCGCGGGTCGGAGCGATTTTCTCGATACGGCCGAGCAGCGTGCGCATCGCCGCGGAGCGGCCGGACAGCCGGCGCGCGTCGGCGCCTTGCTTCGGACGGTTTGCGGATTCAGCCATAAGCGTCGGCGGGCCGTTTTGAAAATCGGCACCGCACGTTCCCTTCATTGCAATATCTATCATCGACAGCGAAACCGCACGGAAGGTGCCGCGATTTAGAAATTTACAATGTCCGGTGCGGGGATCGAAGAAATACGCGATCACGGGGGCACGATGCCGACCGGCGGCAGCCGACACCGCGTGTCGATGCTTTTTTGCAGCCGACGATGAAAAATCGCAAGTCGGCATCACCCGCGTTCCGCGCAAACGCGGCGGGGCGGCCGAGCGACGCGGCGCGGCGGCACGCGCAGCGCGCCGCGCCGCGAAGCCGCCGCGCGGCCGTGCCGCGGGTACGCGCGTTGCGCCGGCCCTTGGGCTCGCCCCCGAACGCTCGACGGCACATGCCGGCCGCCGAGGCGGGAGCCGTCGAGCGACGGTCGCCGGGGCGATGCAGGGACACGATGAGGATCCTTACCCGTGAACTGTTCCGGCAGGGCGCATGGGTCGTGCTGGCCGTCGGGGTGGCGTCCGCGCTGCAGGCGTGGGCGATGCACGTCGTCGGCGTACATGCACCGTTTGCACAGCTGCCTTTCTACGCCGGTGTTGCGGCTGCGGCCTGGCTGACGTCGTTCGGCGGCGGCCTGGCCGCGACGGCCGCGAGCGCGGTCGTGATCGGCGCGTTGGGCTGGCGCGAGGTGACGCTGCCCGCGCTGCTCGCGCAGGCCGGCGCCTTCGTCGCGATCGGTTTCGTCGAATGCGTGCTCGTGGTGGTCGTCAAGCCGCTGCTCGCGAACGATCGGCTGCGCGGCGCCGAGGATGCCGAAGAAAACGGCGCACGCCCGCCGCGCCGCGAACCGGCGCCCGCGGCGCGCTCGCTCGACGACATCCTGCTGCGCCGCGTGGTCGATGCGTCGCCCGACGCGATCGTCGGCATCGACGCCGTCCGGCGGATCACGAGCTGGAACCCGGCCGCGCGGCGCCTGTTCGGCATCGATGCCGCGGCGGTGATCGGGCACGACGTCACGACGCTGATCGCGCCGCGCTGGCTGCGCTTGCATCCGGTTCCCACGTCGTTCGCGAACGCGCGCCCGCCCACCGGCCCGCTCGACATTCTGTGCCTGCGCCACGACGGCGGCCGCTTTCGCGCGACCTTCGTGGCGGCGCCGATCGTCGATGCGCAAGGCAACTGCACCGGCATGTCGATGACGCTGCGCGAAGCGCGCGAACGCCGCCGAAGCGAGCGGCGCAACCTGCGTTCGTTACGCGGTGCGCGCGACGCGCGCGTGCAGGCCGACGAGTCGAACCGGCTGAAGGACGAACTGCTCGCCACCGTATCGCATGAACTGCGCACGCCGCTGAACGTGATCTACGGCTGGGTCGAGGTGATGCGCAGCGCCGACGGCCAGAGCTTCGCTCACCAGGCGATCGATGCGATCGACCGCAGCGCACGCTCGCTGTCGCGGATGGTCGGCGACCTGCTCGACGCCTCGTCGCTCGCGACGGGGCGGATGCGGCTCGAGCGCGCGCCCGTCGATCTCGTGCGCGTCGTGCGGGAGGCGGTGCGCGAACTCGGCGCGACGGCGGAGGCGAACGGTCTCGAACTGTCGATCGCGTGCGCGATGTCCAACTGCGTGATCTCCGCGGACGGCGAGCGGGTGCGCCAGATGCTGTCGAACCTGCTGTCGAACGCGATCAAGTTCACGCCGCCGGGCGGCAGCATCAAGGTGTCTCTGACCCGGGCCGGCGCGCGCGTGCGGCTGTCGGTCGCCGATACCGGCCAGGGCATTTCGGCGGAACGCCTGCCGCATCTGTTCGATACGTTCAGCCGGCCGGAAGGCGCGTCGGCCTCGCCCAAGCGTGGGCTCGGACTCGGCCTGTCGATCGTGCGCAACATCGCACGGCTCCACGGCGGCGAGGTCACGGCGGCGAGCGAGGGCACCGGGTGCGGCACGACCGTGACCGTGATGCTGCCGGTGGACTGTGACGCCGACGTGCCGAACGGCCAGCCTTTACGGCCGAGCGGTGCGTCGACGGCGGTCGCGCTCGACGGCCAGCGCGTGCTGGTGGTCGATGACGATGCGACGTCGCGCGCGAGCCTCGCGGCGGCGCTCGAAACGCTCGGCGCGCAGGTGTCGACCGCGCAATCGGGGCACGACGCGCTCGACGTGGTCGCGCGGCAGCCTCCGAGCGTCGTGCTGTCGGATCTCGCGATGCCGGACGGCGACGGCTTCTGGCTGCTCGACCACATCCGCCATTTGCCGAACGGCAGCGGGCGCCTGCCCGTCGTCGCGGTGACCGCGCATGCGGGTGCGGCGGACCGGAACCGCGTGATGGCCGCCGGCTTCGACGCGTATCTGTGCAAGCCGGTCGACATGTCGACGCTGGCCAGCGTCATCGTCGACGTGTCGACCGCCGGACGGCATCGCTGACGCACGGCGGCCTGCGCACCCCGCGCAAGGCGGCACGATGAAGGGATCGAACCTTGCCAGGCGCGACAGCACCGGCGGCAGGCCGAGCCGACGGGCAGCGTGCCCGACGAGCGCGACGCGCGACCGCGATTGGGGTCGTGCCCAACATCGACGGTGCGCGCGGTGTGTGCGACAGGCTGCGGACCCGCGGGAAGTCACGTATGACACGACGTTCGCGGAGCGCACGCTGCGGGTAACCGCCGCATTGTCGATCGAGTATGTCGAGGGTGCATGGAGCAAAGGCGCGTGGACCGATTTCCCGCGTCCGCGCATCGTCCCGCATGACGGGCCGGTTGCCGCGTTCGGCAGGGCCGATCCGTCGACCGATACGGAGGTCCGGATGAAAACGAGCGACAGGAATCTCCGCCGAGCCACCGCGGTTGCCGGCATCGTGTGCCTGGTGGGATCGGGCGTGCTCGCGGTGTTGCGGGTACCGGCATTCGCGCCGGCGCATGCGCAGGCGCCGCCGGCATCGTCCGTTCAGGTCGCGCCGGGCGTCGTCAGTCCCGGCGCGACCGCCGACGAGGCGGACATGACGCGGCGGCCGAGCGGCATCGACGCCGAATTCATCGACAAGGCCGGCATTGTCGGCAAGACGGAGTTGCAGGCGAGCCAGCTCGCGCTCGACCGGTCGTCGAATCCGGGCGTGAAGGCCTTCGCGCGCCGGATGATCGACGATCACGTTCGCATGACCGCGGAATTGCGCCGGCTCGGCGCGCAAAAGGGCTTGCCCGTGCAGACGCGGATGCTGGTCGATCCGGCGGTGAATGCGCTGCGAAGCAAGAGTGGCCATGCGTTCGACAAGGGGTACATCGAGCTGGCGGGACCGAACGCGCACGACGCGGCGATCAGGCTCTACTCAGCCGAGGCGCGCGACGGCCACGACCGGGAGCTTCGCGCGTTCGCGGCCAACGCGCTGCCGACGCTGAAGGCGCACCTGAGCGCCGCGCGCGCACTCGAGCGTGCGATCGCGGCCGCGCACTGATCCGCACGGCGATCCGCGCGCCCCGGCGCGTCCGTCAGTGCGGCCGCGTGTCGCTTTCCGGGCCGTCCGGCGACGCCTCGAAGGGCGGCGCATCGAGTACCGTTTCGCCTTCCTCGATCAGCCAGTACGGCGATGCGCCGTAGTACGCGTGCAGCCCCTCGGCCCAGGCGGGATCGGCCATTTTCGGCCAGCGGTCTTTCTCGAACCCGGGCGCGTCGCGCACGCGCTCGGTCGAAACGGGCAGCACGAAACAGCGGCGCCCGGCGTCGAGCGTCAGCACGTTCCACGGCACCGCGAGCAGCTTGTCGCCGATCCCGAGCAACCCGCCCGACGACACGACCGCATACGCGATCCGGCCCGAGCGGATATCGAGCATGATGTTCGTAATCTTGCCGATGTCGTCGCCGTCCAGCGTCAGCACGCGATCGTCTTCCAGCGTGCTGGCGGCCATCACGTCCGGCCCCGGCCCGCCGGCCGAACGGCCGCGGTCGCCGACGATGCGCGCCTGCGTGCGCGACGGTCTGTCCGTTGTCATCGCTGTTCTCCTGGTCGAAGCGGCGCGGCGCACGCGGCGCGCGGGCCGCACGGGTGAGGGCAGCCGGTCAGCGGCGGCGCGGCAGGGACACGTCCTCGAGCGTGTTCGCCAGCTCGTCGCGTGCCGGGCCGCCCGCGCGTGTCGCGATGTCGCCCAGCGACACGATGCCGACGATCTGGTGATTGGCGTCGAGCACCGGCATCCGGTGCAACTGCACGTCGGCCATCCGCTGCTGGACGTCGCCGACGCCGTCGTCTTCCACGCACCACTGCACCGGCGCGGACGCGACCACCTTCACCGGGGTGTCGGACGAATGCCCGTGCGACAGCGCTCGCACTGCGAGGTCGCGGTCCGTCACGATCGCGACGAGCCCGGTGTCATCGCAGACCGGCAGCACGCCGATGTCGAAGCGCTGCATCAATTCGGCCGCATGGCGAATCGTGTCGGTCGGCGCGACGCAGACCACGTCGCGCGACATGATTTCATTGACGCGATACATGAACGCCTCCTTCGTGAACGAGACGACATGGAAGCAGAACGCGTGCCGCGTTCAATCGGCACAGGCCGGGCCTGCGCGGCCGGGCCACGGAGAAATTTGCCAGCCGGCTTGTACATCTTCCACGGCGGCAGCCGCGGCCGGGCCGCGAGCGACGCTCAGTGGCCGACGCCCGTCATCACGACGATTGCGAGGACCAGCGCACTCTCGATCGCGGCGAGCGCCGCGACGCCTGCGGCGCCGCTGACTTCGTGCCATGCACGTTCGATGCGTTTCATCACTTCACTCCGGTTCGGCCGGCCGGGCGACGCTACGTTGCCGCGCATCGCAGGCCGGGGTGCCGCCGTCAGCCGTGATCGCGGGGCGGTTGCGGGGCGTCGGGCGCGCGACGTTCGCGTTCGCCGGACGGCCTGGCGGGGTCGATGCGGGTCGCACCGCCGACGGCGGGCGGATCGCTGGCCGGGAACGTCTCCTCGAGCCCTTCGTCGATGCGCTCTTCCGTCTTGTCGTCAGACGGCTTGCGCGACGTGGCCAGGGAGAGCGGGCTGGCAGCCGGTGACACGGCGTCTCGGCTACCGGGGGCGGATGCGGTCATGATCGAACCTCCTTATGGGTACCAGGGGTGCAAGCACCGTACCCGCGCAGCGCGGGCGGCATGACGCTTGCAGCCGTCGAGCCGGCCGCGCGGGCGGACACGTGGCCGGCCCGCCGCCGGCGTGGACGAGAGGACATCGTGATGAATGAACCCAGGGAAAGAATACGTTACGACGCGAACGTGTGCGGCGGCGATTTCAGTCAGGTGCGCGAGCGTTTCGACGCATGGAAGCGCGAATCTCGGCTCCATCGGCCCGAGCGGCGCATGTTCGACGGGAAGGACGAGGTTCGCGAGCTGAACCCTACCGTCTACGCGGGGCCGGAAAGCGCACGGCGGGCGCTCGCCGCGCGATGCGCGCCGTCCGATCGATTCGCACTCGCGGCGCGCCTCGCCGCCGAAGGGCGCACGCTGTGGCTGGTGATGGCGGCCTACGATGCATGACCGGTGCGCACCCGGGCAGGCACGCCGCTTGCGCGCGCTCGCCGCACCCATCGACACGCGCGAGCCGCCGCGCAGGAGCGACATGAGTACACGATCCATGCTGCACCGTCCGGAGCCGACGCCGGACTTCGATCCCGATCCGGCGCTGCCCGAGCACGACGATCCGTTCGATCCGCCCGTGCCACCGGGCCTGCCGCAAGGCGATCCGCCGTCGCAGCCGCCGCCGATGCGGATGCCGGGCGAGGGCAGCGAACCGCGGCCGGCCGCGCGATCACAGAAAGGAGGACCATCATGGACATTCACGTGCAATCGCCCGACAAGCGCGCGATCGCCCAGGTGCTGGGCCGCTATTTCGAGTCGCGTTCGTTGCGTTACCACATCGAGGAGTTGCCGGGCGGCGTGCTGCATATCGGCTTTCGCGCGAGCGGGCGCCCGGTCGCCGTCACCGTGTCGTTCGACGACACCGCCTACGACACCTACACGCATTGGGACGCGAGCCAGAAGCAGCTCGCGCTCGGGCGTCTCGCGGACGGCTTCTCGCGCATGATGGCGAAGCGCAGCCCGGCCGCGCTCGCCGGCGACTATCACGTCGAGCGTTTCTGACTCCGCAACCCTGCGCCGGCTCATGCCGGAATACGGCAAAGTGCCCGCGTTCAACGGGCGCTTTGCGGCTTCGCGTGCGCCAGCGTAGGATGTTCACAATTCAGCGCACGCTACGTTCGCGCCGTCGGCTGCTCGCCGTTGCAGCCGGCCAGGCTGCGACGCGCTTTCCCTCAGGTTCGTTTCGTGCAACCGACGGAGACCGCCTTGATGACCGTTGCCCGCCCGTTGTTGTCGCCCGGCACCCGCCGGTTCGTGTCCGGCCTGTCGGCCTTCGCCGCGCTCGCGGCGGCCGGTGCCCGCGACGCGTCGGCCCAGACGCCGTCGCCGCTCGGCGAATGGCAATACTCGGCGGGCGTCCCGCTGCAGAAACTGTTCAGTCCGACCGTCCCCACTTGGCAGGTCAGCGTCGGCGCGGCGATGACGCTGCAGCCGCGCTACGCGGGTTCCGATCGCTATCGCGTGATGGGCGGCCCGAATTTCGACGTGCGCTATCGCGACCTGTTCTTCCTGTCGACGGGCGACGGGCTCGGCGCGAACGTGTTGCGCGGGCCCAACTGGCGCGTGAGCCTGTCGGTCGGCTATGACCTCGGACGCCGCTCGGCCGACGATCTCGACCACCTGAACGGGCTCGACAACATCAACGCGGCGCCGGTGATGAAGCTCGCGGCCGACTACGTGATCTCGAAGGACTTTCCGCTCGTGCTGCGCGCGGATGTGCGGCGCAGCATCGGCGGCTCGAACGGCTGGGTCGGCGATTTCTCCGCGTACATGCCGATGCCGGGCAGCAACGAACACTTCTTCTGGTTCGCCGGGCCGACCGTGTCGTTCGCCGATTCGCGCTACATGAACAGCTGGTTCGGCGTGCCCGCGGGGGCGTCCGCGCGTTCGGGGCTGCCGGCCTATTCGTCGGGTGCGGGGATGAAGTCGTTCGGCGCGGGCGTGACGATGGTGTGGTTCGTCAACAAGCACTGGTTCGTGACGATAGACGGCGCGATCGAACAGCTCGTCGGCCGCGCGCGGCGCAGCCCGATCACGCAGCAGTCGACGAACGGCGTGTTCGACATGTCGGTGAATTACCAGTTCTGACCGCGATCGGCGACGGCCGGGCGGCCGCGTCGTGGTGCGCGGCATGCGGCATTTTTCGTCACATTTGATATGATTCCGACCTGTACAAACGTACAGTGATCGATCCCCGTGACGCCTGCATCGCCGACGCCCCCGGCGTTTTACTACCTGACCAATTTCGAACGCGCGCTGGCCTGGCTCGGCGAGCGTTACGACGACCTGCTCGATGCGAGCGAACATGCGTTTCTCGCGCATTTCGCGCAACTGCCGAAAGCGTCGCGTGCGTTGCTCGTGCGGATGCTGATGCGCAGCGGCACCGACTTCCGCGCGAGCAAGCTCGCGTACGACGAAATCGGCAGCACGCTCGACGCGGCCGCGCCGCTCGTCGAGCTCGGCTGGGTCGATCCGGCACCCGCGCTCACGCTCGACGAGTTGTTCGTGCTGTCGACCAAGGCCGACCTGCTGAAGGTGTTCCCGTCGCTCGCCGCGCACGCGGGCGCGCGCAAGCCCGAATGGCTCGAGCGGTTGCGGCCCGCGCACGACGTGGCGCAGCCGTTCGACGCATGGTGCGCGCAGGCCGACGATCGCGTGCTGCGCGTGACGGTCGGCGCGCTGTGCGACCGCCTGCGGCTGATGTTCTTCGGCAATCTGCATCAGGACTGGAGTGAATTCGTGCTCGCCGATCTCGGCGTGTTCCAGTACGAAAGCGTGCCGTTCGCGCCGTCGTCGCGCGCGTTCCAGCAGCGCGACGACGTCGACGCGTATCTCGCGCTGCAGACCTGCCGAGAAGCACTCGACGCATGGCCCGACGACCAGCCGTTCGACGATCTGCTGCAGGCGATCGACGCGGTCGGTTGCGCGCAGCCGTGGCTCGCGACGCGCCGCGCGAAGCTGCTGTTCACGCTCGGGCAGACCTGCGAGCGCCGCGCCGACTGGGCTGCCGCGCTCGACGCGTATGCGCGCAGCGCGTGGCCGGGCAGCCGGCACCGGCGCATTCGCGTACTCGAACGCTGCGGCCGCGACACCGATGCGCTCGCGCTCGCGCTCGATGCGCGCGGCGGCTTCGAAAGCGACGAGGAGCGCCAGCGCGTCGAGCGGATGCTGCCGCGCCTGCAGCGCCGTCTCGGGCAGCGGGTCGAACGCGCGGGCAGCACGCCTGAGGTGCCGCGCGAGACGCTCGTGCTGATGCGCCCTGAAGCGTTCGTCAGCGTCGAATACGCGGTGCGCGACCATCTTGCGCAGCCCGATGCGCCGGTTCACTACGTCGAGAACACGCTGATCAATTCGCTGTTCGGCCTGCTGTGCTGGGAGCCCGTGTTCGCGGCCGTGCCAGGCGCGTTCTTTCACCCGTTCCAGCGCGGCCCGGCCGACCTGCACGCGCCCGATTTCGCCGTGCGCCGCACGGACGCGTTCGCCGCCTGTTTCGCGCAACTCGACTCGGGCGCGTACCGCGACACGATCCGCCGGCACTTCGCGACGAAGACGGGGCTGCAATCGCCGTTCGTGTTCTGGGGCGTGCTGACCGACGAACTGCTCGACGAGGCGCTGGCCTGCCTGCCGCCCGAGCACCTGCGGCTGTGGTTCACGCGCCTGCTCGCGGATATCCGCGGCAACCGCTCGGGGCTGCCCGATCTCGTCCGTTTCTGGCCCGGCGAGCGGCGCTATGAATTGATCGAGGTGAAGGGCCCCGGCGACCGGCTGCAGGACAACCAGACGCGCTGGCTCGCGTACTGCATCGCACACGGCATGCCGGTGCGTGTCGTCGATGTCGAATGGGCCGGAGCCGGAGTCGAGCAGACCGAAGCGGCGGGATTGTCCGCATGAGCTACGTCGTCGCGGTGCGGGCGATGTGCGAATTCACCGCGCGGCGCGGCGATCTCGACCTGCGCTTCACGCCCGCGCCGACCGCGCTCGAAGGCATTGCCGGCCACGGCGCCGTCACGTCGAAGCGCGGTGCGCGCTACGAAACCGAGATCGCGCTGACCGGCACGTGGGGCACGCTCACCGTGCGCGGGCGCGCGGACGGCTACGACCCGGTCGCGAACCGGCTCGAGGAGATCAAGACCTACCGCGGCAGCCTCGACGCGATGCCGGCCAACCATCGCGCGCTGCACTGGGCGCAGGCGAAGGTCTATGCTCACCTGATGTGCGACGCACGCGGCCTCGCGGAAATCGACGTCGCGCTCGTGTATTTCGACATCGTGTCGGAGCGCGAGACCGTGCTGACCGAGACGCTCGGCGCAAGCGCGCTCGCCGCGTTCTTCGCCGAGCAGTGCGCGTGCTTCGTCGGCTGGGCCGAGCGCGAGACCGCGCACCGCTCGGCCCGCGATGCGGCGCTGCGCGCGCTGACGTTTCCGCACGGCCGGTTCCGCAGCGGCCAGCGCGAGCTGGCCGTGTCCGTCTATCGGGCGGCGCGCGACGAGCGCTGCCTGATGGCGCAGGCGCCGACCGGTATCGGCAAGACGCTCGGCACGGTGTTTCCGCTGCTGAAGGCGTGCGGCGAGGGCGAGCTCGATCACGTGTTCTTCCTGACGGCGAAGACGCCTGGCCGCGCGCTCGCGCTGGAAGCGGCGACCACGCTCGGCGCCGGCACGCCGGCGCTGCCGCTGCGCGTGCTGGAGCTCGTCGCGCGCGACAAGGCGTGCGAGCATCCCGACCGCGCGTGTCACGGCGAATCGTGCCCGCTTGCGCAAGGCTTTTACGACCGGCTGCCGGCGGCGCGCGACGCGGCGATCGGCGCGGGGCTGCTCGATCGCGATACCGTGCGCGAGGCGGCGCTCGCGCACGACGTCTGTCCGTACTATCTCGCGCAGGAGCTGGCGCGCTGGTCGGACATGGTGATCGGCGACTACAACTACTACTACGACGGCAGCGCGATGCTGCATACGCTCGCGCAGCAGAACCAGTGGCGCGTCGGCGTGCTCGTCGACGAGGCGCACAACCTGCTCGATCGCGCCCGCAAGATGTACAGCGCATCGCTCGACCCGTTCGCGTTCGCGGCCGCGCGCGAGACGGCGCCCGCGGCACTGCGCAAGGCGTTCGACCGGCTCGCGCGTGCGTGGGGCACGCTCAATCGCGCACAGGCCGAGCGCTATGCGGCATACCCCGAGATTCCGGGGCCGATCGTGTCGGCCGTGCAGAACCTCGTCGCGGCGATCGGCGAACACCTGACCGATGCGCCGCGCGCGAATGGCGACGCGCTGCTGCGCTTTCATTTCGAGGCGATCCAGTTCGGCGTGCTCGCCGATGCGTTCGACAGCGCGTCGATCTTCGACGCGACGCTGCACGGCGAGCCGCTGCCGCGCCAGTCCGGGCTCGACGGCGTCGCACCGGCCGGGCGCCGGCGCCGCATCCAGTCGACGCTGTGCGTGCGCAACGTGATTCCGGCCGGCTTTCTCGCGCCGCGTTACGACGCCGCGCGCGCGACCGTGCTGTTTTCCGGCACGTTGAGCCCGTTTCATTTCTATCGCGACACGCTCGGGTTGCCGGCCGACACCGGCTGGCTCGACGTCGACGGGCCGTTCCGCGCCGAGCAACTGACCGTGCGCGTCGCGAGCCACGTATCGACGCGCTGGCGCGACCGCGACCGTTCGCTCGAACCGATCGTGGACCTGATCGCCGCGCAGTATGCGACACGGCCCGGCAACTACCTCGGTTTCCTCAGCAGCTTCGACTATCTCGGGCGCATCGTCGCGCTGATGCAGACGCGTCATCCGGACGTGCCCGTGTGGGCCCAGGCGCCCGGCATGGCCGAAAGCGAGCGCGACGCGTTTCTCGCGCGCTTCGACGCGGGCGGGCGCGGGGTCGGCTTCGCGGTGCTGGGCGGTGCGTTCTCGGAAGGCGTGGATCTCGTCGGCGAGCGGCTGATCGGCGCGTTCATCGCGACGCTCGGGCTGCCGCAGGTCAACGATGTCAACGAACAGATGCGGCGCGCGATGGAGGCGCGCTTCGGCAACGGGTACGACTACATGTATCTGTACCCGGGCCTGCAGAAGGTCGTGCAGGCGGCCGGGCGCGTGATCCGCACCGAACACGACGAAGGCGTCGTGCATCTGATCGACGATCGTTACCGGCGGCGGGAGGTGCGCGATCTGTTGCCGCGGTGGTGGCGGATCGGGTGACGGGCGTGACGGATGTCGTGCGCGGGATGTCGTGCGCGCGGCTCGCGTGAATCCCTAAAGCACGTTGAGCATCGCGAGCGCGGTTTCCTGCAGATGCGGCAGCACGCGCCGCACGGCCGCGTCGGTCGTCTCCGTGCCGATCGGCATGTTCGTGCTCAGCGCGGCGACGACTTCGCCGTGACGGTTCTTCAGCGGCACCGCGATGCCGCGCACGCCGACCTGCAATTGCTGCTCGATCACCGCGAAGCCCGCGTCGCGCGCGTGGTCGACCTGTTCGAGCAGGCGCGCCTTGTTGGTGATCGTGTGCGGCGTGAACGGCGCGAGTTCGGTGTCGTCGAGCCACGTGCGGACGGCCTCGCGATCCGGATGATGCGCGAGCAGCACGACGCCCGGCGACGTCAGCGGGGCGGGCACGCGCGCGCCGAGCACGAAGCCGGTCGTCATCACGCGCGACACGCCGTTGCGGGCGATGAACACGAGTTCCCAGCCGTCGAGCACGCTCACGTACGCCGATTCGTTCAGCGACGCGCTCAGTTGCTGCAGATAGGGCTGGACCGTGCGCGGCAGGCGCGCCGAATCGAAGTACGACCAGCCGACCCGCAGCACGCGCGGCGTGAGGCCGTACAGCTTGCCGTCGGTGTACACGTAGCCGAGCGATTCGAGCGTCAGCAGGTAGCGTCGCGCGGCCGTGCGCGTGAGGCCGGTGCGGGCGGCGGCCTGGGTAGGCGTCATCCGCGCGTGCTGGCTGTCGAATGCCTCGAGGATCATCAGGCCCTTTTCGAGGCCGGCTATCCAGTCGCGTCGGTCGAGGTCGGGCTTTTTCATGGTCGGGGACGCGTCGTGCGCGGTGTTCGTGCGGGAGTGGGCGATTATCGCGCGGCGCGGCGGACAATGCGATATGCGGCGAGCCGGCGCTGTCCGTTCGGCCAGCTGTGCGGCCTTGCAGCCCGTGCATCGTGGCAACGGCCTCGATCGAGGGCTGCGAGTACCTGTACACCGAAGATATGCATGACGGCTTGCGGGTGGAGGGTGGCCCAGTATTGCGGAATCCGTTTGTCTGAGCGCCGGCGGTTTCGGGCACGCGCTCGTCCGGCGTTCTGGTCGCGACGGGCGGTCAGGCAGCGCGAGGTTCTCGGGCTCACGTGTGTTCGTGACAAAGCGCGGCAATCCGCCATCGGGTGTCGCTCACGCACCACAGCTCCAGAAAATCGAAGCGAGAATCCATCGTTCCGTCGTGCCAGACGAATCCAGTGCCGGATATCGTTGCCCATTGCGCGTGCTCGGCGATCTGTATCGCGTCATCCCGGTATGCAACACGACGTGTGACCGTCGCCCGTTCGGCCGACAGGGCGCGCATTCGAGCGAGAAACTGCGCTTTCGGACGAAAGCGATTTTCGTGCTGGATAAAGAAGTGCGGGCTTGCCACGAAATCGAGTTGCTCGACGTCGGCGTGGCGATACGCATCGATCCAGACTTCGCGCATCTGCATCAGTGTGAATCGAGGTTCCATGTCGCTTGCATTCCGGTTGAGGTGCGAGTTCGCCGTGTGTGCGGCTATTCGCTTGGGCAGGAACGCAGCCTATGGCTTCGACAGGTGTTTGGGCAATTGGACAGGTCTGAATCTGGCGTTCGGCGAGCGATGCAATTTTGCATTTGCGCCGGCGACATCCAGCTCATGCGCTCGAGCAATCCCGGCCGAAGGGCCGTGACCGTAATGGTGTGATCGATGCTGCCACGTCGACGCGAACGACGTCGATGCCGGGACGGGAAGTGAGGCGGGAGCGTGGCCGATACGAACCCGACGGCGGCCGATGGCTGAAGAGGGGCAGCGGCGCGTCGGCGCCGCCGGTCGAATGCAAAAAGCGGTAAGGCGCGGACGCGGCGTGCCTGTTACGCCCGCCGCATCCCGATTGCCATTACTCGCTGCTCGTCCACTCGACGTTCGCACCGACCGAACGCAGGTTTTCGACGAAATGCGGGTGCGCGCGGCGGATCGGCAGTGCGTTCATGATTTCCGAGCGGCCTTCGATGCTCGCGGCCACCATCAGCAGCGCGATCGCGACACGGATGATGTACGGGCTCTCGACGCGCGCCGGCGTCAGCTGCAGGCCGCCGAACGTGATCAGCCGGTGCGGATCGGACAGCAGCACGTGCGCGCCGAATTTCGACAGTTCGCCGGACCAGCCGAGCGCGCCGTCGTAGACCTTGTTCCAGAACATCGCGCTGCCTTCCGCACGCACGCCGAGCGCGATGAAGATCGGCAGCAGGTCGACCGGCAGGTACGGCCACGGCGCGGCTTCGACCTTGGTCAGGATGTTCTGCGTGAACGGCCGGCGCACGCGCAGCGGGCCGTCGCGTTCGGCACGGGACCAGCCGTCGCGGTGCGTGACGGTCACGCCGAACTTCGCGAACGTGCGGTCGATCAGCGGGAAATGCTCCGGCGACGAGTTGCGCACCGTGATGTCGCCGCCGGTGATCGCGCCCAGTGCGAGGAACGTCGCGATTTCGTGGAAATCCTCGGCGAAGCGGAATTCACCGCCGCCGAGCTTGCCGCCGCCCGTCACGCACAGGCGCGACGTGCCGATGCCTTCGATCGCGACGCCGATCATCGCGAGGAACTGGCAGAACTCCTGCACGTGCGGCTCGGACGCCGCATTCATCAGCGTGGAGGTGCCGCCGGCGGCCGTCGCGCACAGCGCGAAGTTTTCGGTGGTCGTCACCGATGCGTAGTCGAGCCAGTGATCGTTGGCCGTCAGCGGGCCGTCGGCACGGACGATCAGCGAATCGGGCGTGCGCTGGATGTGCGCGCCGAAGCGCTCGAACACTTCGACGTGCGGATCGATTTCACGCACGCCGAGCGTGCAACCCTTCACGTCGTTCTCGAGGCGCGCGACGCCGAAGCGCGCGAGCAGCGGCGGAATCAGCATGATCGACGAGCGCATCGCCTCGGGCAGGCGGTGAACGGCCGGGTCGAACGTCGTGTTGCGATGGTGGAGTTCGAGAATGCCGGTCGTGAAGTCGACCGACACGTCGCTGCCGAGCGTGCGGAAGATGTCGAGGATCTTGCGCACGTCGGTGATGTCCGGTACGCCGACGAGGCGCAGCGGCTGATCGGTCAACAGGGTGGCGCACAGGATCGGCAGGACGGCGTTCTTGTTCGCGGACGGCTTGATGTCCCCGCGCAGCGGAGTGCCGCCGTGGACGATGAGATTCGACATGATATGGGGGCGTATCTGTGACTGACGTAGGCCCATATGATGCCATTGGTCGGCGGGTGACGTGGAATGTTCAGAGGGGAAAAAGGGCTTCTGCGCGCGGGATTGACCGTGTTTGACGTTGGGCGAGGGCCGGGCCCGTCCGGCTCGCCGGGGATAGTAGCCGGTGTGAAAATGGCCGGCGCGTATTGCGGCCGGCCCTCCGGTCATTTCCTCACTCCGCCGCCCGCATCCGCGCGGCGACCACCAGCGAGATCAGGCAACCCACTGCGAGATAGCCGGCGACCAGGTGCCACGAACCGCCGGCCAGGCTGACCAGCGCCACCGCGATGAACGGCGTGAACCCGCCGCCGACGACGCTCGCGAACTGATAACCGACGCCCGCGCCGCTGTAGCGGTATTCCGCACCGAACAACTCGGTGAAGAGCGGTTGCTGGACGCTCACGATCATGTCGTGCGCCGCATTGGCCAGCAGGATCGAAAAGACCACGATCCACGCGATCGAGCGCGATTCCAGCGCGACGAAGAACGGCACCGCCGACGCGAGGCCGATCAGCGCGCCGATCAGGTAGATGCGGCGCAGGCCGAAGCGATCCGCCAGCCATGCGAAGCACGGGATCGTCAAGCAGCTGACCGCGCCGACCAGCAGGCCGATGTTCAGGAACAGGTCGCGCGACATGCCGAGGTTCGACGTCGAATAGCTGAGCGCGAACGCGGTGACGATATACATCGTGAACAGTTCGGCGAGCCGCAGCGCGACGATCAGCAGGAACGCCTTCGGATGGCGCGTCAGCGCCTCCAGCACCGGCAGGCGCAGCTTGCGATTGCCGTGCTCGACCTTTTCGACGAATTCCTGCGACTCGTCCATGCTCTTGCGGACCCACAGCCCGATCAGCACCAGCACGATGCTGAACACGAACGGCAGGCGCCAGCCCCACGACTTGAACGCGGCCTCTCCGAGCGTATGGCTCAGGATCGACACGATCCCCGTGGCCAGCACGAGCCCGACGCCGTAGCCGACCTGCACGCCGCTGCTGTAGAACGCCTTTTTCTGCTTCGGTGCGCTCTCGACGGCCATCAGCGCTGCGCCGCCCCATTCGCCACCGACCGCGAAGCCCTGGATCGCACGCATCAGCACCAGCAGCACGGGCGCCCACCAGCCGATCGTCGCGAAGCTCGGCAGCAGGCCGATCGCGACGGTCGACAGCCCCATCAGCATCACGGTCAGCACGAGCATCCGCTTGCGGCCGAGCCGGTCGCCGTAATGGCCGAACACGACGCCGCCGAGCGGCCGGAACAGGAAGCCGACGCCGAAGGTCGCGAACGCCGCGAGCGTGCCCATGGTCGGGCTGACCTTCGGAAAGAATTCGGAATTGAAGACGAGTGCGGCGACGATCCCGTACAGCAGGAAGTCGTACCAGTCGACGACGGCACCGACGAAGCTGCCGATTGCGGCCTTGCGGGCCTGGCCGCGCGCGCGGGCGCCGGCGGCGGCATCGAGGGTGTCGAAGGTTGGGGTCATGGCGAAGTCTCCTGGCATGGCGCATCGTGGAATCGTGGCGGCGCCGCGTCCGATGCTGCATTGAAGTCGATGGGTGGACGGAGAATAGGGCGCGCGCCGCGCGACGGCAATTGGCCGATCGGACAAAATGCGCGATTATCGATCTTTTATGTGCGATTATCGAACGAATCCCGGGTTTGCACTAGGCGAGGCATTCGTATCCCGTTCGGCCAGGGTGTGCCGGCGTGAACGATCTGGTTAAAATCGGGACCATCAAAACCTTGCCCGAATCGGGCGGACACCCGGCCACCCTATCGGCCGGGCATGCCGCACGCGCCGGGCGTCATCCCCATCGACCGCATACCCCCGGAGACTGTAATGCCCGGCAATTCCCACCCCCTGTCCAGCGATACGCCGCCCGTTGCCGATCCGGCCGCCAATCCGCTCGGGATGGCCGGACTCGAATTCGTCGAGTTCGCGGCGCCGGTGCCGGACGCGCTCGCGCAACGCTTCGAGCAGCTCGGATTCAAGGCGATCGCGCGCCATGTCAGCAAGAACGTCACGCTGTACCGGCAAGGGCAGATGCAGTTCCTGATCAACGCCGAGCCCGATTCGTTCGCTGCGCGCTATGCAGAGGAATACGGGATGGGCGTGTGCGCGATCGGGCTGCGCGTGGCCAGCGCACGGCGCGCGTTCGAGCGTGCGATCGAGCTCGGCGCGTGGGCGTTCGAGGGCGAGCGGATCGGGGTCGGCGAGCTGAAGATTCCCGCGATCCAGGGGATCGGCGATTCGCACCTTTATTTCGTCGACCGCTGGCGTGGGCGCGACGGCCAGCGCGGCGGCGTCGGCGACATCTCGATCTTCGACATCGATTTCCGGCCGATCGACATCGCGACCGCGCATACCGATCTCGATTGCGCGGGCACGGGCCTGCAGCAGGTCGACCATTTCACGCAGACGGTCGGCGCGGGGCGCATGCGCGAGTGGCTCGACTTCTATCACGACCTGCTGCACTTCCGCGAAATCCATGAAATCGACGCGCACTGGCATGTGTCGGAAGAGTCGCGCGTGATGGTGTCGCCGTGCGGCGCGGTGCGGATTCCGGTCTACGAGGAAGGCACGCGCCGCACCGAACTGATGCACGCGTATTTGCCGGACCATCCGGGCGAAGGCGTCCAGCACGTTGCGCTGGCGACCGACGACATCCTGGCGAGCGTCGATGCGCTGCGCGCGAACGGCGTCGAATTCATCGAACCGCCGGCGCCCTATTACGACGAAGTCGATGCGCGGCTGCCGGGGCACGGCGTCGATCTCGACGCGC
Source organism: Burkholderia sp. BCC1996 (assembly GCF_905339955.1). NCBI lineage: Bacteria > Pseudomonadati > Pseudomonadota > Betaproteobacteria > Burkholderiales > Burkholderiaceae > Burkholderia > Burkholderia sp. BCC1996. The sequence continues at coordinate 33,859 of NZ_CAJPHM010000034.1, forward strand.
TGCGCCGCCGCGCGGTGCTGGTCGACGGCGAAATCGGCAACGACGGCGTGCCGCGCCTGTTCTTCCAGACCTTCGTCAAGCGCCGGCCCGGCGAGATCTTCTTCGAGATCGTGCAGCGGCAGGGGCACCACGGATTCGGGGAAGGGAACCTCGCGGCGCTGGCCCGCGCCCGCGACGCCGGGTGAGCGACAGAGGGCGTGGTCGCGTAGTGGCCACGGCCGCGAGTGCGACTGCGGAATCAGCGACCGCGTAACCTCACACGCCCGCGGCCGGCACACGGTTCGGCGCCGGATCGTTCGGCGCCTTGAGCGCGCATGCGGTACCGCCCGGCGTGTACATCGACACGACGCAGCGATTGCATGACGTGCAGCCCGATTGCGCGATGGGGCCGTCGCGCAGTTCGTTCACGAAACCCGGCTCGAACACGAGCGCGCGGGCGAGCGCCACCGCGTCGAATCCTTCGCGCATCGCCAGCGCGACGTTCTCGCGCGAGCGCACGCCGCCCAGATAGGCGAGCGGCATCCGGACGGCCGCTCGCACCTGCCGCGAATGCTCGAGGAAATACATCTCCCGAAACGCGCCCATCTTCGGCTCGGTGAGCTTCTGCAGCGCCATTGCGGTGCGCACGATCGCGTTGTCGGCGTTCGCGCGCGCCTCGCCGGGCAGCGGGCTGCCGAACAGCTGCCACACCGACTCGACGTTCATCCCGCCGCTCAGCACCAGCAGGTGCGCGCCCTCGGCCTCGAGCCGCCGTGCGATCTCGGATGCGTCGTCGGGCGTTCCGCCGCCACGCACGCCTTCGGTCACGCCGATCTTGCAGACCACGGCGAGATCGCGGCCGACCGCATCGAGCACGCGGCGCAGCACCTCGACGGGGAACGTCGCGCGACGCGCCGCATCGCCGCCGTATGCGTCGCGGCGACGGTTGTACAGCGGCGACAGGAACTGGCTCAGCAGATAACCGTGACCCATATGGATCTCGACCGCGTCGAAGCCCGCGTCGCGCGCGTGGCGCGCCGCGCGTGCGAATTCGTCGGCGATGACGGTCATCTGGTCGCGCGTCATCGCCTGCTTCAGGAAGCGGCCGCTCATCACGCCGACCTTGTTGAACCCGCCCGACGCACTCAACGGACGTTTCGTCGACAGCGAAGGCAGGAACGTGAAGCTGCCGCCGTGGGTGATCTGCGCGGACGCCGCCGCGCCGTGGCGATGCACCGCGTCGGTCAGCGCGCGGAATTGCCGGACCGTGGGCGCATCGAGTCGCGCCTGGTCGACGAACGTGCGGCCGTCGTCGCTGACCGCGCAGTACGCGACCGTCGTCAGCGCGGCGCCGCCCGCGGCGATGCGTTCATGAAACCCGACGAGCGCACGCGACGGCACGCCGTTCGGCGTCATCCCTTCGTTGGTCGCGGATTTGATCAGGCGGTTGCGCAGCGTCAGCGGGCCGATCTGCAGCGGGCTGAACGCGGTATCGAGGGCGGCAGGTTCCATGTCGGGCGTGCGTCGGAATGGGGATGGCGACCATTGTGCGGAGCCGACGCCGGATCGCATCGTCCACGTGGATGATCCGCCGCCCACCGCCCACCGCCCGGGCGCCCGCACCGCCTAGTCGGCCGCGCCCAGCTTGCGCGCCTGGCGGCGCATCCCGTCGAAGATCGCATCGGCCACGTCTGACGGGAAATCCGCCGGAATGCGCGACGCGACGCCGGCGATCACCGGTTCGGTGCGTGCCGCCACATCGGCCATGGCCGCGCGTACGGCGTCTTCGGTCAGACCGACACGCGCGCCTTGCGCGATCCAGTGACGCGGCTGGATGTCGCCGATCACGTAATGGCGATTCTTCCCGCACACGGCCATCGCGAGCCGGGCGCGCCGCGGCGGCAGCTGATTGCGGCGCGTGCCGATGATCGGATGCGCGGACAGCACGTCGTACAGCGGCGTGCTGCGATACGTGTTGCCGGGCAGGTGCGCGATGCTGAAATTCTTCGCGTGGCCGTCGATGGCCGCGAGCACCCAGAACACGAGCTGCGTGACGAAGAAGTTCGTCCGGTCCCGCGCGGCCTCGGCGGAATTCGCGAGGATGCCCATGATCGTCGCGATGCCGGGGCCGCCGTCGGATTCGTATTTGGCGCCCGACGGCGTGCCGGTCGCCTGGCACATGTCCTCCTGCGGCAGCCGCAGGATCCAGGTGCCGTCGCGGGACGGACGGCGGTCGAAACGCTCGACGATCAGCGCCTTCTGGTCGTCGAACCGGCCGATGTCGCACGCGGCGACCGGCAGGCCGTACGCGGCGACGATCTTCGAACACAGCCATTCGTTCTCGACCGACGTGCGCATGTCGGCCTGCATGTTCCCGACGCGTCCCAGCGGCAGCTTGAAGATATGCGTGGTCGGCGTGCTGCCGGCCGGCAGCAGCCAGCGATTGCCGTCGCGCAATAGTGCGGTTTTTTCCTGCGCGCCGGCGATCGACAGGCGCAGCTCGCCGTCCGGCTCCGCGTGGCCGGGCAGCGGCGCGGCGGTCGCGTGGCGCAGCACGTCGGCCACGGCCGCATCGTCGAGCGCGGTGCCGTCGATCGATTCGAGGTCGACCGGTGCTTCGTCCGGAGGCAACAACTGCAGCGCCCCGACGCAATCGCGGCCGATCGACGCGAGCAGTTCGAACGGCGCCGTCGACCCGAGCCGGTAGCGCTGCGCGATGCGGCGGCGGATCGGCTGGCTGTCCGGGAGCAGGTTGTCGAAGTAGTCGGCGACGATCGCGCCCTGGTGCGGCTGGTTGCCCGGCGTGAACGGCAGCGACAGCGACAGCGGACGGCCTTGCGGATCGTCGACCCACGCCGGCAGGTAGACGAGGCGCTCGACGCCGCGCCGGACTTCCCAGTAGCCGACCGGGATGCCGTTCATCCACAGGTCGAGGCGGTCGTGGCGGGGGCGGCGGGCCATCGTCACCAGTCCTCCCTTGTGGTGCCCCGAGGCTTGCCGGGCGTGGCGGCGGCGGGCCGTTTCCGCGTGGCGGCGGATGGGGCCTTCGCAGCGGCCGGCGGGCGAGCCGGCAGCTCGGACGAACCGGGCGAACCGGGCGAGCGACCGCGCGCGGCCGGCGTGCGCTTGGGCGCCGGCGCGGTGCCAGCGGGCGCCGCTGCGTCGTCCGGCGTGCCCGGCTCGAGCGCCAGGCGAACGCCGAGCACGTTCAGCACCTTGAAAAGACGTTCGATACTGACCGCGGACGGATTGGCTTCGAGCTGCGCGTACGACTGTTGCGTCACGCCGAGGCGGGCAGCGAGCTGCGCCTGCGTGAACCCCGCCGACTTCCGGAAGCCGACGAGGATCGGGCGCAACTGGCTCAAGGTCTGGACAGGGAATGCCATGGGCTCTCCGCGCAATGACAGGCGATCGTTTGTAATCGGAAAATACAGTCTATGGTATGTATCGTCAAAATACAAACCCGAGACTGTATTTCATAAAAACAAACGATAGCCTGTCAAGCGGCAACCCGTGGGGCGGTGCCAGGACGCGCGGCACGCGCCTGTCAGCCCGGCATCATCACGCCGCCCGCAGCGGGCTCGCATCGGCGGAGCGCGCGCTTTCCGGATCGTCGTCGCCGAGCGGGATGAACGCCATGATTTCCAGGTCGTGCCCCGACAGCGCCGGCAGCCGGAACGGACTCGACAGCACATTCAGCCGCCGCACGCCGAGCTCACGCAGGATCTGCGAGCCGATTCCGGTCACGCGGCCGTCGCGGCGTGCGTGGCCGGCCGGCGTTCGCATCGCGTCGCCGCGCATGTCGCAGTCGAGCAGCACCGCGACGCCGCAACCGGCCGCGTCGATCCGTTGCAGCGCCGCGTGCAGCGGCCACGAATGCGCGGACGGTTCCGCGTCGAGCAGGTCGAGCAGCGAATGGCATTCATGCACGCGCGTCAGCACGGGTGTCGACGGATCGGGCTCGCCGCGCACCAGCGCAAGATGCGGCGCATCGTGCACGGTGTCGCGATACTCGATCGCGCGGAACCGGCCCCACGGCGTATGCAGCGGCCGTTCGCCGACACGCTCGACGAGCGATTCGTGCTCGCGGCGGTAATGGATCAGGTCCGCGATCGTGCCGATCTTCAGCCCGTGATGCGCGGCGAACGTCTGCAGCTCGGGCAGCCGCGCCATCGTGCCGTCGTCGTTCATCACCTCGCAGATCACCGACGCGGGCGTGAGCCCGGCGAGCGCCGCGAGATCGCAGCCGGCCTCCGTGTGTCCCGCGCGCACCAGCACGCCGCCCGGGCGCGCGGCGATCGGAAACACGTGGCCGGGCTGCACGAGATCGTCGGGACGCGCGCCCGCGCGCACCGCCGCGCGGATCGTCCGCGCGCGATCGGCTGCCGAAATGCCGGTCGTCACGCCTTCGGCCGCCTCGATGCTCACAGTGAACGCGGTGCCGAACGGCGTGCCGTTGCGATCGGCCATCGGCGGCAGACGCAGTTGCTCGCAGCGTTCCGCGGTCAGCGTCAGGCAGATCAGCCCGCGCCCGAAGCGTGCCATGAAGTTGATCGCGTCGGGCGTCACGTGATCGGCCGCGATCACGAGGTCGCCTTCGTTTTCGCGGTCCTCCTCGTCGACGAGCAGGACCATCCGTCCCGCACGCAGCTCGTCGACGATTTCCGGCGTACTGGCGAGCGTCATTGCGCCTCCGTCGCGTCGAAGGCGCGGCGCAGCGCGTCGGCGCCGAAGGTCAGCGCGCGATCGGCCGCGTCGACTGCGCCGAGCATGCTCGCGAAGCCGTGCAGCTGGCCCGGCCAGCGCACGAGCGAGACCGGCGTGCCGGCCTGCGCGAGACGCAGTGCGTACGCTTCGGCCTCGTCGCGCAACGGATCGAATTCCGCGCTGACGATGGTGGCCGGCGCCGCGCCCGACAGGTCCGCCACGGCGAGCGGGCTCGCGAGCGGCGATGCGCGGTCGGCGCCGTCGTCGAAATACTGGCGCTTGAACCAGCGCATCGCGTCCGCCGTCAGGAAATAGCCTTCGCCGAGCGATTCGTACGACGGATGCTCGGTCGCGCAATCGACGACTGGATACAGCAGCAACTGGTACGCGATCGCGATGCCCGAGCCGCGCAACTGCAGCGCGGCGACCGCGGCCAGGTTGCCGCCCGCGCTGTCGCCGGCCACGGCGATCGCCCCGGCGCGCGCGCCGAGATCGCGCGCACCGGCGGCGGCCCAGCGCACCGCGTCGCAAGCGTCCTGCGCGGCTGCCGGGAAGCGCGCTTCGGGCGCGAGCCGGTAATCGACCGACAGCACGAGCGTGCGCGCCCGCCTGGCAAGACTGCGGCACAGGTTCGCGTGCGAATCGATCCCGCACGCGACGAAGCCGCCACCGTGGAAAAACACGGTCAGCGGCAACGGCTCGTCGGCATCGGGCCGATACAGTCGTGCGGATAACTGACGACCCGGCGCCGGGATCTGCCAGTCCTCTTCGGCGGCAATCGCGTCGCCGGGCGCGAACGCGCTGCCTCCGGCGAGGCTCGCACGGTACGCGGGCACGGTCAGTCGATCGAAATCGATCGCGGGCACTTGGGCGAGCGCGGCGAGCAGCGCCTGCGCCTGAGGGTCGAGCGGCATTGGAACTCCTGTCTGAATCGGATGCGGTCTGAATCAGGTAAACCCGCATCGCGGTTTTCCCTGAGCCCGCGCCGGATGCTTGCCGGCACGGCCTGACGGGCATTCCAGCGCAGCGGGCAGGGCGCCACATCATCCGATTGGACGATGGTTCGCGCGTCCGGATGGCCAAAGCTCACCATTCAGTGAATGTCCCGATGACGCCGGAATTAAGACACGTCTTAATCATGGCGGCGCGGATGAATCGCACCGAACACAAGTTGCATGGAGGATGGAGCGTGCTGATGGAGACGAGATGGGCCCCGCAAGAGAGCCAGTCAACGAGCGAGGAGGCCGACATCGGCGTCGCTGATTTCAGCGAGCTGATGGCGCGCATCTACCAGGGGCCGATGGAAACGCCGCCGTGGGCCGGCGCGCTCGAGATGGTTCGCCGGCTGCTGCAGGCCAGCTACGTGACGCTGATCCTGCGCGCGGCCGCGAGCGACCGTCGCGCGCCGCTGTCCGTGCATGCATCGGAGTTCGGCCCGGTCGTGCCGGGCGACGGCGAGGCGTCGTACAACAACTACTACTATTCGCTCGACCCGTTCGTCGGCCTGCCGGCCGATCGCGTGGTCACGGTCGACGACGTGTTCGGCGATACGGGCTGGCTGTCGAGCGAACTGTACAAGCAGTTCCTGAAGCCGCAGGACGTGCGCTACATCCTCGGCGCGGACCTGCGCACGCCGTCGGGCGTCGAGTGCCGGTTCCGCGTGTGCCGCAATCATGCGTCGAAGCAGTTCTCCGCGCGCGACAAGGCGATCTGCGCGCTGCTGCTGCCGCACCTGAAGCGGGCGGTCGAACTGCATTCGCGGCTCGACACGGCCGAGGTCGAGCGGTCGATCTATGCCAACGCGATCAACCGGATGCAGATCGGCACGATCACGCTCGACGAGAACGGCACGATCATCGACATGAACGGCGTCGCAGACGAGATCCTGAAGCAGAACAACGGTCTGACGATTGCGCGCGGCACGATCGAGGCGACCGATGCGCAGGAGAATCGCACGCTCAAGCGGCTGATCCGCCACGCGGTGATGGGGCACCACGGCACGGCCGCGGCGATCGTCGAGGCGATGCCGATCACGCGCGGCTTCGACAAGCCGCGCCTCGGGCTGCTGGTGCGCACCGTGCTGCTGTCCGACTGGTCGGAGGACAACAAGCGCCGGCCGGCCGTTACGCTATTCCTGCGCGACCCCGACCGCAAGCCGCAGGGCGCGCAGGAAATCATCCGCAAGCTGTTCGACCTGACACCCGCCGAGACGTCGCTCGCGCTGCTGCTGACGAACGGGCTGACGCTCGAGGAGGCGGCGGAGGAATCGGGGATCAGCAAGAACACGGCGCGCACGCACCTGCGCGCGATCTTCTCGAAGACGGGCGTGACGCGCCAGGCGACGCTCGTGCGGATCCTGCTCGGGAGCGTGGTGCCGCTGGGTTGATTGGGGCGGCATGTCGTGCCGTAAGCCGCTGCGTCGATATCGCGCGCATTCGTCTGCCGATACATAGATTGCGCTCGACGTATGCGTTGCGGCGATCACGGCATCGAGAACAAGAGGCTCGCATGGTGCGAGCCTCGTTCGTTTGATGCGCAGCCGATGGCGTGCATCGGGCGCTTCAAGTCATCGCGCGGTCGATGTCGCACGCATCGTCACGACGCGGATCGCGGCAGGCGCCGACAACGGACGCGCGGCGTGACCGGGCGTCCGTCGCGGCGATTTACTTCAGCAGCGCGAGCAGATCGTCCAGCGACTGACGGCATGTCGCGGCGTCGGGCTTGTCGGCACGCAGCGCGGCCAGCGCACGGTCGATCGCCTTGTCGATCACATGCCAGTCGGCAGCCGAGCGCGGTTTCAGCGACGGCTCCGCATCGTCCCATTTCGTCTCCAGATCCTTGATGCGTATCTTCGCGCCGGCGAGATTGCCCGCTTCGACGAGCTTCCGGGTGTCCGTCGCGATGCCGCGGAACGACGACAGGTCGCCAAGCTTCGCGGCGGTTGCCGCATGGACGGGCGAGACGAGCAGCATAGACATGGGGCCGGCTGCGAGTGCCGCGACGATCGTGGCGCACATCAGTTTTCGAGTAAGCATGTCATTTCCTTTGGAGAGTCGGACGGGGTATGCGACAAGGCAAGGCAACGCGACGGTCATCGCGCGCTTGCCTGCCGGTTGGCGAGCGTCGTGCATGCGACCAGCAGCACGATCGACGTCAGGAACACCGCGCTCGTCGTCGCGGCACCCAGCCCGATGCCGCCGTATTCGCGGGCCTGGGACAGGAAATCGCCGAGCGACGCGCCGAGCGGGCGCGTGAGGATGTAGGCCAGCCAGAACGCGAGCACGCGATTCGTGCCCAGTCGCATCGAGACGGCCACCAGCGCGATCGCCGCGCCGAACGACACGATGCCGAGCCGGAACCCGAGACCGAGCGCTTCGGTGGCCAGATCGCCGGCGGCGGTGCCCAGCGCGAACGTCAGCAGGATCGCGGCCCAGTAGAACGCTTCGCGTCGCGTCGTGACGATGGTTTCGATCGACAACGTCCGCTCGCTCCGGTACCAGGCCGCGAACAAGGCCGCGAGCGCGACGGCGAAGCAGGCGGTGCTCGCGTACAGGCTGACGCCCAGCCCGTCCGTCAGCGCGTCGGTGATCTGCGTGCCGACGACGCTGACCAGCACCACGTTGAGCCAGTACAGCCACGGCACGCAGGTTCTCGCGCGGAACTGCAGCACGAGCGCGCCGACGAGCAGCAGGGCCATCAACGCGTCGGTGACGGGCACGCCGAGCCCGGCGCGGACGGCAAGATAGTCGGCGCCGGTTTCGCCGACGGTGGTCGACAGGATCTTGATGATCCAGAAGATGGCGGTGACGGCGGGCACCTTGTTCAGCAGGGTCGTCGATACGACGGGCGGGCGCGGATTCACGGATCGCTCCTTGAAGAGGCGCCGTCATGCATGCGTTGCGGCGCGGGTCGGAGGCCTCGGGCGAGGACTGGGCGCCACTATGCGGGCTGGATTCTTAACGGATGCTTATCGGGTGGGGCGACTTGGACGCGAACCGGAAGACGCGGGAGGGCGAGTGTTGACCGGGAGCGGCGCTTTCGGCGTTGCGGGCGCGGCCGGGATCAGAAGACGCAATACGTCGACGGGAGCAGCGAGGTGGCGAGTCAGGTACGGAAATAACGAAGCCCGCCGATGGAAACTCAACATTATAGAAATAATGTCAAACAACAGGGGTGTGACAATTGGATATTTAACGGTTTACGTTATATTATTAACGAAACCACCGACTCAAACCGTCATGTCCGACCTCGTTGCCGACGAATCCCGCCTGATCGCCGAAATCGACCGCCTGAGGGCCGATTTCCCGAAGACCCGCGAGCTCTATCGCGAGGTCTGCGCGTTGATGTTCTTCCGTTTCGGCGTCACGCCCACCGCGAACCGCCTTTACCAGCTCGTGCGCAAGGGCAGCATGAGCACGCCGACGGCGGTGCTCGGCGAGTTCTGGGCCGAGTTGCGGGAAAAGAGCCGGGTGCGCATCGAGCATCCGGATTTGCCGGCCGATCTGCAGGCGGCAGCGGGCGAACTCGTCGCCGCGTTGTGGCGCCGCTCGAGTACCGATGCCGCCGCAGCGCTCGATGCACTGCGCGCCGAAGTCGAAGCCGAGCGGGCCGCGGCGAAAGCGGAGGTCGCGGCATTGCAAGCCGACCTGTCCCGCACCGAAACCGCGCTGGAGCACCGCACGAGCGCGTTGCTGGCGGCCCAGGTGCGCATCCAGGAACTCGAGCAGGCGAGGGCGGCCGACGAAGCATCGCGCCGCGCGCTGCAAGCGGAAATCGAGCGGCTGAAGTCCGACAACGCGGACGCCGATCGCGCGCTGGCGCAGGCGCGCGCCGATTTCACGTCGCAACTCGACCGGCTGCGCGACGACGCGGGCCGGGCCGAGGAACGCTTGCGTGCAGCGGAGAGGCGAGCGCTTCAGGAGATCGACCGCGAACGGCTCGCGGCCGCACGCGTTCAGAAGGAATTCGACGCGGCCACGGCTCGTGCCGAACAGCGCGATACGCAGCACCGCAAGGATCTCGCGGCACTGCAGGCGCAACTGGCCGACACGCAACACCGCTGCGGCATGCTCGAAGGCCAGCTCGACGGGGCCCGCGCGGCCAATGCCGCGTACGTCGGCGAACTCGACGCATTGCGTGCCGAACGCGCGTCACGTCCCCCCGCGCGCCGGGCGCCGGGTCGACCGGCGGGCGGCACCCTGCGTGCGGCGAAACCGGTCGCGAGGAAGCGCGTCCCGAAACCCGCGTGACGTGGGCGCCACGGTGCGGCGACGACGTGTCCGCGACGCGGTGCGATTCGGGTAAAGTGCCGCTCAACTTGCCGGCTCGACGTTACTAGACGACCGGTCTAATCGTTGCTAAGATACGCCATCATGAATGCATCTTCAGGCGCGGAAGTCCGCCAGCACATCCTGAATATCGCGAAGCCGATCATGCTCCACAAGGGGTTTTCGGCGGTCGGTCTGAACGAGATTCTCGCCGCGGCGGGTATCCCGAAGGGCTCGTTCTACCATTACTTCGGCTCGAAGGAGGCGTTCGGCGAGGCGCTGCTCGAATCGTATTTCGAAGGCTATCTCGAGCACCTCGACAACCTGCTCAAGCACCCGGCCGGCACGGGCGCGCAGCGCCTGATGACGTACTGGGGCAACTGGCTGCGCACGCAGTGCGCGGACGATCCGGAAGGCAAGTGCCTCGCGGTGAAGCTCGGTGCGGAAGTGTCCGATTTGTCGGAGGCGATGCGCGCGGTCCTGCGGCGCGGCACCGGCCAGATCATCGAGCGGCTCGCGGGCGGGATCGAGGCCGGGTTGGCCGACGGTTCGCTGGGCGGCGTCGACGATCCGGCGCATACGGCCGCGATCCTTTACGAGCTGTGGCTGGGCGCGACGCTGCTGGAGAAGATTCACCGCGACCGCAAACCGCTCGAACGCGCGATGCTCGAAACACGGCGGATGCTGAACCTGCCGTCCTTCGAGCCCGACGGAGTGCAGTCGTAATGTGGGCGCGCGCAGGCGCGCCTTGTTTTTTGCGTGAGCGCTAGACGACTGGTCTACTTACGCTGAAGTCACATTGTTTTACCCGCGAGGCGGCGGCCCGGCCGCCGGCTGATTCGCCGGCAAGGCCGCAGCCTCGCGCATCACGGTTGTCCAACGTTGATCCGATCGTGCCCGTGCACGTCCCTTCCTGTTGACGGAGGTTCCCATGCCGCAAGGCAAGGCAGCAAACCGCAGAATCATCCTGAACGCGCGCCCGGTCGGCGCGCCCACCCCGAACGACTTTCGTCTCGAAACCGGCGACGTACCGGTGCCCGGCGCCGGCCAGGTGCTGCTGCGCACGATCTGGCTGTCGCTCGACCCGTACATGCGCGGCCGGATGAGCGACGCGCCGTCGTATGCGCCGCCGGTCGAGCTCGGCGACGTGATGGTCGGCGGCACGGTCAGCCGTGTCGTGGCGTCCAACCTGCCCGCGTATCGCGAAGGCGACCTGGTCGTCGCGCGCGGTGGCTGGCAGGACTATTCGCTGTCGGACGGCAGCGGTCTCATTCCGCTCGGCCGCGACTTCGCGCATCCGTCGCATGCACTCGGCGTGCTCGGCATGCCGGGGTTCACCGCGTACACCGGGCTGCTGAAGATCGGCGAGCCGAAGGCCGGCGAAACCGTGGTCGTCGCCGCCGCGAGCGGGGCGGTCGGTGCGGTGGTCGGCCAGATCGCGAAGCTGAAGGGCTGCCGCGTGATCGGCGTCGCGGGCGGCGCCGACAAGGTCGCGTACGTGAAGGGCACGCTCGGCTTCGACGATTGCGTCGACCACCGCGATCCGCAATTCGCCGCCCGGCTGAAGGAAGCCTGTCCGAAGGGTATCGACGTCTATTTCGAGAACGTCGGCGGCGCCGTGTTCGATGCGGTGTGGCCGCTGCTCAACGAGCATGCGCGCGTGCCGGTATGCGGGCTGATCGCCCATTACAACGACACCGCGTTGCCGGCCGGCCCCGATCGCCTGCCGCTGCTGATGGGGACGATCCTGCGCAAGCGCATCCGGATGCAGGGCTTCATCATTTTCGATCATTACGCGACGGGCTACGCGCAGTTCCTGACGGAGATGAGCGAGTGGCTCGCGCAGGGCAAGGTGAAGGCGCTCGAGGATGTCATCCCCGATCTCGCCGATGCGCCGAACGCGCTGATCGGCTTGCTCGCCGGCAAGAATTTCGGCAAGGTCGTCGTGCGCGTGGGTCCGGACGAACTGGCCTGACACCGGCGCAAGACGACACACGACGATTGCACGCTGGCGTCGCGAGACGCCGGCTTGTGGCATGCTCGATTCCGTTTCGAAAGGAGTGACAAAGATGGCGCTTCACGTGATTGCTTCCCTGTTCCCGAAACCCGAACACGCGCAGGCCGCCGAGGCCGAATTGCGCAGCATGGTCGCCAAGACGCGCGTCGAGCCGGGCAACCGGCGCTACGACCTGTTCCGCGAGCAGGACGGTTCGCCGAACCTGCACCTGTACGAGATCTACGACGACCAGGCCGCGTTCGACGCGCACCTCGCCAGCCCGCACTTCACGGAATTTCGCGTGAAGTCGGCCGACTGGTTCGCGGCGCCGCCCGTCATCAAGGTGCTGTCGGGCATCGACGTGGCCGAGTAACGACGCGGTACCCCCCGTCACGGCCCGTTCTCGCCCGGGACCGTACGGCAGCCGTCACGCATGACGCAACGGCGACGACAACGACAACGCGGCGCAGCGCATCGTTCGCGCCGCTTCCCCAATACACCGCCCCCGGAGGCTGAATGGTCACCCTCAACATCAACGGCGAGAACCGCACGGTCGACGCCCCCGACGACATGCCCCTGCTGTGGGTCCTGCGCGACGTCGTCGGCCTGACCGGCACGAAATTCGGCTGCGGGATCGCACAATGCGGCGCGTGCACCGTGCATCTCGACGGCGTCGCCGCACGCGCGTGCGTGCTGCCGGTCGCGGCCGTCGCGGGCCGCAAGATCACGACGATCGAAGCCGTCGGCGCGACGCCGGCCGGGCAGAAGGTCCAGCAGGCATGGCGCGAGCTCGACGTCGTCCAGTGCGGCTACTGCCAGTCCGGGCAGGTGATGGCGGCCACCGCGCTGATCGCATCGAACCCGAACCCGAGCGACGCCGACATCGACGCGGCGATGGCCGGCAACATCTGCCGCTGTGGTACCTACAACCGGATTCGCGCGGCGGTCAAACACGCCGCGAAGGGGGCATGAGATGAAACAGCCCCCACGCTCACTTTGTTCGCTGCCCCCCGAGGGGGCGGTCAGCCTCCTTGAGGCGGCTCTGCGGAGGCTGACATGTCGCGAGGACTGATCGAAGCAGGTCGGGCCGGCGCGGGCGTGTCGCGCCGTACGTTTCTCAAGGCGGGCATGGCGCTCGGCGCGGCGGCGGGCGGTGGCCTGCTGCTCGGCTTCAGCATGCCGGCGGCGGGCGATGATGCACGGCGCTCGGTGATCGGCGGCGATGCGGACGAAAGCGCGCGCGCCGGTGTATTCGCGCCGAACGCGTTCGTGCAGATCGACCGCGCCGGCAAGGTCACGCTGGTGATGCCGAAGGTCGAAATGGGCCAGGGCGTCTACACGGCGCTGCCGATGCTGATCGCCGAGGAACTCGAGGTGCCGCTGTCGAACGTCACGCTCGACCATGCGCCCCCGAACGAGAAGCTGTTCCTCGATCCGCTGCTCGGCGGCCAGCTGACGGGCGGCTCGACGTCGGTGCGGTACGCTTGGGAACCGCTGCGCCGCGCCGGCGCGACCGCGCGCACGCTGCTGGTTTCGGCGGCGGCGAAGCAATGGAACGTCGATCCGGCCACCTGCCGGGCGGCGAACGGCGAAGTACAGCACACGCCGAGCGGCCGGCGCGCATCGTACGGCCAGCTCGCGGACGCCGCGTCGAAGCTGCCGGTGCCGAAGGACGTCGCACTGAAGCAGCCGGCCGATTTCAAGCTGATCGGCAAGCCGGTGAAGCGGCTCGATTCGCCGGAGAAGGTCGACGGCACCGCGCAGTTCGGACTCGACGTGCGCGTGCCCGGCATGCTGTATGCGGTGATCGTGAACAGCCCGGTGTTCGGCGGCACGGTCGCGAGCGTCGACGACACGGCCGCGAAGAAGATCCCCGGCGTGCGCCAGGTGGTGCGCGCGGACAACGCGGTCGCGGTGGTCGGCGATCACACGTGGGCCGCGAAGCGCGGTGCGTCGGCGCTCGTCGTGAAGTGGAACGAAGGCGCGGGCGCGAAGGTGTCGACGAAGGACATCGTCGCCGATCTCGCGCAGGCCGCCGCGAACGGGAAGGGCGCGGTCGCGCGCAAGGACGGCGACGTCGGCCGCGCGTTCGCGAACGCGAAGACGCGCATCGATGCCGTCTACGAACAGCCGCTCCTTGCGCACGCAACGATGGAGCCGGTGAACTGCACGGTGCACGTGCGCGGCGACGGCTGCGAGATCTGGGTCGGCACGCAGGTGCCGACGCGGGCGGTCGACACCGTGCAGAAGCTCACGGGTCTCGCGCCCGACCGGATCGTAGTGCACAACCACCTGCTCGGCGGTGGTTTCGGCCGACGGCTCGAAACGGACATGATCGGCCAGGCCGTGAAGATCGCGAAGCAGGTCAACGCGCCGGTGAAGGTCGTGTGGACGCGCGAGGAAGACATCCAGCACGACATGTATCGCCCGTATTACTACGACCGGATCTCGGCCGGCCTCGACGCGAACGGCAAGCCGGTCGCATGGCAGCACCGGATCGTCGGTTCGTCGATCCTCGCGCGCTTTGCACCGCCGGCCTTCAAGGACGGCGTCGATCCCGACGCGGTCGAGGTTGCCAACGACCTGCCGTACGACCTGCCGAACCAGTTGATCGACTACGTGCGCCAGGAACCGCGCCACGTGCCGACCGCGTTCTGGCGCGGTGTCGGGCCGACCCGCAGCACGTTCGTCGTCGAGAGCTTCATCGACGAACTCGCGGCGCAGGCCAAGACCGATCCCGTCCAGTACCGCCGCGCGCTGCTCGACAAGACGCCGCGTGCGCGCAACGTGCTCGACGTCGCGACGAAGGCGGCCGGCTGGGGCACGCCGCTGCCGAAGGGGCAAGGGCGCGGCGTATCGGTGATGCACGCGTTCGGCAGCTTCTTCTCGATCGTCATCGACGTCGCGGTGGAAGGCGGCGAGGTGCAGGTCAAGCGTGCCGTGTGCGCGGTCGACTGCGGGATGGCCGTGAATCCGAGCACGATCGAGGCGCAGGTGCAGGGCGGCATCATCTTCGGGATCACGGGCGCGCTGTATGGCGAGATCACGATCGAGGACGGCCGCGTCGTGCAGAGCAACTTCACCGACTACCGGGTGATGCGCATCAACGAGACGCCGCCGATCGAGGTTCATCTCGTCAAAAGCGCCGAGGCGCCGGGCGGAATCGGCGAGCCGGGCACCGCGGCGACCGCGGCTGCCGTGTCGAACGCGATCTTCGCGGCGACCGGCACGCGGCTGCGCAAGCTGCCGGTCGGCAACCAGCTGAAGACGGCTTGAGGGGAGGACACGAACCATGCGAAACCTCACCTCGAATCTTCCGAACCGCCTGAGTCGCGCCGCTCGCACGTTCGGCACGTCGTTGATCGCGCTGTCCGCACTGATGGCCGGCACGGCGGCGCACGCCGCGCAAGCGGCGGCCGCCGACAGCGCGCTGGTCGCACGCGGCGCGTATCTCGCGAAGGCCGGCGATTGCGTCGCGTGCCACACCGCGCCGCGCGGCACGCCGTTCGCCGGCGGCCTGAAGATGGTCACGCCGATGGGCGCGATCTACACGACCAACATCACGCCCGACCCGGACACGGGCATCGGCGGCTATACGGAAGCCGATTTTGCGAACGCGTTGCGCAAGGGCGTCGCGAAGGACGGCCACAACCTGTATCCGGCGATGCCGTATCCGTCGTACGCGAAGCTGAAGGACGACGACGTGAAGGCGCTGTACGCGTACTTCATGCACGGCGTCGAGCCGGTGAAGCAGGCGAACCGGGCGTCCGACATCCCGTGGCCGCTCAACATGCGCTGGCCGCTCGCGTTGTGGAACATGGTGTTCCTCGATACGACGCCTTATGCCGACAAGCCTGCCAAGGACGCGATGTGGAACCGCGGCGCGTATCTCGTGCAGGGGCTCGGGCACTGCGGATCGTGCCATACGCCGCGCGGTGTCGGCTTCCAGGAGAAGGCGCTGGACGAGGGCGGTGCGGCGTTCCTGTCGGGCGCGCCGATCGACAACTGGTTCGCGTCGAACCTGACCGGCGAGCACAATACCGGGCTGGGCCGCTGGAGCGATGCGGATATCGCGCAATTCCTGAAGACCGGCGCGAACCGGCATGCGACCGCGTTCGGCTCGATGGTCAGCGTGATCAACCACAGCACGCAGGAACTGACCGACGACGATCTGGCGGCGATGTCCCGCTACCTGAAATCGCTGCCGGCAGCGGGCGGCACGGGCGCGCCGCCTTACCGTTATGAGCCGAAGGCGACGCAGGTCGTGTTGGGCCGGCCGGCGAACGATCCGGGCGCAAAGGTGTATAACGCTTACTGCCTGCATTGTCATGGCGCGGACGGCCGCGGCTACGCGCCGCTGCTCGCGCCGCTCGCCGGCAACCCGAACGTGCTCGAGGCCGATGCCGCGTCGCTGATCAACGTGACGTTGAACGGCAGCGAGTCGCTCGTGATCGGTGGCGTGCCGTCCGCGTACCCGATGCCGGCGTTCGCGAACCAGCTGAACGACCAGCAGATCGCCGACGTGCTGACGTTCATGCGCGCCGGCTGGAACAACGGCGCGCCGGCCGTGCAGGCGGCGGAGGTCGCGAAACTCCGCAAGGCGACGGCGGCCGCGCGCTGAGCGCGGCCGACCGTGGCGGACGACGACGGGCATGCGTGCCGCACGCCGTCGTCGAACATTGTGCCGGGTGCAGGGCGCCCGGTGGCGCAGCTCTTTCTGTCAACCGGCGTGCGGCCGTTCGCGGCCGCGCGCGTTTTATCGACGTAAAACTGGGGTGTCTGGATGGCTAACGTGACTTATACGGATACGCAACTGCTGATCGACGGCGAGTGGGTCGACGCCGCGAGCGGCAAGACGATCGACGTCGTGAACCCGGCGACGGGCAAGGCGATCGGCAAGGTGGCTCACGCGGGCATCGCCGATCTCGATCGCGCGCTGGCCGCGGCGCAGCGCGGTTTCGAAGCATGGCGCAAGATGCCCGCGCACGAGCGTGCGGCGACGATGCGCAAGGCGGCCGCGCTGGTGCGCGAGCGCGCCGACACGATCGCGCAGCTGATGACGCAGGAGCAGGGCAAGCCGCTGACGGAAGCGCGTGTGGAAGTGCTGTCGGCCGCCGACATCATCGAATGGTTCGCGGACGAAGGCCGCCGCGTGTATGGCCGGATCGTGCCGCCGCGCAATCTCGGCGCGCAGCAGACCGTCGTGAAGGAGCCGGTCGGACCGGTCGCGGCGTTCACGCCGTGGAATTTCCCGGTCAACCAGGTCGTGCGCAAGCTGAGCGCCGCGCTCGCGACCGGCTGCTCGTTCCTCGTGAAGGCGCCGGAAGAAACCCCGGCATCGCCGGCCGCGCTGCTGCGCGCGTTCGTCGACGCGGGCGTGCCGGCCGGTGTGATCGGTCTCGTGTACGGCGATCCGGCGGAAATCTCGTCGTACCTGATTCCGCATCCGGTGATCCGCAAGGTGACGTTCACGGGCTCGACGCCGGTCGGCAAGCAACTCGCGGCGCTCGCGGGCCAGCACATGAAGCGCGCGACGATGGAGCTGGGCGGCCACGCGCCGGTGATCGTCGCCGAGGACGCGGACGTCGCGCTGGCGGTGAAGGCCGCCGGTGGCGCGAAGTTCCGCAACGCGGGCCAGGTGTGCATCTCGCCGACGCGTTTCCTCGTGCACAACAGCATCCGCGACGAATTCACGCGTGCGCTGGTCGCGCATGCGCAGGGGCTGAAGGTCGGCAACGGCCTCGAGGAAGGCACGACGCTCGGCGCGCTGGCGAACCCGCGCCGGCTGACCGCGATGGCGTCGGTCGTCGAGAACGCGCGCAAGGTCGGCGCGAGCATCGAGACGGGCGGCGAACGGATCGGCTCGGAAGGCAACTTCTTCGCGCCGACCGTGATCGCGAACGTGCCGCTCGAAGCGGACGTGTTCAACAACGAGCCGTTCGGCCCGGTCGCGGCGATCCGCGGTTTCGACAAGCTCGAGGATGCGATCGCCGAAGCCAATCGCCTGCCGTTCGGGCTGGCCGGCTATGCGTTCACGCGTTCGTTCGCGAACGTGCACCTGCTGACGCAGCGCCTCGAAGTCGGGATGCTGTGGATCAACCAGCCGGCGACGCCGTGGCCGGAAATGCCGTTCGGTGGGGTGAAGGATTCAGGCTACGGGTCGGAAGGCGGGCCGGAAGCGCTGGAGCCGTATCTCGTCACGAAGTCGGTGACGGTGATGGCGGTCTGACGACCGCGTGGTCGCGTGCGTGCCGCCGTTTGGGCAGTGCGCACGCGGCATGGCGTTGGCGAAGGCCGGGTGTTCTGCCCGGCCTTGTTTTTTCTGATTCGCTCACCGTCGGTCACCGCGGCGTCCAGTTTCGCCCGGATCATGAGCACTCGATCGCCACGGTGTTGGTCGACCGGCTGAGCCTGATCTCGCCCAGGTAGGCGCTGTCGCCCAATTCGCACTCGCGCCAGGCATTGCCGAGGGCATGCCGGATATGGACTCGGTAGAGGCCGCTACCCCTGGCCAGGCCGTCGAACCGGAAATCGCCGAAGCCGTCCGAGACGGTTTCGGCTACCTGCCGATTACCTGCATATAAGGCGACAACCGCATCCGTGACACACTCGACCACGTCTCCTGCCTGGGCACTGACACTTCCGCCGACGAAGCACGTTTCCCAACGCTCGAGGCCGCTATACCACACGCGGGGTTTCGTGCTCAGGTTGGGTCGCAATACCTTGAGTCCCTCGCGCCTGGCCTTCTCGGCCATCGCCGTGTCATCGAGCTTGACCGTCTCGAAGACATCGGTGGGGCACGACTGCTGACAACGCGGGCGAGACCAGCCCTGGTCGAGCAAATGCGCATCGAAGATCCAGATCTGCGGCAGTTGCAGTTCTTCGTTCCACACGATCGCCTTGTAAGGGCACGCCTTGACGATGTCCTTTCGGCCTCGCGCCTTGTCCGGATCGATGATGACGATGCCGTCGGCGCGCTTGCGAATGGCGCTGCCGCCCACACGCATGCAGGGCGCGTCGTCGCAGTGGTTGCACATGACCGGCAGATAAGTGGTCTCGATCATGTGCGAAGCACCCTGTACACGACGCAGGATGCGGATGGGGCTCTCGGCACTGGCCGAAGCGGGTGCCGCGTAGCCGGGGAAGTCATTGCCGACGTGCTCGTCCCGCGCGGCGATCACACAGTTCTGGCAGTTCTCGCAACGGCCGACGTTGATGATCAGGTTCCACTTGCTCATTTGACATTCCTCACGCTGCGCGACCGAGCATGAATGCCTCGGCACCGCGCCATTTCTCGACCTGCACCAGGCAGGAATTCGGGCTCATGCTGCTGGTGCCGGCGGTCTGAGGCCGGTCGGGGGTCAGCATGTTCATGCAGCCGCCGATCTCGACTTGCTCGCCATCGATTTCGATCAGCTGAAATTCAGCGCTCGCCTCATAGGATTTCACCACTCCGGCGTTCACCAGGGGCGAGACGTCGGCCGCACAGATCACGGCGCCGCGGTCGTTGTGTACTTTGACGAGATCGCGATGGGCGATGCATCGAACAGCGGCGTCTGCCGGGTTGAGCCTCAGCAGCCAGAACCGGTGCCCCGCGATCAGCGCGCGATGATCGTCGATGCCGTTCACGGCAGAATTCTTGCCGTCACCGTGGGTATGAAAGCTGTACCGGCTGTGGGTGGCGATCAGTTGCAGCGGGTAGCGCCGGGCCAGGTCCGAGCGCAACCCCTCCCAGGAGGGGATATATCGGTTGAGCGGTGGGCGCTCCGGATTGTCCGCGGTGTGCCGCTTCAGCAACTCGGGCACGAACTCCAGCTTGCCGCTCGGCGTCTGCAGGCCCTTGCCGAACCGCTCCGAGAACTGTGACGGCAGCGGATGAGGTTCCGGCAGGTCCTTCTTCCTGTCTTCCGCATACCAGCGCATGTCCACGGGATGGCGCAGTTCGGGCTTTTCGGGCGGCACGACGAAATAGCCCTTGCGGCAAAATTCGCGCCACGAAATGTGATCGGGCAGATCCGACGAGTCGAAGACGCGCTTGACCCAGTCGAGATCCCCGCAGCCTTCGGTGAAAATGCCACCCAGGCCCAACCGGGTCAGCATGGCAGTGAAAATGTCGTAGTCGGAGCGGGACTCGCCCAGGGGTTCGATGCACTTGTGCTGCAGCGTCAGCATGCGATGGTTGACCGTGCCATACCCGTGGTGGGCGTAGCCGCCCGAATTCGCCCATTCTCCGATGTCCCAACGCTCCAGCGAAGTGCACGCGGGCAGGATGATGTCGGCGAACTGGGCTTCGCCTTCCATCCAGATCGACTGATTGACGACGAACTCGATGCTCGAGTGCCGGTAGGCCTGCGTCCAGCGTCCGGAATTCGTCACGGTACTGAACGCGGATCCGCCGTAGCGATAGATCATGTGGATCGGCGAATAGCCGGGCATCGGGTACGTGAACGGCGCAAACTGGGCTTCCTGGGACATGCCGTCCCAGAGATAACCGGTGGCGTGACCGTTGAGAATCGCATCGGGCATCTGCTGTCGCGGCACCATTTGCTTGACGGGATTCATGGTCAGGATATGCGGCATGCGCTGGTAGTTGTCCACCGCATTGGCGGTCCACGCCAGGTCGCCTGAAATGCCGCCGTCCGCGTAGCCGGGGAAGTAGAACTGGAGATCGTGCGGGACGCCGATTTCGAGGCAGCCGAAATTCACCCCCGGCTTGCCCCAGCCCTGCATGGACATCATCATGATCATGCAGCGCGCCCATTGCGCGCCGGTCGCCCCGCGGCCCGCGCCGCCGAATCCCGCGCCGGTCATCCCGACGGCGAGATGCACCTTCTTCTTCCCCCACAGGCGCGCAAGCGCACGGGCGTCCTTGGCCGGCACGCCGGTCTCGCTCTCCTGCCACTCGGGCGTCTTGGGGGTACCGTCGGTTTCGCCCAGCAGGTAGGCTTTCCAATCGTCGAAACCGGTCGTGCGGGTCGCGACGTAATCCTTGTCGTACAGGCCCTCCACGGTCCAGACGTACATGATGGCGGTCGCCAGCGCGGCATCGGTTTGCGGCCGGATCGGGATCCAGCGGCCGCCCAGCAGCTGTGCGGTGGGATTGCAGTGCGGGTCGATGTGAACGAACTCGATGCCGAGCTCCTTGGCCCACAGGCGGCGCGGGGTTCCCTCGAATCCTGCGTAGGCTCCGTTGGTACTTTCGGGGTCGCAGGACCAGAAGACGATCATTTCGGCTTCCTTGAGACCGTCCTCGAGGCCGCCGTAGCCGGCGGGCACGCCGACGCGCATCGAGTTTCCGAAATGATGCATGGCGCCCCAGTACCAGCCTTCCCAGCTGTCCGGATTCGCGGCGACCCGGGTGAAGCCGATCAGGTTGGCGAAGCGCGTCAGCGCGCTGAGGTAGTAGCCGACGTTGCCCCACTGGTGGTGGGACGACATCGGGAACGTGATGGAACCGGGGCCGTGAACACGCTTCTGCCGGTTGATCTCCTTGGCGACGATGTCCAGGGCCTCGTCCCAGCTGATGCGCACATAGCCGGACTTGCCCCGGTTCTGCGGATTGCGCTCGCCGTCCGGGTCGAAGTCGACCCGTTTCATCGGGTGAAGGATGCGCTTGTCGGAGTAGACCAGCGACTTGAGGGTCAACGCGTGGGGCGCGACCAGTCCGCGCCGTGGCGGGCTGAAGCGGCGTCCGCGTGCCTCGATTACCCAGCTTGACGCATCCGTATCGTCCAGCTCGATGGGCGTCACGCGGACGATGCGGCCATCCTTGACGTAGACGAACAGGGGCCCGCCATTGGTACAGGTGGTGTAGCGTCGGGTGCCGTCGCGCATGGGCGTGCCCATCGTCAGGCCGACCGTGCGCATCATGCTCAGGGTCTGCATGAGCCAAACCAGCAGTTCGTCCTCGCCCTCGGTGACCACCTTGAAGTTCTTGGCGGCGTGGACGATTTCGCCCTGGTCCGGGTTCGGGGAAAGGAACTTCAGGGCGGTGGCGACGTCCTTGAAGGCCATGCGCACATCGGGCCGCGCATGCTTGCCGGCGCGCGACCGAATGCGGCCATTCCTGAACTCGATGGCGCGACCGATGCTTTGATCCATGAGTCCGATCCACGCGACGAGATTGCGCTCCTTGAGGCGATCGCGATAGGCGGGGAAGCGGCGCGCCGTCAGGTCCAGAACCTTGGGCAATGCAAAAAGAATGGTCTTGAGAGCCTGTCGTTTCATCGTTCGATCCAAAGTGTTGCTTCCATGCGGGGGGCTGGCATCGGGGCGCACCCGCTAGAACGTGTAAGCGACGTTCAGGAAAACGTTGACGGGATTGAGTCGGAGCGTCGATGTGGAAACGATCTGCGTGCCGGTCGCGGTCTGTCCGTATAACGTGAGGTGGGTCTTCACCGGCATGTAGCCGACGGAAGCACCGACCGACCAGTGTTTGGTCATCGCGTAACTCGCCCCGAGCTCGAACACCGGGTTCCACGATGAACTGAGTGTCGCGCGCGCCGAGCCGCCCGGCCCGAAGCTGTCGGTGACGAACTGGCGATTGGTCGCCCGAACCTGGGTGAACCACGTGTAGTTGACGCCAAGTCCTACGTACGGACGGAATTTCGATTCAGCTGAAAACAGGTGATATCGAAGTTCGATGGCGGGCGGCATCGGCCTTGTCGTGCCGAGGGTTCCGTACTTCTGCAACGTCCCGTCACCGACCAGATTGACTGTCAGTGGCAGTCCGAACAGCATGGCGACACCAATGTTGTCGGTGACGTAGTACTCGGTGGTGATGCCCATCGTATCCGTCGAGCTGGCATGCGCCCCGGTACCACCCATTTGCTGATTCACCGTTACGCCGCCGACACTTTGCACGGTCAGGGGCGTCGCGTCGCCCTGGGGCGCGACGTGCAGCCATCCAACCGACGTAGTGATGCTTCCGGCCGTCTGCGCATCTGCGTTGTCGGCAAGTGCAGCCGTGCAGATGCAAACCATCGCACCTGCGAAACTCGTCGTTCGCCTCAATTTCATTTTGCGTCTCCTCTGTCTCGGTCCGATTAAAGAACTACAGTTGCTTTGGATACCTTATTGATAGTGACAAGCCGCTCTCGGAATTTGTGTTGTCGCGGCTAGTCACGCGCCTCCGTCACCGCAGATCTGTTGCTGCCGGTCCGGACGACCGAATGGGTTCCGCTGCGAACGAGATCGAGAACGCAAACGGAAAACGCCCCAGCACGAAGCGCGCGGCAGTCTCGAGCCCGGGATTGCTCAGCTCGACCGAGACCGACATTCCGCCGGAATCACTGGTCGAGACGTCGACTGATGCGCCGGGCGCTCCGCCCTGGTCCAATGCCGCGCGGAGTGCGTCACTCGTCTCGCGGCGCTTGAGTTCGGGTTTGAATATCTTGCCGACGCCGGTGAGCGGGATCGCCTCGACGATTCGGACGTGCTTCGGCAGGGCGGCGCGTTCCGCGATCTCCTGCTGCATGAACACTTCCAGATCGTGTTCGCTAGCCGTCATGCCCGGCTTGAGCTGAACATACGCGACCGGCAACTCGCCGGCATAGGCATCGGGGCGCCCGATCGCCGCTGCGATCTGGACTGCCGGGTGTCGATGCAGCGGTTCCTCGATCGTCGCCGGGTCGATATTGTGTCCGCCGCGGATGATCAACTCCTTCTTGCGGCCGGTCAGCCAGAAGTAACCGTCGATGTCGCAGCGGCCGAGGTCGCCGGTGTTGAGCCAGCGCTTGCCGTCGCCGAGATCGAGCCATAGGGCCTCGTTCTGGTCGGCACGCGTGTAGCCGGTGAACACGTTCGGCCCGGAGATGACGAGCAACCCCTCCTCGTTAGCCGCGCAGTCGCGCAGATACCGTCCCGCATCGTCCACGACGACCGCCTTCATCGCCTGGAAGGGGATGCGAAGCCCGATTGATCCCAGCCGACGCTCGCCGTTCGGCGGGTTGACGCTGCTCACGCACGTTCCTTCGGTCAGGCCGTAACCTTCGAGAATCCGGATACCCGTTTTTTCCTGGAAGGCCCTGAAGACGCCGACAGGCATCGGCGCGGCACCGCACAGGCCGTATTCGAGCGAGTCGATGACGTGATCCTCGGAGGGAATGTCGAGCAGCGAAGCATAAAGCGTCGGGACGCCACTGAAGAAATTGATGTGGTGATGTTCGACGATTTCCCAGAAGCGTTTGACGACGCCGTCGCCCCGGTAACCCTGCGGTGTGCCGAGCACGACATGGGCACCGCGCGAGAATGGCAGGAGGCCGGTCACCATCGCGGCGTTGACGTGAAAGAGCGGCAAGCCGCAAAAAGTCGTTTTGCCGGGGCCGATACTGTCGCCGAAGAACCGGCCGGCGCTCCAGGCATTCGCCACTTCGTTGCCGTGACTGCGCATCGCGATTTTCGGCAACCCGGTGGTTCCACCGGTACAGAAGTAAGAGGACATGTCGCCGGGTTGAATGCGGCGCGCATTGTCGAGCGCCGTACCGGATTCCTGCGCGATTGCCGTACCGAAGTCGTGGATCTGGATGTGCGCAGGCACGGCGCTGCGCAAACCGCCAGCGCCGTACAACTGCGCACACGCGTCGTGCTGGAGTGTGCGTGCCGCCGATTGCGCGATGCCCCGCACGCGATCGGCCAGGTTGACCAGCACGAGATGCCGCAGCGGCTCGACCTCATGAAGGATGTCCGCGACTTTTTGCCAGAGATCGGTCCCGGGAAATGGCGCGAGCGTCACGAGCACGCTGGCGCCGGCGGCTTTGAGCAGTTGACCGATCGCTTCGCCTTCAAGCAGCGGATTGATCGCGCAGACGATGCCGGTTGCCTGTCCGCCCCAGATCACGAAATGCGTTTCGGGCAGATTGGGCAGCACATAAGCGATCACCGACTGCGAATTCACACCGAGGCGCGCGAACATGTTGGCCGTGCGCGTGATGTCGCGAACCAGCTCGCGGTAGGTCCAGCACTCGGCGTCGCGGTGCGCGTCGGCGGTCATGAAAAAGGAAAGGGCGGGGGCGGACGGATCGATGGCCGCACCGGCGCAGATCATCTCGTACGTGCTGGCCGGAAGGTCCGGCGGAAGGCCCGGCGCTTCGATCGCCAGCACGTCGTCTTGGGTCGCGATGCCGTTCATGCTGCTTCGTCCACGATCTCGTTACGTTGCACGCCCAGGTCGATCGATCCGTCGCGGCTCGCGATCCGGGCTTCGACGATGTCTCCGGCCTTCAGATACTGCGCGCGCCCCGCCTGCACCTTCATGAACATCTTCCATTTGACGGATTCGGGGAAAAGCGCGACGGCCCGCTGCTTGAACGGCGACGGGATGCTGAGTGCGCAACCGGCCGGCGTGCCGGTCGCGAGCAGGTCGCCGGCGCGAAGGTCGTGCACGCCCGACAACTCGGTCAACGTTTCCGCCGGACCGTAGACGAGGTTCGATGTCGAGTCCTGCTGGCGCACCGCGCCGTTGACGGTCAACGTCAGGTCGAGCGCCTTCAGCTTCGGGAAGTCATGCCGCTCGAGCAGGCACAGATAGGGGCCGACCGGGCCGAACGTCCGGAAGCTCTTGCCCTTGTAGAACTGCATCTGCGGGATCTGGACATCGCGCGCGGAATAGTCGTTGACGATCACGGTGCCGGCGACATAGTCGTGCAGGTTCGCGTCCGTGATCTGCTGATGAGACGTGATGTCGCGTTTGAGGATGAGGCCGAGCTCGATTTCGTAGTCGAGAAACCGGACGTGCCGGGGTTTCACGACTCGTGAGTCGGCGGCGACGATGCAACTCGTCGCCTTCGTGAAGATCATGTTGAACTTTTTCGCGTCCGGATCCATGCCCGATTCGATCATGTGCCGACGGTAATTCGCCCCCTGGCAAACGAACTGCTGGTTGGCGGTCACCGGTGACAGCCACTCCACGTCCGACTCCGGAATCGTCGGTCCGTCGAGCGAGACGAGTCGTTCAACCGGATTCGCCGCGAGAAAGCTCGCGGTTGTCTCGAAGTCGCCGGGAATCGGCGTGACGGCGCCGTTGGCGACCACGCCCCATTGGGCGCGGCCATGATGCCGGAAGTGCAGGACATGCAGTGACATGAATGATCTCTCGTGAGTCGAATGGGCGGTTGGGGATCAGGCGAACAGCTTCGCCAGGGTCAGCAGCTTGCTGACCGTCAGATCGGGACTGCGGCGCAGGTTGCGGAACAGCGCCGCAAGGCTCGACGGCGTGAGCCGGGGCTTCGTGAAGCTGCGCGGCATCGTCGGGCCCCACTGCGCCATCGCTTCGCGGCTGACCGCGTGCACGCCCGTCGGCTCGTCGGCCGTGAACAGGTCGCCGTCGCAATAGTGTTCGTGCTTGTCGCCCCACGGGTCCTGCCAATAGTCGAAGATCTGGCTGCCGAGAATGTGTCGGCCGATGCCCCACGCGTGTGCCCACCCGTTGTCGCGGAGCGTGCGCTGGCCCATGCCGACGGCATCGGCGTCGACCAGTTCGTACGCGCTGTGGCTATAAGTCGGCACGAACCCCTGGGCGAGCGCGAGCGTATGGTGGTCGGCCGGCCGGTCGCCGAGATCGAGCCGCATGAAGGCAACCGCGGGTGAGCCGTCCGGGAGCACCTGGACATCGCTGGGGATGAACCCGAAATGTCGCGTGTACCACGCGCAGGTTTCCTGGTAGTCGGCGAGTTCGAGCACGACGTGTCCGAGCCGAATGACTTCAGGCGCGCTCGCCGGCGGCCGCTGCGTTTCGTTGATCCGCAACGGCGTGTCGACCGAGTTGAATGAAAGCGCGGCACGGTGCGGCAACGTGTCGGCCCGGGTCTGGCCGGCAATCGCGTCGACCCGAAAACCCGACGGATCGGCGAGCCGCACCCGGAGGCCGCCGCCTGGCCAATCCGATGCCTCGATCTCCGACGCGCCAGGGATTTTGGCGAGCGCCTCGAGATCGGCACGACTGTCGACCTGCAATCCGAAGCCTACGAAGCGGGCCTTCGGCGCGTGGCGAACGACATAACAGAAGTGTGCGCTGCCGGTTCCGCGCAGCAGCAATTGCGTGTCATCCCGCAGCACCGTTCGGAGACCGAAGTCGTTGAGAAAGTGCTCTGCTTCGTCGAGATCGGGGCGATCGAAGATCAGATAGGCGAGCGCCGATGCCTTCGTCGTGGGTTGCGGGTGGCGAGCCGGTTGTGGGGTGGTCAGTTTCATGGCGGATGACAATCAGGCAGGTCGAATGACAATCGCGAAGGCGGGCGCCGTCGCATCGAGGGGCTTGCCGCGCAACGGCGGGCATGCAATCTCACCGTCGCAGGACATCACTGGCCGGACCACGAATGTCGCGAGGTCGCTCGTCGATTTCGCATGGGAGCGGCGCGCCTCGCCGCCGGCGCCGTGACTGGCCGAAAAATGGCCCGATGCGGCGCCGACCGGCGTGAATCCTGCGATCAATACGCCGAGCATCGAAGGCAGCCCGCACTTCGGCGACGCGTGCGAGCTGTTGTGAATGGACGCGCTGGCGCCCGTGTGCATGTGTGTCTCCACCGTATCTCCATTCGTCGTTCGATCGGTTCTCGAGGCCGTGTTCTGCCGTCCTTGATGACATTAAAATCATAGATGATGACTTTGTCAATGTAGACATTTGAATCTATACTTGGGCACGAACAAGGATCGAAAACGTCATGACGAATACACCGAGCCGCCGCACACCAAAGCGCTCCGCTCCGGAAGCATCCAGTCCCGCGGTCGCCGAAGAGCGCGAGCCGCGTGGCGCGCGCCGCAAGCGGGAGACCCGTGCCCGCCTGCTGGATGCCGCGCTCAGACTGATGGCGGAGAAGGGCATGGAAGGCGTTGCCATCAACGAAATCACCGAGGCCGCCGACGTCGGCTTCGGCTCGTTCTACAACCACTTCGAATCGAAGGAGGCGATCTACGCGACCCTCGTGGAATCGGTATTCGAGGAGTTCGCGGATTCGCTCGATCGCCTGGCCAGCGGCTTGTCCGACCCGGCGGAGATCATTTCCGTCGCGGTGCGACATACGCTGATGCGCGCGCGGCGCGAGCCGGTGTGGGGACACTTCCTGATACGCGAGGGCTTTTCGGCGCGCGTCCTGACGCTTGGCCTGGGTCAACGCCTGCTGCGGGACATGGAGCGCGGTATCGCCGAGAAGCGCTTCGTGGTCGCCGACCCGTTCGTCGGCTTCCTTTCGGTTGGCGGTACGGTGCTCACCGCGATTGCCGCCGAACTCAACTTCGTCGCTCCGGGCGCACCGGCTGCCGGTGTCCTGAAGGAACTCGGATTCAACGGAGAGCATTTTCCGGAACGCACGGCGGCGACGCTGCTGCATACGCTGGGGCTCAAGCGCGCGGAAGCCGAGAAGATCGCAAGCCGGCCGCTGCCCGTTGTGGATGCGGCCGAGACGGCGCAGTGACGTAATGGGGTGACGCAGGCGGCGGCCAAGCCACCCCGTGCGCTCGTGTGGTACCCGGCCGCTAACTCGGGCGCCGGGCCTGGCGTGCACCGTTCAGCCCGCGCACGCATCGCGGTGTCCTGGGTCAGCTCTTCGTGCCGTGCGTACTACGCACCGGCACGCATCAGCGCAACGCCGAGCACTGCCGCCCATTCGGCCGACGATGGCATGCGCTCCGACGCGTCTGCCGTATCGCTTGCCGCAGTCGGCGGCGCCGGCTCGGCGTGCAGCCGGTCGACGATCTGCCGGATCCCGGCATCGCGCAGCGCGTACAGGTGCACCTCGACCCACAGCGGGAAACATTCCCAGCCGGTGGCGATGTCCGCGGAGCCGGCGGTGCGGGAGCCTTCGCGCTCATGCGCTGCCGGCCGCATTTTCGCCAGTAATTTCGGGCGGTCGCGACGCAGGATCTCGATCAACAGCTCGCGCTTGTGCCCGAAGTTCGCATAGAACGCGCCGCGCGTATAGCCAGCGCGTTCGACGATGTGCTCGACGGTCGTATCGGCGAAGCCGTTCGCGATGAAGCATTCGCGAGCGGCGGCGATGAGCCGTTCGCGGGTGTCGAGCCGGCGCTGCATACGGGTGAGGCGGGCGGGTTTCATCCTGAGCTGTCCGTGCAGTGGAAAGGGCTGAAGCGGCGCGATATCGCGCCGCGGGAAATGTCGCGTCGTCACGGCGCAGATTCAATCGTCGAGCGCGTCCGGCGCGCCGCGATCGACAGCGGGGCGTGCGATCGGGCGCCCGAGTGCGCCCGCGCGGCAATCGGCCGGCGGCGCGGCGTGCGCGGCCGCCGCGCGAATGCCCGCGGCGATCCCGAGCGCGAGCGCATCGAGCGCGCGACGCTGCGCGTCGACGAGTGCTTCGTAGCCCGTCGACGCACCGGACCGAACGATGCTGCGGCACGTCAGTGCCGGCTGTCCGGACCCGGAACTCACACTCCACGTCGCATCGAGCAGCACGTGCGATGCCGGCCAGGATTCGATTCGCTGGACGTCCACCGCGACCCGGTAGACGGGCGCGCCGTCCGGGTGGGCGACGCGATGAACATCGATCGTGCCGAGCCGGGACGCGACGCGCGTCGACAGTCCGCCGCGCATCTCGTCGCCGAGCGGCGCGGCCCAGCGCTCCTGCTCCAGGATGTCGGTCCGATCGGGGCCGCGTTGCACGACGAGCCGGTTGCCGTCCGCAGGCGCCACGACGTGCACGGCCTGGATGTCGATCAGCCAGGCGGGATGCGATGCGGCGGCCTCGGCACCCGCATCGTCCGCCACCGCGAGGGTATGGAAATGCACCGGCGGCGACGCGCACGCGCTCAGCACCGCGAGTGCGACGCACGTCGCGATGCGCGCCGGCATACGGAGACGACCGAACGAACGCGCTTTCATTGGCGGTCTCCCTTCTTGCCGAACAGCAGCGATTCGGGATGACGTTCCAGATAGTCCGCAAGCGCATTCAACGACTGCAGCGTTTGCGTGAGCGACTGCATCGCCTCATGAACGTCCGACTGCATCGGCGAATTCTGCCCCAACGTCGACTCTGCCGCGCTGAACGTGCGTTGCGCGGCGGCCAGCGTGTCGCGCGCCTGCGGCACGACCTGCTCATCGAGGTGACCGAACAACTGGTTCGCATGCGCGAGCGCGCCGTTCAGATTGTTGCCGATCCGGTCGAACGGCACCTGATCGAGCTTGCGCGCGATGTCGGCGATCTGCACCTGCAGTTCGTCGAGCGTGTTGGGCACGGTCGGCAGTTCCACCGGCGTGCGGCGCGCGTCGACGCTCGCGTGCGGCGCCTTCGGGAACATGTCGAGCGCCACATAGAGCTGACCGGTCAGCAGGCTGCCGGTACGCAACTGCCCGCGCAGCCCCTGGAGCACCAGGTGCTGGAGCAGTTCGTGGCCGCCGGCCGTATCGGGCGCGGGCAGCGCCGTATCGCTGTGTCGGCTCAGTCGTGACGGATACAGCGCCATCGCGACCTTCATGCTGAAGTTGCGCGTGTGTTCGTTGTACTCGATCCCGATGTTCGTGACCTGACCGAGCACGATGCCCCGCAGATCGACCGGCGCGCCGACCGACAGCCCGCGCAGCGACTGGTCGAAGCGCATGACGACCATCAGCGGCGTGCCGTCGGGGTCGCGCATCGCGTCGGCTTCGTCGGGGGCGAGCCGGAACGGCGTGTTGTCGGCTGCCTGCGGCGCGTCCGCTTGTCCGGGCGGCGACTGAAACGCGAGACCGCCGACGATCACGGTCGCCAGCGACTGCGTGTTGAGTTTCAGGCCGCTCGAATCGAGCCGAAGATCCACGCCGCTCGCGTGCCACCAGCGCGTATTGACGCTGACGTACTTGTCGTAGGGCGCTTTCACGAACGCCTGAACGTCGACGCCCGTACCGTCCTTGTCGAGCGAGAATCCCACGACCTGACCGACCTGCACATGCCGGTAGAACACCGGCGAGCCGATGTCGACCGAGCCCAGCGAGTCGCCGTGCAGCAGAAAGCGTCGGCCCTGCTGGTCCGCGGTGACGGCGGGCGGCGTCTCGAGACCGGTGAAATCGGTCTGCTTCTGCGACGAGCGGCCGAGATCCGCGCCGATGAATGCGCCGGAGAGCAGCGTGCCGAGGCCGGAAATGCCGGTGGCACCGACGCGCGGTCGAACGACCCAGAAGCGCGTGTCGCGGTTCGCGAAGCGCGCGGCGTCGTGCGTCAGCTGAATGCCGACGACCACGCGCTTGAAATCAGGGGTGAGCGTGATGGTCTGGACGGAGCCGATATCGACGTCCTTGTAGCGGACCTTGGTCTTGCCGGCTTCGAGGCCCTCGGCGTTGGCGAACGTGACCGTGATCGTCGGACCGTTGGCGGTGACGGTCCGGATCACGAGCGACAGCCCGATCAGCGCGCAAACGAGCGGCACGATCCAGACGAGAGACGGGATCCAGCGGCTGCGCGGCCGGATCTCGGGTGGCGAGAAATCGAAAGAAGACATCGTTTTGGAATTCGAAATAAAGCGGGCGCTTGCGCCGGTTCAAGGTTGGTGATGGGCGGCGGCGGGGCGGGGCGCGCCGTCCCAGATGAGCCGAGGATCGAACTGCATCGACGCGCACATGGTCAGCACGACCACGGCGCCGAACGCGAGCGCGCCGGGGCCGGGCGTGATGTCGGCGAGCGAGCCGAAATGCACGAGCGCGATCGTGAGCGCCACGACGAATACGTCGAGCATCGACCAGCGGCCCACGCGCTCGACCAGCCGATGCAGCCGGGCTCGTTCGAGCGGCCGCCATTGCACGCCGCGATGGGCGGCGATCGCCTGGAATGCGAGGGCCGCAAGTTTGAGCATCGGCACGAGCACACTCGCGATGAACACGATGACGGCGAGCGCCCAGTCGCCGGACGTCCAGAAGTACGCGACACCGCCGAGGATCGTGTCGTCCTCGGCCCGGCCGAGCGAGGTCGCGTGCATGACGGGCAACAGGTTCGCCGGGATATAGAGCAACGCAGCGGCAGCGACGAGCGCGCCCGTGCGCGCGATGCTGTGCGGACGGCGCGCGTGCAGCGGCGATCCGCAGCGCGTGCAGCGCTCGCCGCATGTGTGTGCCGGCTGCACGCGCGCGCAGAGGTGACAGGCGATCCATCCCGCGGCGCGGGCCGTCATGCCCGCCGATCCGCTGCTTTCCGCGGCCCGGGGCGCCGCATGTCGCGTCGTGTCGGGGCGGGGCGGTTTCGCACGGTCGGCATCGCCTGGCCGCAGTGCGACGAGTTCGTCGTGCGCTTCCCACAATCGGGCCGGTTCGATCGTCGACAGCACGCAGAGCATCACGGTAAGCCCGGCGAACGCGAATAGCGCGGGCCCGGCAAGCACGTGTGCGAGGCTCGTCAGTTTGACGATCGTGATGAGCACGCCGAGCATCAGCACCTCGACCATGCTCCACGGCCGCAATCGGTGAATGCCGCGCAGCACTTGCGCGAAGTGGCGCGGTACGCGGCCCGCGCGCAACGGCACGAGCAGGTACATCCATGCGGCCAGCTCCAGTATCGGAAACAGCATCGTCGTGCAGAACACGAGCGCGGCCACCAGCGGCTGACCGTTCGACCATAGCGCGCGAACCGCGTCACCGAGCGTCGCATGCGACGCGATGCCGGCCGCATCGAGCGCGACGATCGGAAAGGCCTGCGCGACGCAACACGTCACCAGCGCGGCGACCGTCAATGCGCACAGCCGGTCGAGCGAGCGGCGGCCGTGCGCCGCACCGCTCACGCGAGCGTGGCATCTCGGGCAGTGCGCCGTCAGCGCGCGCAGGCGCGGCGGACGCTGAATCAGCAGGTCGCATTCGTGGCAGGCGACCAGGTTGTCGGATTTCATCGGGAATCAACCATGCGGGTAATGAAGGCGCGGCGCCGCGCGATGCACGGTACGCCGGGCATCGGGCTTCGAGATTGCGGACCGGTGCGGCCCGAAGGCGCGCGGCCGGTCCATCGAATCGACGCAAGCAGCGGCTATTGCCGGGCCGCGACCGTCGTACCGGTGGCGGGCGGCAGTTCGCCCATTGCCTGCAGCAGCGCCGCCGTATCGGTCATCCGGCGGCTCGCGGCACGCACCGCATCGAGTTCCGCGTTCAGATAGAGCTGTTCGCTCGACCGTTGCGCGGACATCGGAACGGCACCCAATGTGCGGCGTTGCGCCGTTTCATGGAAAGCCTCGCCTGCCGCGCGCGCCGCGAGTTCGTTCGCGGCCAGCCCTTGCGCGTCGTTGTCCAGCGCGGCGAGCGAATCGGCGACATCGCCGAATGCGGACAGCACCGCCGCCTTGTACTGCAGCACCGCGGCGTCGTACGCATCGCGCGACGCCCGCCGGTGAGCCAGCAGCGCACCGCCGTGGAAGATCGGCTGCGACAGCCCGGCGCCGACGGCCCACAGCCCGCCCGCGCCCGACAACAGCGCTGGCCAGCTGAAGCCGCCGCGCCCCATCGTCGCGGTGAGCGACAGGCTCGGGAACAACTGGGCGGTCGCCTCGCCGACGTCCGCCGATGCCGCTTTCACGGCTGCCGCGGCCGCGCGGATGTCCGGCCGTGCCTTCAGCAGGTCGGACGGCACGACCACGGGCACGTGTTCCGGCAGCGACAGTCCGGTGAAGGAGGGGACCGGCGGTGGCGCGTCGGGCGTGCGGCCCAGCAGGATCGCGAGCGCATGAACCGCGCTCGCACGCTGCTGGCGCAGCGGCGGCAGCGTCGCGGCGAGCGACGCCGCACCCTGTGTCGACGCCAGCGCCTGCACGTGGGACACCGCGCCGAGCGCGTAACGCTGCTGGTCTTCGAGCGCGGATGCCTCGGCAACGGCGACCAGGCGCTCCGTCAGCAGGATCTGGCGGTCGAGCGTCGCGGCGCGGATGGCGGTGCCGACGATGTTGGCCGCCAGCGCACGCCTTGCCGCTTCGAGTTCGCAACCGTGCACGTCGACGCGCGCGGCGCTCGCCTCGTTCGCGTATCGCGTGGCGCCGAACAGGTCGAAGGTGTAATGCGCCTGCAGTTGCCCGACGAAGACGTTGTAGCGCAGGCTTTGCGCGCCCGCGCCGGAGATGTCGGGCGTGCGCGTGCGGGCCACCTGCGCGTTCGCGTCGATCGACGGCAGCGTCGACGCGCCGATCTGCGCGCGCAGCTCCTCCTGCGCGGCGGCGAGCGTCTTTTCCGCCGCGGCCAGCGTCGGGTTCGCGCGCAGGCCTTCGTCGACCAGCGCGTCGAGCGCGCTGGACCGGTACAGGCGCCACCATTGCGGGACGGGCGCGGCGCCGACGTCGAACTGCTGCGCGACGCCTGCCGCTTCGGCGGTGCGCGGCGCCTGAGGCGTCGCGCCGTAGTGCGCCGGCGACGGCATCGCGGGCGGTGTGCTGCTCGGGGCCATTGCACAGCCGCTCAGGCAGAGCGCCGCGCTCGCGGCGAGCACCGATGTGGTAAGGGGAAATTTCATCAGCATGTCTCCGAGGACGCGACGTCCATCGCGCGCGACTCGCGTTCGTCGCTGCGCACCTTGAAGCAGGTCGCGTAGAGGGCCGGCAGGAAGAAGATGGTCAGCACCGTCGCGATCGTGATGCCGCCCATCAGCGCGGTGGCCATCGGACCGAAGAAGCCGGAACGCAACAGCGGAATCAGCGCGAGCACGGCGGCCGCGGCGGTCAGCATGATCGGCCGGAAGCGGCGCACGGTCGCGCCCACGATCGCGGTGAAGCGTGGCTGCCCGGCCGCGATGTCCTGGTCGATCTGGTCGACCAGGATCACCGAGTTGCGCATGATGATCCCGAACATCGCGATCACGCCGAGCAGCGCGACGAAGCCGAACGGCTTGCCGAACAGCAGCAGCGCCGCGACCACGCCGATCAGGCCGAGCGGGGCCGTCAGCACGACGATGAAGGTGCGCGAGAAGCGCTTGAGCTGGATCATCAGCAGCGTCAGCACCGCGATGATCATGAGCGGCATCTGCGCGTTGATCGACGTCTGGCCCTTCATGCTCTCCTCGGCTGCACCGCCGATCTCGATCCGGTAACCGGTCGGCAGCGTGGCGCGCAGCGTCGCCAGGGTGCCGTCGATGGCGCGCGTCACGCCGATGCTCGGCGCTTCGCCACGAACGTCGGCCTGCACCGTGACGGTCGGCTGGCGGTCGCGTTCCCAGATCACGCCGTATTCGAGCGTGTCGCGCACGTGGCCGATCGTGCCGAGCGGCACCGGGCCGTGCGGCGTCGGGATCGCCAGGCCGGCGAGCTGCGACGGGTCGATCCGTTCGCGCTTCGGCGCACGCAGGTCGACGTCGATCAGCTTGTCGCGTTCGCGATACTGCGTGACCGTATAGCCGGACAGCGTCATCGCGAGGAAACTCGACACGTCTTCCGACGTCACGCCGAGCTGGCGTGCCTTCAGTTGATCGATTTCGAACGACACCGATCGCTCCGCCGGCTCGTCCCAGTCGAACTGCACGTTGCGCGTGCGGGCATCGGCGCGCATCTTGTCCGCCACTTTTTCGGCAATGCCGCGAACGGTCGCGATGTCGTCGCCGCTCACGCGGAACTTGATCGGAAAGCCGACGGGCGGCCCGTTCTCGAGGCGCGCGACGCGCGTGCGCACGGTCGGAAAGCGGCTTGCCAGCGTCGACTCGAGCCAATGCGACAAGCGGTCGCGCGATTCGACGTCCTTGGCCGTGATCACGAACTGCGCGAAGTTCGGCTGCTGGAGCTGCTGGTCGAGCGGCAGGTAGAAGCGCGGCGCACCGGTGCCGACGAAATCGACGACGTGATCGATTTCGGGCCGACCGTCGAGCACCTTCTCGAGCCGCGTGGCCTCACGCAGTGTCGCGTCGAACGAAGCGCCTTCCGGCAGGCGCAGGTCGACCAGCAGTTCGGGGCGCTCAGAGTTCGGGAAAAATTGCTGTGGCACGCGCGTGAATGCCGCCATCGCGATCGCGAACAGCACGGCCGTTACGCCCAGCACCACCCAGCGGCGCTCGATGCACGCCGAGATCCATCCGGACAGCCGCCGGTAAAAGCCCGTTTCATAAACGTCCTGCCCATGTGCATGAGCGTCGTGATGCTGCTGCTCGGGAAGCATGTGGTAGCCGAGCAGCGGCACCAGCACGACGGCCGCGAACCACGACACGATCAGCGAGATCGCGGACACCTCGAAGATCGACCGCGTGTATTCGCCGGTGCTCGATTTCGCGAGCGCGATCGGCAGGAAGCCGGATACCGTGACGAGCGTGCCGGTCAGCATCGGGAACGCCGTGCTCGTGTAGGCGAAGGCCGCCGCGCGCGCGCGGCTCCAACCCTGCTCGAGCTTCACCGCCATCATTTCGACGGCGATGATCGCATCGTCCACCAGCAGCCCCAGCGCGAGCACCAGCGTGCCGAGCGACACCTTGTCGAGGCCGATGCCGAACACGTGCATGCACAGTGCCGTCACGGCGAGCACGATCGGAATCGTGATGACGACAACCATGCCGGTGCGCAGGCCCAGCGACACGAGGCTGACGACGAGCACGATCGCGACGGCTTCGCCGACCGCTTCGACGAAATCGTCCACCGAGTGCTTGACGGCATGCGGCATGCTCGACACCGCGGCCAGCTTCAGTCCGGCCGGCAAGCCGGCCCGGAGCTCGGCTGCCTTCGCGTCGAGCGCCTTGCCGAGGTCGATCACGTCTCCGCCTTTTTGCATCGTGACGCCGATGCCGAGCACCGCGTGACCGTTCGTACGCATCTGCGTGACGGGCGGATCGTCGTAGCCGCGCGCGACCTTCGCAACGTCGCCGAGCCGGAACGTCCGGCCGTTCACCGTGATCAGCATGTCGGCGAGCGCCTGCGTGTCCTTGAACGCACCGCTCGGCCGCACGAACACGCGGTCGTCCGATGTCGTGATCGTGCCGACCGGTGCGACGGCGTTTTGCGCGTCGATGGCCTGCGCGAGCTGCTGCGGCGTGATCGCGAGCCGCGTCAGTTGCGCGTTCGAGATCTCGACGAATACGTGCTGGGCGGGGTCGCCGAAGTAGTCGACCTTCGCGACACCCGGCACGCGCAACAGCACGGTGCGCAGCTTGTCCGCGTAATCGTGCAGTTGCGCGGGCGAGTAGCCGTCGCCTTCGAGCGCATAGATGTTGGTGTAGACGTCGCCGAATTCGTCGTTGAAGAACGGGCCGACAGTGCCCTTCGGCAGCGTCGCCCGGATGTCGCCGACCTTCTTGCGCACCTGATACCAGGTTTCCGGCACCTGGTCGACCGGCGCCGAATCCTTCATCGCAAAGAAGATCATCGACTCGCCGGGGCGCGAATAGCTCTTGATGTTATCGACGTAAGGCGCGGCCTGGAGCTGGCGGCCGATCCGGTCCGTGACCTGTTCCTGCACTTCGCGCGCCGTGGCGCCCGGCCAATAGGTCTGGATCACCATGGTTCGGAACGTGAACGGCGGATCCTCCGATTGCGCGAGGCGCGTATAGCCGATCATGCCGAAGATCGTCGCGAGGCCGATCAGGAAGATCACCAGTTGCTGATGCTTCAGCGCCCATGCCGACAGATTGAAACCGCCGTCGTCGCGCGACGTGGCACCGCTTTGTGCGCCGAGCGCACCGTCCGTCGAGGACCGGTGTTCTGGAGCGTTCATGATGCGAAGTCCTCCGCATGCAGCGGCGGCACCACGCGCACGTGCTGGCCGGTACTCACCGTATGGACGCCTTGCATCACGACACGCTCGTTTTCCGCGAGGCCGGACGTGACCGTGACCGTACGCTCGTCGTAGCGTCCGACCGTCACCGGGCGCAGTTCCAGCGTGTCGCTGCCTTTGCGAATGACCCAGACCGCCGGCGCTTCGCCGCGATGGAAGAGTGCAGTGGCCGGCAGCGTGATCGCGTGGTCCGCGGTGGTGTCGGCGGCGCCGTCGAACGAGATGCTGGCGGTCATCCCGGAGCGGACGTCCGGCCCCGGCGCGACCAGCGTCAGCTTCACGCGCCAGGTGCGGCTTTGCGGATCAGCGACCGCCGCGACTTCGCGCACGCGTGCGTCGAGCACCTTGCCCGGCAGTGCCGTCAGGCTGACGTGCGCGGTGCGGCCGACCGCGAGATCGCGCAGATCGCGCTCCGCGACGTCGCAGACGATGTCGAGGTCGCCGCTCCAGTCCAGATGAAACACCGCCTGGCCGGGCTCGACGTTCTGCCCGGTATCGGCATCCTCCGACGTGATGACGCCGTCGTGATCCGCGACCAGCGTCGCGTAGCGCAGGTGATCGCCTGCGAGCGCCATTTGCGCGAGCGCGGAATCGCGTTGCGCGACCGCCGATGCATACGCGTCCTGCGTTGTCTCGAGCTGCGCGGGCGCGATCAGGTTGGCCTGAGCCTGCGCGCGGTCGCGATCCAGTTGCTGCTTCGCATAGGCGACGCGATGCTCGGCGGCATCGAGCTGCGCGCGCGCGTTCAGCAACGTGTTGTGCAGATCGGCCGGATCGAGCATCGCGAGGGCCTGGCCGGCCTTGACGGTGTCGCCGATTCGCACGCGCCGCTCGACGATCTTGCCGCCGACCCGGAACGACAGCGGCGTCGAATATCGCGCCTGAACCTGCGCGGGCAGCACGCGCTGCACTACGCCGTCGTCCGCATGAACCGGCAGCGCGACCACTGGTTGCAGTTCGGGCGCCGGGGCCTCGTGCGAGTGGCAAGCCGCGAGAAGAATCGCACAGCAGGCGAATGCGATCGGGGCGCGCCGAAGCGGTGGCGCGATGCGTGTCAGAAGCGGGCGCGTTGGGGTCCGCGCGTCAAGTCCGGGTGATTTCACGATGTTTCCAAGACAAGTGAGGGTCAAACTAAAAATGGTTCGGCGACCACGGCGGGTCACCCCGGTTTATGCAGGCGCGCGAGGGCGTCTCCGCCGACGGTGCGCATGACGATCAATCAGTACTCCGACGTTCGAGGTGCAGATCGTTCCGATTGCCGATATGACACGGCTTGCGCACGACGATGGCCGCCGAGTGTGCCGACGGGGCCGCCTGCGCGTCACCGACGTTCGCTGACGTGGGTCCGGAACAGTGTCCGGACAGGAACCGGTTCTGCTGTTTTCGAGATTAGACTCATAACTGATAATGTTGTCAAGTATGAGTGAGTCATCTAGAATTGCATCATGCAGAAAATTCTTATGGAAAGGGAAGGTGCGCTCGTGGACGACAAACCGGTCCGGCCGCGTCGCCCGAATGCGTCAGTGGCCGAAGCGGAACAGCGTCAACCGCGCGGCGCCCGGCGCAAGGAGGCGACACGTATGCGCTTGCTGCGGGCGGCGTTCGGCCTGATGGCGGAAAAGGGCAGGGACAACGTCGCGATCAGCGAGATCACCGAGGCGGCGGATGTGGGGTTCGGCTCGTTTTACTACCACTTCGAATCGAAGGACGGCATCTTCGCCGCGCTGACCGAGTGGGTGTTCGACGATTTCGCGGACGGGCTCGAGCGTCTTGCGAGCGGTTTGTCGGATCCGGCCGAGGTCGTGTCGGTTTGCGTGCGTCACACGCTGATGCGCGCGCGCCGCGAGCGGCTCTGGGGGCGGTTCCTGATGCGGGAGGGCTTTTCCGCGCGTGCGCTCGACCACGGGCTGGGCCGGCACTTGCGGCGGGACAGCGAGCGCGGAATCGCGGCACGCCGCTTCGTCGTCGGCGATCCGTTCATGAGCGTGCTCGCGATGACGGGGACGATCCTGGCGGCGATCGCGGCGGAGTGCTACGCGGCCGACACGGCTGAGGGCGAAGCGAGGACGCCGGCGGGAGACGAAGGCCGGCTTCCCGAGCGGGCCGCGGCGATGGTATTGCAGACGCTCGGCCTGACGCGCGCCGAAGCAAAGGACGTGGCGAATCGACCATTGCCGCCCGGCGACTTCTCCGCTGCGGAGAGTAGTTGACGGTTGGTGGGTGCCGACGCGGGGGCCGGCCGATCCAGTTGGGCGACGAGACAGTGGCTATGGTGTCCCCTATGGGTTACAATTCATTCATGTTCAAAGTCCTGACCACCCCCCAATTTGATAGCTGGCTCGATGGGCTTCGCGATCCGGTCGGCAGCGCGGCAATCAGTCTGCGCATCGAGCGGGCGAAGCTCGGCAACCTTGGCCAGTGGCGCGCAGTCGGTGACGGTGTCAACGAAATGAAGATCGACGTAGGGCCGGGATACCGGGCCTACTTCGTGCGGCGCGGAAAAATCATCGTCGTGGTGTTGTGTGGCGGGGACAAGTCGACGCAAAAAAAGGACATCAAGACGGCGAAGCAAATCGCCGGTGAACTGGAGGATTGAAGATGAAAATCAGCGAACTGGCCGAATTCGACGGCTCGAAGTACCTGAAGGACGAGGAAACGATTCGTCACTACCTGGCGCAAGCGTTCGAAGATGGCGATCCGCGCCTGATCCAGGCCGCGCTCGGGAACGTCGCGAAAGCGCGCGGCATGACCGCGCTGGCGCGCGAGTCCGGCGTAAAGCGGGAAGCACTCTATCGTGCGCTGTCGGAAGGTGGGAACGCGGAGTTTGCAACGATCATGAAGGTTGTCGGCGCGTTGGGATTGCATCTGACCGTTGCGCCGGCACAGTCGGCGGCCGAAGCGACGCCGGAGCCAGCTCCGACACGAACGCGCGCCCGCCCGCGCGCCCGCACTGCGGCGCATGCGTAGCGTCACCGGGGCCGACCGCGAATGTCGCGCCGGTCCGCCGTGGTCTATGCAGCCGGCTGGGCCGGCGGAATGGCGTATGGATCGAAGCTCACGACTTCTTCGTCGAGCCAGTCGTTCAATCACCGCGCGAGGGCGGCGGCGAATGGGCCGTCGTGCTTCGCGCGCGAATCGCGTCTACGACGTTCCTGCCACGCACGTAGTGCGCGAGGTTGCGCTGGCTCGAAAGGTAATGCGACGCGTGCACGCCGAGCCAAGCGAGCATTTCGTCGGGCGTCAGTTTTTCGGGGCATCGGTTTGGTCAGTCCTCGTAGTTGACATAACGTGAATTATCAATATTACTGG